>DUZQ01000022.1 GCA_013349435.1 Planctomycetota bacterium | reverse complement strand
GCTTGCTGAAAAAGCCTTTTGTCCTTTTTCTCCTTGCGACCAGTAGGTTCAGGCTACGGCCTTGAGAACTGCCGGCATCTGATCTTCGCCTCTAATACCTTCGAGTCGCTCCCTTTCCAACAGCCAATTCCACACAAAAAGCAAAAAATAAACTACCCCGGAGAGAATCTTCTCCAGGTTCATCACAATAAAAATTCTCAAAAGTCAGCTGATTGTGGTTTGCTTTTCGATACATCCGTGTTCTCCAAGTGCAGGGGTTTTGATACAATTTAGTGAAAATCCATTCACTCCGTGCAACATAACACAAAGGTATCCAACTGCAAGCAAAGAAGCTGCCACTTAATCAGCAAGCTCTACATTGCGTCGCGAAGCGATTCCTTTGTCATCACCGCGGAGGCGGGGATCCAGTTTTAGTTATTTGTATTTTGATATTCGAATTTGTTTTGGATTTTGGGTTTAAAGGTATTGTGCGGCAAAAAGATTTGAAAAATCGATGAATATTCTAATGCCTAACAGACTGTGTAAAGACTGCATGATTTTGTTTTCTTTGCTTGGCCTCCCATGTTTTGCTGAGAATTGGTTTAATTTCTTTGATTTTTTGAATACCGGTATATGGTTTCTCAGTTCCGTAGCCAAATCCTGCAATAGAGGATATTGCTGAGTGGAGGCTATCAATAGATTTAGCTTTATAGTTATATAGCCTGTTTTCCGGCAAACCGATTGAAACAAGCCCGGTGATAATAAATATTAAAAGAGCCCATCCCAACGGCGTTGCAAATAAGACCTTTAACAGTCCCAATAATAATAAAATAAAGTAAGGCATGTACCGTATTACCAAGTATCCCAGTGCGGCAAAAGTTAAACACAACATGAAAAGACACGGCAACCCGATAAATAATAAAGACCAGAATTTCTCTCTATTGCTCATGCTAATATTTTATCGTCAAACAGGGAAAATTTCAAGAATTAAAATGTCCGATTTTAACTGAAATCTAACAATTTATGTGGGCAAGTCTCGATTTCTAACATTAAACAAACACAAGCCTAACAGGACACAAACTTAATGCTAACATAGAAGCAAAGGCGATGATAAAGAAGCTCTAAGGCGGGCCTTGAACACGGTCTTAACGAAGGTCGATTCCGTATATCTGATAAAAGATATATTGTCGAATTTTAGTTAATCCCTTCAGCATTTGCTCCGAAATAACATTATGAAATAACACCAAAGAAAATACAAAAAATGATATTAGGGTATTGACAGGAGAAGTTATGAAAAAGTTTTTGATAATTTCAGTATTGCTGTTAACAGGATGTAATCAATATGTCAAGGTCGATCAACTTGAAATGGGTATGACTATTGACGAAGTAACCCAACTGGAACTGTTGTGGAGTTACAGAGGACAGACTGACCAATATATAGAATATTCCTGCAAGCTCAAGATACCATCCAGCTACACCCTGGATGGATGGGCGATTAAACCCTATATCCTGACCTTTAAAGATAACAAACTTCACCAAATAATGATAGATGAAAGAGAGTTGGACAGACAGATTGCCAAGAATCTGCCCTATTAAAGCTTTATCGGCCCCTTTTTATTGGCTTTTAGAAACACGTTCCACCTGCTCGAGGTATTTTTGGATGTTTTCACGAGGATTAATTTGCTGAGCACGTCTTAGCAGCGGCAGGGCCTCGGTATATTTACCATTTCTAACCAACAACTGAGCATGGCGCAGCTTGGCATCCGCTTCAAATTTCTCTATACTTGCGGCCCGTTCGTAATAAAAGACGGCCTTTTGAATATTACCGTTGCGCTCGTAATTCCGTCCAAGCAGGATTAGTGCCTCACCGTCAAGGGGGTCTAATGCAACAATTTCTTCCAGTACATCGACCTCTTCATCGCCTGAGCCTTCTGCAACAGCAATCCTTGCTCGTAATTTCAGCAGGTCTTTGCGTTCTTCGTCTTCAAGCTGGTCCCTGTGTAAGCCCTGAATTTGCTTAATCAGTTGCCTGGTTTCTTCAATTGCTCCACGTGCAGCCAAAACTTTAGCTGCACGCATGGGACGGTCTATGTTGACATCTTGTTTTTTTTCTATCGCGCGTATATATGATTTGACCGCCATCTCATAAAGCTCTTGGTTGATGTAGATATCACCCAGCGTACAGAGGCTCTGATATGTTGATTCTCCGAGGTGGTCAACAAATTCATATATCTCAGCGGCTTTAAGCGGCTGATTCAGCCCTATATAAGCATTAGCCTGTAGCAGCCAGAGGTCGGCTCTATCCGGTTGGTCGTTAATCAGTAGTCCGCATATAGCAACGGCGTCAGCAAAACGGGCTTGTTTGAACAAGCTTCTTGCAAGCCCCATTTTCCAGTCTAACGTAGCCGGGTCAAGCAGAATAGCCATACGATATGCCGATTCGGCTGAAAGATTGTTATCAACGGAAGAGTATGCATAACCGAGCAAACCATAAGTTATTGCATCGCCACCGCCCAGTTCGATCACTTTGGTAAGTGCCGGCAGCGCTTTCTCATAATCGTTCTTGCGGGCATAAATCAGGCCGAGGTTACGCCAGGCACGGCGGAATTTGGGGTATTTTTCAATGGCTGCCTGATAGGCGGAGGCCGCCCCGTCGAGCTTTTCCTGCTGAAAGTAGATATTGGCAAGTGTGAAGTCAAACACGGCACTTGACGCTTCTTTGCGATTCTTTTCGAGTAAGCGTACCGCTTCGTCCATTTTTTCGGATGATATAAAGTCAAGAACTTTAAGCATCTTATCCCGCTCGTTGACGGTAACTCGCGGCTCTATTTCCGTCTCGGCGATGTAACTTTGGGCGAAATACTTTTTGAAGCTTGGGTCATTCCATATATCGAGTTCCGATTTGCTCAAATAAGACGTGGGCAAAACAACATCTACATTATCTTTCTGTGATGCGGCGCAGCAGGGCATTAAAGAGTTGAACAAAGGCGAAATGAACTGGACAAGACAGTAATATGCTACTACTTTTTTCATTTTTGTCATCTTCCTTTTTATAATTATCATCCTTTCGGAAAGGTTATAGGTACACGCATGCGGAATCGCACGGCTTTACCGTTGTGTTTGCCGGGTTCAAACTTCCATTTTCTAACGGCCTTCAGTGCGGGCATTTCAAAAACAGGGTCAGTCGCTTTTTGCACTATTGGGTTTTGTACTCTGCCTTGTTTGTCAACGACAAAAATAATATAAACAGTGCCTGGGGCTTTTCTTCGCAGCTTGCTGTTGAGTATTGGGCCGGGCTGGTAAATAATACGCGGTCTTTGGTCGAGGTCTGCAATTGAGAACAAGGCATCAACATCTTTACTGTCAGAGACAATTGTGTTTAGCTTTATAGCGAAGTCACCGGCCATCCAGCCCTCGTTAAAACCCGGATTCAAGGCCAGTTCAAGCTGATCCAAACCGAGAGGTGGTGCTTCCTCAGTTAGCTCCGGCGGTGTTTCTTCAGGTTCCGGCTCTTCTTGGGGTTCCTCCTGCGGTGGGGGCGGAGGAGGCGGAACGTTTATTGTATCTACATTTTGTAGTATTATGTCAGTGGTTACGGGCTTACTGATAGTTTGCATGAGTGGGAGCACAAGGAAAAAGGCAAGTGTAAGTGGCACCGCACCCAAAACGACACGAATCCGATGAAAATGCCTTGAAGTTTTAGAAGCTTTCTTGTGGTTATTTATAATGCTCATGTTCATTTTTGAGTTTTTCGTGTGGCGACACTCACCTTCACGGCTCCGGCCAGTTTGGCTTCATCAATAACGCGGACCAGCAATCCGGATTGTGCCGCGGTGTCTGCCTGAATAATAACAGGAATTTCCTCCTTCTGGAGCATGCGTTTGACAAGTGGCCGAACGCCACCAAAACCGATTTCCCGACCTCCGTAAACCACCTCTCCCTTTTCTGTTAGTGCAATCAGGATGCTTGTTTTTTCCAGTTTGACCGAAGACGCAGCCTGCGGTTTATCCACCTCAATCCCGGTCTCTTCGACAAATGTGGTTGTTACGATGAAGAATATCAGGAGAATAAAGACGCAGTCCATCAACGGAGAGATATCAATCCCGCCCTCGTTGCTGTCATCCAAAGTTGTTTGATGAAAACGTCCCATCGTTTCCTCAATCATTATTTTCTAAAAGATAGCGGCCGTTTCTCTTTTCCGTAAAAAAGTCGGAACAGCTTCAGGGACACTGTTATTTTGCTCGTGCAGCTTTTTATAAAGCTTCTGAGTGCAAACTGTTTCGAGATGGGCGAGAAACTCCTTGTACCTTTCGTGCTGACGGCCGAGCATATACCGAAAAAAAAGTCCCGGCAGCGCTATAATAAGCCCGGTCTCAGTTGTAACCAGAGCTTCAGAGATTCCCTCCGCCACAAGCCCCATGGTTTTATCTCCTCCGGAACCCGACGCCAAAGCTCCGAAGGTGGCGAGCATTCCGGTTACTGTTCCGAGCAGACCAAGAAGGGGGGCGGCGCTTACACATATTTTCATGACACGAAGATCTTGCTCAAATGGAGCTATCTCACTTATGCGTAACTCTTCAAAGAAAGTGGAAGTGTCTTTCAGTGAAGCTCCGCCTGTTACAAAATTAAGAATATCACCGATTGGTCCTTCGCGTTCGGCCGGGTGGTTAATCCACTGTCGCCATGTTTTTTCGGGCACGGACCGAAAGCCTTTTTCGCGAAGTTTAAGATGTACATGCATTCCCATTGAAAACATCACCATCGCAACAATTGCTATAGCTATCATTGCCCATCCCCCGGAAAGCCAGATTTCAAGGGCCTGTTGCCAAAAATTATTTAATTGTTCAAGTACTGGATTCATTACTTGCTGCTTTGGGCGACCGGCGTTTTATGCTCATGCCGGGTTTTTGTAATCTGATTTATAATGGCAACCGCGGCTTTTTCCATTTCATCAATTATGGACTTTGCCTTACGCGACAGAAATGCGTGCAGAAGCAAAGAAGGAATTGCGACAATTAAACCGAATTCAGTAGTAATGAGCGCTTCGGAAATTCCACCAGAGAGGGTTTTAACATCCCCAGAACCAAACACGGTAATCAGCTTAAAAGTGTTGATTATGCCGGTTACAGTTCCTAATAGTCCAAGCAGTGGGGCAGAAGCAGCACTTATTGCGATAAAAGGAAGCAATCGCTGAAGCCTGAGTCGGGTTGACAGGACAATTTCGAACATGACCTCTTCGATAAGCTCGGTCGGCTCTTTTATATGCTGAACACCGGTAGCGAGCATTTTTCCAATCGGCCCTTTTATGGCACCAGCTTTTTTTATAATATCTTTTTCATCACGTGCAGAAACTGCCTGGAGCAATGAACTGAGCTGTTTCGATGATGGTTTTTGCACAAAAGCCAGAGAAAACCATTTGTAAATTGCAACAAGTAAAGCCGCCCCGGCCATCACCAAAATTGGTACCATTACAGGACCACCCTTTTGGATATGTTCCCAAAGTGTCTGTTTGGTGGATTCAATCACATGTGCATTGCCAAGGGTTGTATCAAGCGGAAAACGTCCTTTGCCGGTTGCAATAACTTCCCGGGCTGCAACAATATCCCGCTCGTCTTCATAAGGTATTACCGCCGGTTCGAGCGAACCTAATCGCTGCTGGACAGTTCCGATGTTTTCTCCGTCATTTGATAAAAAAATAGCTGCCGGTCCGATCATTACAAAGGTTCCCGGTTTGACCAGTCCACTGGAATCCACTGCTTTTCCATCAAAACGGGTCCCGCCAAGCGCATCGTGCAACCGTTCAAGAGATACAGATATAAGCTCTGTTTGAGCTTTGTAGATTTCTCTCTCTGAAAGACTGCTGTTTTCCAAAGCTAATTTGGCAGCCTCAAGTGGCTCGCGGTAGCGCTGGATTTCTGCAATATGGAGGCGTGATTCAAAGTTGCGAATATATTCACCAAACAAATTATTGGTAAGATATGTTGCTTCCTGCTGACGAGATTTAATTTCATTTCTCATGTTGTTCAAATCAAGAGTACGGCTGTCAAGCAAACGGGTGGCTTTCTGATATTCGAGACGAACTTCGATTAGTTCGCTTTCAAGTTCATCGGCCTTTTGGCTTAGAGGGACTTTTTCGGCGGCAATTTGTTCTCGTAGTTTATTGAGTTCGGCAACACTCTCGCCAAGTTGCTGTTGTACAGATTCGGCGGCTTGTTCGAAGCTTTTTTCGGCCTTTTGTGTTGGCTCTTGCGCGGTCAGGAGCATCGGATTAGCAACAAGCAGAACAAGTATGAAGACGTTTTTCATTTTTATCATGGCGAATTATCCATTTATTTAATTTCGACGGGCACCGGTACAAAGGATGCAACTTTCTCGTTTTTTAATATAGCGATAGCTTCAGCGATTTTTCCGGCAGCTTCGTTGAATGGTTTCCATACCCACCCATCTTCTGAAGCCGTTCCCACACCCGCAATTTTTCCATTGGCACTGGTGTAATAAGCCTGGCCGATTCCGATATATATAGCGGCAACTTCGACACAGCTTCCGTCGGAAAGTGTCCGAACTTCGCTGGTAGCCGATATTTCATGATTGAATTTGTCAACTTCATTAAGGATACCAACAACATTTTGAAATCTTTCTGCGGTCGACAGTTTGGTCTGTTCGTTCTTTTCCGGCAAACGCTGGCTAAGCGGTTTGACCCGTTCTCGTATGGGATCTGGTAACCGCTGAAGCAAAAGTTTGATGTTGTCTTCCATTTTGATTACCGTGGTAAGGAGCCAAGTAGAAGCCTCTTTGAGCTTTTCGTTTTCCTCAAGCAGGTCTGCCCGTTTCCTGTCCGCCTCGGCTATGCTTTCTCTGGCATCACTTGTTTTGCCACGTAGCGACTCGATTTCGCGTTTGTAAAGAGCGAATCTCTCTTTGAGCATCTCCCCGGTAAGGACAAAATCGCGTTTTTCTTTTGAAATTATACTCTGGGTTTGGACCCATTTTTCAAGAGCTGTCCGCGTGTTTTCAATCTGGTCGCTGCTAACATCAGAAGAAACCGCTCCGGAGGGTAGTAAACAAGCAACAGAAATTACGAGGACGAATCCTGACATTAATCTTTTAATATTTGATTTTTTTTTCATATTAGTATAATCCGAACCAATGGTTAGCGCAGTTTGATACCTTTCCCGTTGGGCCTGTTCAGCTTAAACTCTAATTCCAAACTATTTGCATATTGTTAGGGCAATATTTAAATCTTGTTAGAACGACAAATTTTGACCTGTCATCAGGTTCAACAGAGCTTGTTTGTTCAGGCTCACGGTTATACTTTTGTTGGCTTGTTTATTTAAAAACTGCCACTTAGACTGATTGAGAATTCCATCCCTTTTCGGTAAGAGGTCCTGGTAACATCACCGTCAATGTAATCAGAACGATAAACCGTCTCAATTAAGGGGTCTGTCAGGTTCTTGGCCTGGAACTTCAGTTTCCAGTCGTCTCCGAGTTTCTGCGAAAGACTAAAGTTAAGGGTGCCATATTCAGTCTCATATAAACTTGGAATAAAACCCACCGCCGAAACACCTGAACCAGCTACTAATGTGTCGCCTCTTACGGTATAAAAAAGGCCTAATTGTGTCCCTGTGTCCGGTAAATCATAAGTCAGATAGAGGTTGTAAAGGTGTTCCGGAGCATTCAACATATCGCGTGTGGGTTCAGCCGGAGCATTATAAAATTTAAAGCTGTTTAGCTCATTTGTCGGCAGTGTTACTTCTGAATCAATAAACGTGGCATTTGCACCGACCGACAAACCCTCCAGTCCACTCAAAAAACGCCCCATTTGCTGACGAATCTCGAATTCAAAGCCCTCTAACTCGCCTTTGGGGTAATTCACGGCAGTTGTAAACTGATTGATACCATCATCGAGTTGTACGTATTCGATCGGATTGGTGACATCCTTTTTGAAATAAGAAACCGAAAACAGGCTACCCTCATATGGGGTAAAATCAAGACGCAGGTCGTAATTTTCAAGGGCGCTCATTTTAAGGTCTGGATTGCCTGCAAATATATCTCCGCCGACATATTCCTGCTGCTTAATAGGCGACAGTTCTTTGAATGTCTGTCGGGCGACGGTCTCCGAGTAGCAGCCTCTAAGCGTAACCGCATCCCAGGGCTTGAACTCAAAAGCCAGCGAAGGCAGAACATCATCTTGTTTGAAGGAAGTGTCTGTCAATTCGGGTCGGTCGGGGTCGTATGCCGGATTGCCAATATAAACGGTACCGTCTTGCATCCACTCGAAGTTAAAATAGTTAGCCACTATTTCGCCGTTTGGTTTAACATCCGGTCTGTTGGTAATTTCCAGTTCGGTCTTCTCAAAACGATAGCCACCTGTAAATTTCAAATATGAGTTAAGAGGAACATCAGTCATCCAATAAAATGCGGAGATATTCTGTTTACCGTCATAACCCACATCAAAATACGACTCCTCTAAAGGGTGCCCCTGTTGGGGCCATATATCGGTCCAATACGGCAACCAACCGGCAGGAGTATAATAGCCCATTGGGTCAGAAAAATTAGCAAAAGACTCTTCGTCATAAGTCCTCTCCACATCGTCGTCAAAAAAGCCTATTTTCACGTAACCTTCTTCTCCGCTCCACTGTTCAAATGGAAACTTAAAATTTAAAGAATACTGGTTACTTTCTTCTTCGACATTCTTCCACTTGCGGTAAAGATTTCCTGTTGTACCCTGGCCGCCTCCAAAGTCATTTTGAGTGTAGATACCTTCGTCCCAACCCAGAATAGTCCAAGGAATTTCCTCTGGAAAAATGTTCCAGGCGTTTGAAATAAACCTTTTATCCGGCTGATATAATGTCGCCGTACTATTTGCTATGGTCCAGTCCAATTCAGGAGACTGTAACGTAAAGAAATCTGTAATTCCGAAATCCGGAAAGAAATCAAGAGTATGCTTTCCACTAAATTGCAGTGTTTCAGTCGTTCTCTCAGTATATACAAGCGACTGATTTCTTAAAGGAGGAGATGCCAAGCCATTATAAGCGGATGGTATAGGCTCATCAAATTTTACTTGTGGATAAAAGTCGGGCCAGTATATATGCAGGGATTCTTTTCCACGGGTATTTTCTGCCAATATCACTTCATCTTTGGCGTCCCGTGTATACATATATAAAGCTTTGAGTGAATGACTTTCAGTCTCGAGGCCGATTGTGCCCAGGCCGCCCCATTGCACTGTCTGACTGGCCTTTGTTACATCAAAAAGTGATGTGGTCCACTTTGTCCAGTCATCTTCATCATTTTCCTCAGGGTCGCCGCCGGAGAAACGAGGAGTCATTGGGTATGGAAGCGAACCAGTCAATAAATCATCCCGATAAACCCAGAAATCATCATCTACTCCATCATCATAAAATGAATTGTCCCGTTCATAATAAAAGCTGCCGAATGCTCCTAAAGTAAAATCGTCAAATTCAAACTTGTCCCCGTATGCAAACGACCATTTATAATCCGTAGGCTCATCTGTTGTTGAGGTGCCCACTGCACCGGTCCAGTTTGTACCTGATTCTTGAGTAACAAGCCCGTCGTCCTTACCCCAAAAGTTCAGACCACCCCCGCTATAGCTTAAAAAATTATCTCCGGCATCTTTGACATTGGTATTATAACCGGTCTGAGCACTGATATGGAATATTCGTTCAGATGGAATACCTTTTAGAACGACATTGACTGCACCGCCGGAGGCATCACCCTGCTGGTCCGGCGTAAAGGTTTTACTCACCTGAACGCTTTCTATAACCGGGGAAGGAAACTGATCCAGATGTACAGCTCGCTTTTCAAGGTCGGCTGTTGGAAGACGTACGTTGTTCATTTGTGAATTGACATACCGGTCGGGCAATCCGCGAATCACTGCATATTTACCTTCCTGTATCGTTGCACCAGCCACCAGCTTCAAGGCGCTTGCTGCATCACCAGCTCCCGCTATACTCATAAGCTCAGAGCTGATTGAGTCCATCAGCGCCGGACTTTCTATGCGCAGATCAAGCAGAGCGGCTTCGGTTCCGGTGCCGATTTGTATGTCCTGAACGACAAACTCCTCCATTTCCGTGAACTCGCCGGACAACGAAGCACTTAACTCCGTCATCTGACCAGGCGAAACGACCACATCAGCTTTTACCCGGCGTGCGTAGCCACTTTTTGAAAATACAAGTGTATAAGTCCCAGGCTCTACTTGACCGAAAACATAATTGCCTTCATCCGTGGCAGTGGCTCTTTCTTGCGTTTCGGCAATGGTAACCTCGGCTGCGGCCAGCGGTACGTCAAAATCTTTGTCATATACCACACCGCGAATCCCGCCTGCCTCCTGCGGCAAAGCGACAGAAGCAGATAGTAAAACAGCAACAAGAACAACCAAGCAAAACGTCCGCCATTTTATCATGGTGAACCCAGTTCCTCTTTAATCTGACGAATTCGTGCCCAAAATTCAGTACCAGGTTCTACGGCATGCAAAGCCATTGAGCAGCATGTAGCGGAAAAGTCTGCAGCCTGATGTTGTATATTTGGATTAATAACGCTTTCCTCAAATGCCTGCTTATAGCCCCAAAGAGCCTCTTCGGGATATCCGATTATCTGATACGCCTCAGCTAAGGGAAAAAGTGTTTCTGCCCTGTATAGATTCTTGATGCTATCCCTTTGTGAGTTGAAAAGGACAAGAGCGTCGTCAATATCTTTCTTTGCTTTTTCAGTATCGCCGGCCTTGTGTCGCAGCCCGGCAAGTTTTGCTGTATATGGAAGCAGGTGCTCATATGGCCATTGGTAATTAATAAGAAAACCCTGCACTTCATTTATTAATTCAATCGCTTTCGTCGAATCATTATGTTGCAGTGCAAACTCGGCCAGTCTTAGCAAAACATCCATCAGGACTGAATTCGGCAGCTTATTCTTTTCCAATGCTGTTCTGATCTTCTCTTGGACAAAATCGCGCTTTTCAATATCATCATAGTAACGGTTAAAAAGCTGAGCATAAGCATTTATAGCGTCTATTTTTACTTCAAAATTCATCAGGGCAATTTGAGAATCCAGTACTCTGGTATAATTCTCGAAAGAGATATGCCTGTCGGTTTTAATTTTGGTCTCCATTATTTTACTGCTTTCAACTTCTACTAAACCCTTGCTGAATAAGTCCGCCTTTTGTCGGTCTCCAAGCAAAATATAAGTTTGAGCAATCTTTGCTTTGATACGGTCACTTCGCCATTGCCGGCCATGGTCCATATTTGCTATTTGCTCGGCTATACGCAGACCCTTCTCGACACTTTCACCGCTGAAGCCATTTTGAGCCAGATGAAAAGCCGTATTCGCATAACAAAGGCCGCGACGCCAGTTTTCAATTTTGTCTGCATACCGTATCGCTCTTACGGGCTGGTCAAGCTTAATGCATGTGTCCACAACTAAATTCTGCGCCCTGCTGCGGTCTTTAAGATGTGTCTTTACCGGAATGGAACTTGCCGCCTCAAAGGCTTCTTTCACAAGCTGGATCCGAAAGTCAGCAAGCTGTTTGTCAACAATGATACGATTATCCCCAGATTGTTCAGCTTTAGCATCGCTGTTATTTGTGTCTTGAGTTGGTTTTTTTCTACAGCCATATATTGATATAATCAACGCCGAAACAACTAATAGAAATACGAATTGTTTATGTTTTGTTTGAATCGAATTCATTCTTCTTTACCCTTATTTCCAATGTTGAAAACGCACAAAATCTTCTTAGTCGGAACTTTGCTAAACCACCGGTTAAGACTGTTAAACCAAAACTGTAAGGGATGAGTGTTAGCGAAAGGTTAGTATTGTGTCATAATAGTGTTAGTTCGGAAAATTTGCCGGTGTAACGACTATTTGCTCTTGTGTTTACATTTAGTCTTATTACTTCATTGAACTAAAAAAAGCTGGTGGCAGAGCTGAATGCTCTGCCACCAGCCGACTGGTATCTATATTTGTCTAAGTAAAAAGCTCTTTTTGGTTAAGGAGCTTTATTACTGCAGCCACTGTCCAGCCATATCGGCAAGATCTTCCATATTGGTGTTGCCATCACAGTCAAGGTCAGCACTTGACATGTTCATAGAGGTATCGACCTTGCCAAATGCATCAGCAGCCGTCCAGCCTGAAAGCCAGTTACAACTGTTGAAAGCACCAGCAGTTACACCCTCAATCGGAAGAGGATTTACAAAATCTACAGGTTCCATATTCAAGACTTTTGGTTCCTGAGTTACAACAGCAACAACCGGACCACGAACCAGGTTCTGAATCGGCATCGATGCCGGTTCTTTGACATTACCGCTGAAATTTGCGCCGTCAGAATCGAGCTGGTCATACTCGGTATAATCAGCGACATTATAGAAAATGCTGTTTGTTATCTGGCAAAGCATACCACAAGGATCTGTGCAGACATAAGCTTCATACAGACCGGCAAAATCAATTCCGCAATTATTCGGGTCAGCATCGGGATAGTAAGTACCTGAAGAAGGTTCGGTATAAGGATAGCCGGTTGTACCATCTAAAGTCTTCCAGATGTTGTAGCTTGTGGTCCAGTGATCTACCCAGTTCAGCGTACTGTCGCCAGGATCATTATCACGGAACTGTGAGCCTTTTGTACCCGGACCGGCTGTACCATCATAACCCCGGGCGCCGTCGGTATCAGCGTTATCGAACAGGACTAAATCGTCGCCTACATCCATCCAGATGCAATTGTCATATTGCACACGGGCATTATCGCGCCAGGCTGTACCGCCGTCCCCCTTTTGAGGCTGACCAATAATTGTGAAGTTGCTGACCATGGCTGTGGTTACAGGTTGAGCATCACAATCTTCTGCACCGTCCGTTTCCAGACAGTTATCACCAATGCCACCACCCTGCTTTTTGGGATTGGTGTGACAGTAACCCTGAACAATCATACCGGTATCAACACAACCACGCCAGCCTTCGTCAACATCAAAGCTGTCGTCACCGATGTTCCATATGTTGACATACGAAAGCTCGCAAGTACCACCCCATATCTCTATACCATCATCAATATTGTTCATAATGTCAATGTGGTCGATATCAGTCTCGCGACCAAGAGCACCAAGTGAAATACCGTTAAGCTCTTTTCGGGGGTCGGTATCTCGGCCACCGTAACGAAGCGACAGGTAGTGAATCTCGCCGCTGTCATCATCATCGTCGGTACCACCATAAAGAATATCACCTTCGTTACCCGCCAGTGGGTGCAGACCTTCCATTGATTTTCTGTTATCGCCGGGGCACTTGGTATTGCGGACAGGGCCGGGAGGAGCCGTCGAATCCTCATCCCAATACTGGGGAACCCCACCATAGTGTGAACCTGAAAGATAGCCCTTACCCATGATTGCCAGGCTTCCCCACTCCTGGCAAACCGGACGCCAAAAACCTGTCTTGGGGTCGCCCAGAGTCGTGATAGCAGTAATGTCCCTTGTTTCACAAGGATCCGTCGGATCCCAATCACTAGGTACACATACACTTCCTGCCCATGTTGCAACATCATTGGCTGAGGTCATGATGACCGGTTCTTGCTGTGTACCCATAACCCTGATGTCGGAATCACGACAAACAGCAAGGCTGCCATCATCTGCAACAAAACTTGCAACGATAACACCGGCCTCGATGGTCAAAGTTGCACCGTTCTTAACATAGATATCACCAACGAGATGATAAGGGTTGCCTGACTTTGACCATGTCGTGTTAACAGTGATGTTACTGTTGATGGTGGTAGCTGCATTGGCAATGCCGGCCGCTGCGATGCACACCATTACAATTAATAATGCTGTTTTTTTAATATTCTTCATAAAACAAACCCTACCTTTCCTTTCTTTCTTTTTAATCCTTCACGGGTTTTCTTGCAGTATCAGGTAACACACCCAACTTCAACAACCCGCCTCTTCAGTTTCAGTTCTTAATTTGCTTCTTTGGAACTTTTTTAATCTACCTTAATCAACACAGAATTTTTAATACAAGTTTACAATAATTGTTTTTCTTCTCTGCTAACTCCTTGGCATCACCTCCTTTGGTTATCTAAAAGACGTTAATAACATTCCAAAATATCCTATCAAAAGATATCAAATTGCCTCTGCTTTATAGGCGATATGATTGTCTTGGGTCGGAGTATTTTGTAAGCTTCTTCTGTTAGAGGGCAATTAAACCGGCGTTAGAATAGAAATAATTTCCTGCGTCCATAAAAATGTAATGTCCCAGCATTTTCCTGTATGATGCACACGTGAGAAAATAAAGGATGGGCCTTAAGAAGAAACACGGGTATTCTCAAGGCCCCCTTCCCCACAGACTATTTTTATCACCCACCTCCGGGGTCTGTGGCTTTAACCGTGAAGGTTACTGGCGATTATTTAAATGTCGAGTTGATATGTACGCTCAACCCTGTTACTAACAATATTATCCGAAATTGTTGGGTTATGATTAGTAACAAGTGAGAATCAAATTAAATACCTTAAAATCCCCCAAAATCTGTGGAAATAAAGCCGGATGTGTTTAACTTCCTTAATATGAAAAGGTTGTGTCGGAACAGTAGGCCTTGCCCGATATAGCCGTGAGAAATGCGGGACAGATATTATGAATTGTTCAGGGGCCGGGTTTTCAGGGGCAGCCTTTTGTTACCTACCCTCCTTCCTCTGTCTTTTGTCCTTTTTCCCTTGCCTTTTGCCCTCTTCTTTTTAGCGTGGAAATACCTTCAGGAAACCTATCCCGTCCTTCTCAAACTCAACACTGTCTTTGTTTATCTTCTTTATGGTAACGCCCAATATCTCATCACCTTCGTAAAGTATCTCATTACCGATTACAATCGAACGGCCCGTCTCGGCCCACAGAATGCTTCGCAACGCTATACCAACATCAATCAGAGATTGCTCCTGGCCGTCCTCAATCACAACAACAGGCTCTTCCACCCACTCACCAGTATCAGGGTCCTGTGCCCAGTTCGTCTCCATTGGATCCCGAAGCGTCTCGGGATACTTCGAAGGTATCTCCCAGTCGATTTGAACATCCCTGCTCGCAGCGATCGCCTCGCCTGACGCAGTCGCCCGTTCCAAGGTATCGTCGCCGATATTCTTTTTACCGAGGTTGCGACTGAATGTCGAAGTCAAAACCAGTACAAGAACAATAAAAAGCACCACCATCAGTACTATTGTTGTTTTGCGCCTCCTCTCACTGACAACCTGTACGGGACCTAAGTAGCCCAAACCTCCTAACCTCGGGCCTCTGGGCCGGTCGCCCGGCCCGGTAGCGCCTGAGAACCGGGTTGGCTCAGCCGGCATATCTTTCGGCATAAAATAACCTTGCTGTTGTGGTTTCTCATCTTTCCCAGGCGTATCCGTCCAGCCAACCGCCGACCCATCCTGCTCAGACGAGCCGGTTCTGGAAACCGAAACACCGTCAAAAATCGATGAGACTTTCCTGTGTAGTCCGCTTTTTCGTTTTGCCATCGCTTACCTCTTCAGCTAATTGCATATATTCAATCGCCCCTCGGCTTGTCTCGTCATAAGTTATCACCGATTCGCCCGCACTTGGAGCTTCGGCCAATCGCACATTCCGATGAATTACCGTGTTGAAGACAAGCTCTCCGAAGAAATCTCTTAATTGTCGCTGGACGTCCCGGCTCAAAAGTGTCCTGCCTTCAACAAAAGTCAGAAGCACCCCCAGAATCTCCAAATCACGATTGAATCGCTCTTTCACTATATTTATCGTTTCAAGCAACTGTTTGAGCCCCTCAAGGGCATAGTAATGGGCCTGAACCGGAATCAACACCTCACCGCTCGCAACCAGAGCATTTAATGTCAATATCCCAAGTGACGGGGAACAATCTATAAAACATACATCATAAATATCATCCAGCTCGGCAAGCTGCTGTCTGAGAACACATTCTCTGCGGAAAAGAGCTGCTAACTCTATCTCCGCTCCTGAAAGCAGGATGTTGCTCGGCACCAGACTCACGCCGGATATGTAAGTTCGCCTTACCGCTTTGGATATCGGAGTCTGGGTGTTCGTTAAAGGCTCATATATACTGATATCCAGCTCCTCAGGATTGCAACCCAGACCCAAAGTGGCATGGGCCTGAGGGTCTATATCGACTATCAATACCCGGTAACCCCTCCTGGCAAAAGCAACAGCAAGATTAACCGATGTGGTCGTCTTACCACAGCCGCCCTTTTGATTCGCTATTGCTATTATTCGCATCATGTATCCTTCAGTAATTTTGCATTTTTCAGTTTGAGTTAAATTATTCCTACAGCCCCGGAGGCCGAAGCTTCTGGGACCGTACCGGCAGCCTTGTCTGCTTCCGGAATTCTCACAAAAACACTCAAAACCAGCTTCGCCGCGGGCACCGAAGCCTCCTTACGGGCCTGAGAAATTGTAAAATCTCCTATGAAAACAACCGGCTTGTGTCGTTCAAGTTTATTAATGAACTTGGCAAGTTTGCTGAAACTACCCAAGAAACTAACCTCAGCAGAGGCGGTACCGATATCGTAGCAGTTCGGTATCGAAGAATATGACTCATCATCTATGCCTCTGATTTGAAAAGAGTCCACACCAACCTCGCCGGCAATCCTGCTTACACTAAACCACAAATCATCTAATTCATCAACCTCGGCTGCGAACCTGCTCAGTTGCTCATTCATACTATTGACTTTCTCATTCAAACGGGCCCGTACCTGCTCGCTGTCGGCGGCTTTGGAAATGTCGTACTTCAACCTCTTTTCTAACAACTGTTTTTCCAACAATGCCGATTCCTTCCGTTGAGGAATCGCAAGAAAAATGTGAGCGCCGGCCAGCGCCACAAACACCCCTCCCCATAAAATCACTAATACCATCAAAAATCTCTTATAATCCGTTCTCATACAGGAAAGTACCGCTCATAAGGGTTTAAACACACACTCGATTACATAATTCATAACATTCCTTCTATTATCAGTGGCTTGAGCAACAAGCCTTATATTGTCCGCCCTGTTGCGAAGAATACTGGATGTGTTCAAAACACTGAGAAATTCAAGTACCGCTTCATCGCTGCCTCTGGTTTGCCTGCCGTAAAGACTTATATATAAGACCCTTTTCGGAACCGGTACAGGTATCTTGTTCGCGGGGCTCTTTCGATGTGGAACCTGCTTAGTCTCAATCTCGGATCTTATAGTAAGACTCGACAGCACAAGAGATGAAGGCATCTTCTCCGCCAAAACCTGCAAAATCGGAGACCACTGGATTTGCTGAAGGATAGTGTCATCTAATTCCATAAAACACTCCTTCATGGCACTTATTTGATTCTCGGCTTCCTCTTTATATCTTACACTGTTGGAAAGCTTGAAAATGTCCGCCTGGATTGTATTTAAAAGATGCTTCTGATTTCGCAGCATTATACCACCACGCACATAGTTTCCGAGTGCTACTATTGTAACAACCACCGGAACAGCAATTACGATTGCAAGAAGACTTGCTCCGGCGGGTCTCGTCTTTAAAGGAATACCTTTGCCTTTAAGCAAATCGATTGTTAGCATCTTAAATCGTCCTCATTGCAAGACCAGCCGCTAACGCCAGCCGGCTGCCCTGCTCTTTAACCAACTTCGCACCGCCTTGGCCGCCTTCAAAATGCATCTTGTTGAAAGGATTCCATATTACCGCTTCGACCGGCAACTGGCTGTTCAAAAGCTCAACAAATCCCTTCGCCCCGGCAAAACCGCCGCATATATATATCTTGCGAACCTTCCGGCCCTCCTGAGCACTGTAATATCGCAACGTTCGTGCAATATCACTCGTCATAGCACCTGCAGCAGTCTTCATACTATCCTCAAAACCTTTAACATCCCCGTCGCTTTTACCGGCTGCCATATCACGAACAGCCTGTAACGAAACCTTCAGCTCGCCGGCAATATCGGTAACAATCTCATCCGCCGCATGTGGAATATCGCGAACAAACGGAACTCCATCCGAACCCAAAATAGCAAAATTTGTATATTTGCTTCCAACACAAACGACCCCGGTCGGTTCGCCGCGACTCTCTTTTTCACATTCCACAAAACAGTTCAACAAAGCCAGCCCGTCAACATCGATAAGGACACAATTAAGTGACGCCGCCTTAACAACCTGGCTCTTATGCCCAATCACCCCCATTGTCGCCGCCGCCAATACTCCACGAATTGCACCTCTGTCCTGAGGGTTTTTCGCTTCGGACAAATCGCCCCCGGTATTATTTGTGAACAACTGATAATCTACTATATATTGACCCTCTTCAAAAGGACAAACCTGCTGGGCTTCGGAAAGGACCGCACTTTCGACTTCTTCAACACCAACAGATGGAAATCGGAATCGCCGAAGTGCCACATTCGGGCCGCTTACACCACATACAGCGTTTTTCGTCTTGATCTGAGCGGATTTCATGCACCTGCGAATCGCCCTGACTACCTCGGATATCCCGGCTGGCTTATCTTTGTTATCTCCAGATATCGCCGTCAAACCTGCCGTTATCACGTGGTAACCATGCTCATCGTGTCGCAATTGGACCGCTTTTACGTAAGACGAGCCTATATCAAGACCGAATACCTCTCTGCTGCCGTAGAATAAACGCTTCAAATCCAATATACTTACCTGCTAAATTCTATAAACAACTTACACTGCGTTTTGTTTATGCACCTTCTCTACACTCGCTGTATATAATTCGGGTTTTTGACGCGCTTAGTTCAGTGGATTAAAGACCTCAACTGAATAATTTTGCCCCTTGTATCACCAATACCGCGATATAAACTTTTGTCAGGATTGTAAAACGAGTTATCAATATCAAAAACAGCTTTTTCCTGCTGCCGAGCCCCTATAATAACGCATTACAGTTAGAACATACTATTTCTTTTCTGTCAAGACTTTGAAAATAGAATCACCTAAATCAACGGCTTGGTATAGCGAAGGAATACTTAATACCAAAGGTAGTGTTCTGGGGAGGTGTTCATTCAATGCCATTCAGAACTGGGAATCACTCCATCCGCCCGGTGTCGGGACATACTTGCTCTGCAACCACATATCCCCGGGCAAGATACCTGTCAAAAGCCGTTCATCAAAGTAGTAGCATCTTCGAAAACCGTTACCTGCCCCATCGGAAACTTTGCCCTGAACTGATTCGGTTATCGAGCCGGCAACAATCAAGTTGTCCATACCGGCTGGATTCACGTTCACCCTGCCGCCGACATTCTCGGCTCCCCACCCGCCCCCACATGCCGTTATCGCCGCCTGTACCACCATCGATGTCTCGGGAAACTGCGGTGGCTGTAATTGCCGGTCCCACACACGCGAAGGCAAAGCCGCCTGAAAACCAACCGGTCGATAGGTTAATAACGCCCCTTCGGCATTCGTATAAACTTCCGGGATATTCGGATTGCTGCTGCTGGGCGGTACATTCAAACTCAACTTCGGGTCTATAACCTTAACAACTCCAAATTGTGAAAACAGGCCCAGAACATTGGTATTTTGCATCGATGGGACCAGCTTCGTTAAATACCCACCCTCATACTCAGCCGGCTGCTGCGGACCGGCATATACTATCGGACTGACAATCCATATGTTGCCCGTTGCTACTATTGTAAGACGACCTCTTAACTTACTGAAAAGCCTCGTTCCGGCCATCACCACGTTTCCGGATGAGTCGATACCCACCGCCCCGCCTATGATTACATTTCCATTAACAAATATCTGGCCACCCGCGTCCGCGCTGGCAACCCTCCCTGATGGCGAAGATGCCTGCTGTCTGACATAAGTCGATGTAATCGGAAAGTCCGACGAACTACTGCTGTCGGCATAATGATAACCGTATATCGGATAGAGCGTATATGGATTTACCTGACCCGCAGCAAGCATAAAATCATCCCCGGTTCCGGCAGTACAACAAACCGTGCAATCGTTCGTTATACGAACCATCCCTGCGCCCTGGCCGCTAACGAAAAATTCCAGTTGAACAGCCGGCGCCGTGAGCCATCCGGCATCTGCGGGAACTACTGCAGGAGACGACACAGGCGAAAAGTTAAATGCGCTCGATGTGATACGGCCGAATCGGCTCACCTTCTGCTCGGCGCTGATGTTTTCACCGCTGCTGAAAGGGTCGGTTACGTTGCATTCAGCCTGGTTAAAGTAAATGCCTTTATCAAAAAGATATATCAGACTTCTGTACTTGTCCTTGCCGTCAACCCACCACGTATAACGTGACTCTCCCATCGAGACCCGGTAACCGAACCGTGGTTTGTTGCGACGCGATATATAAATATCCGCGGAACTGTCCTGCGCCGTATCTTCAATATTGATGTGTATAGGCATCCGGACAATATCTGCGCCCGTAAAAAAGGCCGGGTCCGCAATCCAGTTACTCGAAGGTATTTTGCACAATCCCATATCCCACCCGCTTACCTTCTGAACCACAAACGCCCGCACCCTCTGCTTGAACTGCCCGTAATAGCCCTCGGAAACTACCTCGTAAACAGGCTGAGTGCCCAAAAAACGGTCAAAGCTGATTGTGTACACAAAGTTTCCATCGCCGGCGAAACGATCGGGCCGTGAGGTTTTCCTTATTCGGGATGTCGATAACGACGATGCCGAGCCTCTGCCGATGCTTCCCCTCCCGCCTGCAGCCATTGAGCTTAAAACGTCCGCCTGCTGATTCATCCACAGAATCGCGTCTTCGTAACCGGCCTCCGCTACCAAACCCGCCATCGTTTTGTGACGCAACTTTGTCGAACGCAGCCTCGCACCATACGCCGCTGTCAGTATCCCCAGCCCCAGAATCGTAAGCGCCAAAACGACCGCTGAGGCCAGAACCAGAACTGACCCGTTGTTGCGAATCTTAAAAATACTTTTTTTTGTGCGCCTTGTAATCAACCCCCGATTCCCCAAACTAATACAGTCTTACAAAAATCCTGCACCCGTCTCTATCGTGCTCAACACACTCTTAAAATAACAAATCAGTTCCGCATCAATGCTGCCCCTGTTATCGTAATGGTTTTACCGTCATCAGGATCCGTCAGGGTCAACTTCATCTTGACGCTTCCGTGTCCGATGCTGTTGAACCTTGTCCGTCTAAATTCAACACTGGTTACATTTTCCGCAATAGTTACAGACCTCGCGGCCCTTTGTCTCGAACCCTGGGGGTATAACCCATAATCAACCTTTAAGACCCCAGCCTCGTCATCACCTTCCTCAAGATAAAACCTCGCGTACTCCGTAGGACTGCCGCTGGAACCCGGGCTGGATTGTGGGTCTCTGCCTATAAAACTGTTTCGTTTGTTACTCCAATATCTGAATTCCACCGTCTCCCCACAGATTAAGTCTCGTCTCGATTTGGTAATGTCATAAATCTGACAGTTATCGTAGTCGCTTTTTCGACCCACCCGACCGAAAATCGCCGCCGCCGCCTGGCCTTCAATCTCTATCTGCCTGTTCGCATAATTATAACCCCTCTCCCAGCTCCGCTGACCACCTACTAAAAGAACCAAAATTGCTGAAATCGGAACCATGCTGATGGCAGTTGCCATCACAACCTCGACAAGCGTTAATCCACTTGCAGGTCTCCGCCTGGGAAAAAACGCACTTTTCCTGCTTGATTTCATCTTCAATCACCCACCTGGTCAATCCTGGCATTTGTGCTGAGAACTATAAACGGGTCACTTTCCTCAACCGCCCCATCGCTAAGGTCGCTGCGCCATTGTACCCTTACAAAAAGCTCAATCAGCCTCTGATAACCAACCTTACGAATAAGCGTTACACGCATCGGGATGCTGTCAACGGTAACTTCATAGACACATTCAATTTCACCGCCGGCTTTGTAGTTCGTCCCGATGTAATCAAATCCCATATCCAGTTCCTCCGGATTAGGAGCGTCGTTAACCGCCCGGGCGTAAAACAGGGAACCTCCGTTGCCTTTCCAGTCCTCAAGCAAATAGCGGCCGATTTGAGTGCCTGCGCGCTGGGCACGGGCCAAACGCCTTTGACGTGCTCCGTGGTAGCCGTAACTCAGCACACCGGTTGCAGCCACGCTTACTATCAGAGTCGCTGCAATAACCTCTATTAAAGTCATCCCCCGTGCTGAAGTTGTTTTTTTACCGGCCATTGTTCACCACCCGTAAGCTCCGATAAAAACTCCACACAAAAAAGAAAAAAAACCCTCCTGCCGCCCTTAAATAAGGACAAAAAGAGAATGTGGGGCATCCCTGCCCCTCCTCTCTTCTGTATTCACATTTTTAAGGCCAAATGGAATCCCGCCGCTTAGAGCGTGCCGGCTGTCCATTCCCCATCCTGGTTGAGGGTGTAGGAATCTGGACCATTGATTCCTGTACCTTTCTGGGCCTCGATCACATAATCGAGAGTGTTCGTCCGAACCGTGTAAGTACCAGAAAGGATAGAAAACAGGTCTTCCTGAAAATAGGTCCCGGTCAGATCGCCTACGCGGAAACCAAGATCTGAGGCGTTCCCATAGATGGTCAGCGTTGTCAGATCAAGCTGAGGATCCTCTACATTCGGAGGACCGTCCCACTCTGCACAGTAAGCCCTGATCGCTGTGGCGATCGTGCCCATCATGGCCTTTCCTTCCGACCACTTCGCCGCATCAATGCGACCACGCATGATCGGAATCGCGACCGCTGCCAATATGGCAACAATCAAAATTACTACCATTAACTCAACTAATGTAAACCCTTTTTTTGACATAACTTACTCCTTCCAAAAAAATGTTCTGAAAATTTATGATACTCACACAGCATCATTACTTAATTCGGCATTTAACCCGTTTATCTTCAGGTCATTCTGCCAATTATCAGGTCTTTTTCTACAATAAATTCTGCTGCCTCCATCTCTCATTATCTTCAAACACTAAACAGTCCGCTTGCCTGACATAAACCGGTTTTCGCTGTTGGCGAAAATATACTTAGGCTTTCAAGGCTATATCCCGCTTTCCTGCCAAACTCCCGTGTTAAGGACTACCTGGTCTGGTTTCCAGCTCGGCACAGGTTTTGTGACCGTGATAACATATTGAAGATTCTCACCGTCATAATCAACTATCCAGGTATAATTTTCCTTACTGAAATATACACCATTAAGGTCTTCTTCGCCGAAACCTAACTCCTTCAGGTCCAGACTTCCCGGAGCGTTGGTCCAGGAACCGGGCATATTATAACCCGCTACCCAGGCACGAATCGCCGTGGCTATTGTACCGGCACTGGCCTTACCTTCGGACCACTTCGCCGAGTCAACCCGGCCACGCATCAGAGGTATCGCTATCGCCGCCAACATACCAACAATCAATATCACCGTAAGCAACTCGGCCAAACTGTAACCTTTTGTGTTTTTCATAATTTCAGCTTACGCAAACGCAGAGTCGGACATCGAAAAAATCGGCAGGTATAACGCAACTACCACCACCAATACCCCAACGCCTACAATTACTATCACAATAGGACCAAGAAGATTCAACAACGTCGTAATAGTCGTATCCATCTTCGTTTCGTAATAATCGCTCGCTCTTTCCAACACAACCGGCAAAGTGCCGCTTCTTTCACCAACCTGGACCATACGAGTTACCATGCTGGGGAAAAAACCCGTCTCCACCATTGCAGTGGAAACCCCTGAACCTTCGATAAGATTCTCCTTGCTGTGGACAACTGCATTTCTTATCACCACATTGTTCGTCATCTCAGAAAGTATATCGAAAGACTCTATAATTGAAACTCCCGCAGACAACAATGTCGCCATCGTTCGGCAAAATGTTGCGATGAACGCCTGCGAAGCGATCTTGCCCACCAAAGGAACACTTAGTGCAAGCCTGCACAACTTCGTATGGCCTTCCTGTGTCTTGTTGTAGATTATAAACAACACAACAAATGATACCATAGAGATAATGATAAGCAAACTGTGGCTTGCAACAACGTCATAAAAATGCATAAACCCCTGCGTAAATGCAGGCAATTTGTTGCCCATCTGCTCAAATATCATCCGGAATCTCGGTATAATCAGAACCATCATAATTATTAAAAGTACGAAAACAAAACTGACCACAAAGACCGGATATGCCAGCGCAGTCTGTATCTTCTTGGCAAACTTGTCTCGACGGGTATAATAGTCACCCAGCCTGCGAAGCACCAAAGGAAGTGAGCCGCTCGTCTCCCCCGCGAGTATAGTCGTACAGAACAAATTGTTGAATACCTTTGGGAATCGGGAAATGCTGCTCGATAGAGACTCACCTTTCTTTATGGATTCACCAACACTCAACAGAGCATGACGGAAACGCAGATTCTCAATGTCTTCAGCAATAGTCTCTATCGCTGTTGTAATCAGAACACCTCCGTCCAGCATCGTTGCCAACTGCCAGCAAAAAGCCGCAAGCTCTGCGTATTTGGGTTCTTTGTAACCCAAATTGCTGTCCTTCGTCTCGGGACTTGAAGTGACAGGAATCACCTCAATTGGGATTAGCCCCTTGTTGTGAAGCCACGCATAAACTTCCTCCCCGGATGCAGCACGTCTGTAGCCTGTTTTCTCTTCCCCGGCCAGATCCCGTACTCTGTACGCAAAATTATTCATCCAGGCACCTTAAATCATTAGTTCGCCGCACTCGACAGAAAATACTTCACACATTCCTCATCTCGGCCTGATACCTCGGGCTTGCGACAGGTACCTGTCCTCCTCCGGACATGCCCCGCTGACAAGTTGACTGTATTTTAAATCTTTTGGCCGAAAAAGTCAACACTTATTTTAAATTTATTTCATCACAAAAACACCTCTTTTGCCCCTTCAGGGCCGATTTACGCGCTTGATTGGAGACGAGAGGTAATGATAGTAAGCGTAATTATTTTAATGCAAACGCAGCTAATTGTGTATTGGAAGACACTCTCGATATAACACGTATTTATTCCTTTGTTTCGCCAGCCCCCGAAAAAGTGGCCTCAAGAACCTCATCGGCTGTAGTAACTCCTTCAAATATTTTTTTTACGCCGCTCTCAAGAAGATTGCCCCCGCCGGCCTGCTGCGCTAATGCGCGAATCTCGCTCTCGGCGGCACCGGAAGCAATCAATTGACGCATCGCATCATCCATAACCAGGATTTCAAATATCGGCAGCCGCCCCAGATAACCGGTTCCGTCGCACGCCTTACAACCCTGACCCCGATAAACGGTATGCTGCTTAGCAGGCTCAGGCTTAACACGAAGCTGCATCAGTTGTCTTTCACTCAAATTGACAGGCTCTTTACAGTTTTCGCAAATCCTGCGAACAAGTCGCTGAGCTACTACAAGGCTGAGACTCGATACCAGAAGAAAAGGCTCAATACCCATAAATACAAGTCTGCTGATTGCCCCGGCTGCATCGTTCGTATGGAAGGTACTCAAGACAAGATGCCCCGTCAAAGACGCCTGGATTGCAATTTCAACCGTTTCTTTGTCCCGAATCTCACCAATCAAAATTATATCAGGGTCCTGTCGCAAAATAGTCCGCAGACAGGAGGGAAAACCAAGATTAATATCCGGCCTTACCTGTACCTGATTGATGCCTTCGAGCCGATACTCCACAGGGTCTTCCACCGTATTGATATTCTTCCTTGGGTCTTTGAGATAATTGAGCGCCGAATACAACGAAGTCGTCTTGCCGCTACCTGTGGGACCTGTGACAATAACAATTCCGTAAGGCTGACGAAGTACCCTCTTGAACTGACTCAGAAACTCCGGGCTAAAACCAAGAAGGTCAAGGTCGTGACTGACCGCTTGTTTGTCCAGAATTCGCATCACAACCTTTTCACCGTATATCGTTGGAAGAGCGCTTGTGCGAACGTCGATATCACGTCCGGGTGCCCTGATTTTGAATCTCCCATCCTGTGGCATTCTGCGTTCTGCGATATTCATTCCCGACAGCAGCTTCACCCTTGTTGTTACCGCCGCCTGCATCTTTCGAGGCGGTGGTACCGTTTCACGAAGGACACCGTCAATACGCATCCGAACCACCATGGTCTTTTCCTGAGGCTCAAGATGAACGTCGCTGGCCTTTCGCTTCACCGCCTGACCCAACAACAGGTCCACAAAGCGAATAACGGGAGCCTTGCTGGCGGCCTCTTCTTCGGAGCGTATGTCCGCCTCCAAAAGCTCCTCGTCCCGCATTTCCTCATCCCCGGTACTCAGTTCCAGTTCAACGAGGTCGCGCAGCCTTTGTTCTGCAACATGAGAACCATGGTAGATTAGATCTATTGCGTCCTTAATGTTTCGCGCCGAACTTATTACCGGTTTTACTTTACGCCCGGTTCTGAACTCCACCGTGTCTATCGCAACGATATTAAGCGGGTCCGACATCGCGACGACTATGTGGTCGTTGACATGGTTAATACCGACAAGACAGAAACGCTGGGCAATCCTTTCGGGAATCTCCTTTGCCACATCGACCTCTATCTCAGCGGGATTATGAAGGCTCATATACTCCAGTCCGAGATATTCAGCAAGAGAGCTTGTAACCTCCTCGTCATCGAGCATCTTAAGTTTGCGCAGCACCTGGCCGAGCCGGCCGCCGTTGTGCTTTTGTTCGCTCAAGACCTCGTGAAGCTGTCGGTGCGTTATGAATTTCTTGCCGACCAGCCACTCACCAAAAGGAAGCCGTTGCCCGCTTTCAATTGTTTTCGGTGTCTCTTCCATACACCCTCTTTTCGTGGTTAATACATCGCCACAAGGGACCGAACATCCTTCCCCCATTTTTAAGTTTATATTATACCACAAAATTCAATAAAATCAAGCAAAATACCCGGCCCGCCTTTTAATATTTTCCGCCGTACCGCCGAAAGCAAAATTCCAAATGGATTCCCGGCATCTAAATAGTGAATAGCAAACCCAAAAACCTCATCGCCAGCCGCAACATTTGCGATAATATAGGACGTTGGGCGCTTTTTCGCAAATCATTGTTTCTACACGGCCAAAGCCTTCGGCTGCGCTCAGGGCAGGCTTATTCGCCCGTGGCACCCTATTGGTTGAAACGTGCCACCCTTTTCGGCTGAAAAGAATGCTCACCGCCATACTGTCGGCCCGGACACAGTTCTGTCACCCTGGACTTAGCTTTGTCACCCTGGACTTAGCTTTGTCACCCTGGACTTAGCTTTGTCACCCCGGACTTAGCTTTGTCCCCCCGGACTTAGCTTTGTCACCCCGGACTTGATCCGGGGTCCAGAAGCCCCGAAGGCAAGTGAGGGGTAAGTATTAAGCCGGGTGCCACTGTCAAGCGACAGGCTGGCAGTGTAAGACTGACGTGAGCAATCGTGCAAAGTACATGTAAGGGAGTACTAACCTGTTGCCCGGAATATGCGGTCACGAAAGACCACTGCAAACCAAAATGCCAAGGCTGCCGTGGAAATCAGCAATACTATCGGTGCCCCGTAAATGGCGATAAGGGGGATAGCTGCTCCTGTCCACAATCCGCCGCCCATGAACGGTTCGTGCAAAAGCTGTTTGCAGGCGAAGGCATCAGCGGCCGGTGTATCGTAATCCGCATCAACCACGCGCAAAAGCAAAAGCCCCGTGGCCGTTACACCCATTGATTGTCCCATCTCGGCGATTGCCCTCTCAAACCAGGCGTCCGGCAGCACCCGCCGCGCAAGGTACATCACACAGAAGACGTTCCACGTTATACCCGCCGACGCCAACAGCAGCAGCGGTGCCAGACCGGCCAAAATCAAATCGAGCTGAATAGTTGCCACCGCCGCTACGACGAGGAAGTCAAGAGAACAGTTCTGTATGCGGCGTATAAGACCCGGGTCGATGATGCGGTTCCTGTCGAAGCGCTGTTCGAGAACCTGAACGACAAGACCGCCCAGCATGCACAGCGGAAACAGGGGAAAGCTGCTTAGAAGCTTGTTGTTGGCGAGGTATTCAGCGCGGTTTTCAATACTTATCAATCCCAGTTTAGCCAGGTAGCCCAGCCCAACCGCCAGGCCGACAATTACTATGTGCAGACTGAGTGATTCGATTACGTCGCTGCTTACGGTGAGTCTGCCCGCCATGGGTCTTCGTCTTGACGGGATGGTTCCTGTAGGTTCGGGTTTATGCTCGTCCTCCCGGCCCTTTACAGTTTGGGTGCAGCCGTTGCGGATGGCCCAGTTGACCAGTATCATACCGACGATTATTGCGGAAGTGATTCCAAGCGTTGCACTTGCAAGGGCGAAGTCTTTACCCTCGGGCCAGTTGTGTTGCGCGAAGGTTTCGGCAAGTCCCGCCGCCGTGCCGTGGCCCCCTTCGAATCCGACCGGCAGCACCCCTCCGAACATGGCGGGCAGTTTACCGAACATCCAGCTAAGTGCAAAGACCCACAATCCAAGCCCGACCACATACTGTCCCCAGGCAACGATTTGTCCGTATGCGAACTGCGGCCCCGCCCTTCTGCAAAGCGTTGAGAACCTCGGCAGCCTAACGCCGAGGAACAAACACGCAAACACAATATTAATAAGAAAGCCCGGCAGTTTGCTCCAGGGCTCGGCCCACCCTTTCAATGCAAGATTTATTCTGTGGATATTGCCGCCGCCTGCGTCCAGTGCCGAGACCGACTGGATTATGAAAAGCCCAAGGATGCCCGCTACTACGCAACTGGGCAGATACAGCTTTTGAAGCAGTTTGATACGGCTTCTCAGGACATGACCCGCCCCCAACAGCAAACACAACACCACAAAAGATAACACTAATCTTCTCCTGATTCAGAAAGCTGCATTGGCTTATACCAACACGGCTTTAATTGTAATTGGAAGCCGGACGTGTTTCAAGTTTTGGATTGTTTGTTCCTTGTTGTTATACAATTTGGATTTAATATTTGCGATTGTTGTGAAGCCTTCTTACTGCGTAAGCCCGATTTGTCAATCGCTCGCGGTTCCTGGATGCGGTAAAATCTGGATTCCCGCCGGCGCGGCAA
The DNA here is from genome assembly GCA_013349435.1 of Planctomycetota bacterium. Classification (GTDB taxonomy): domain Bacteria; phylum Planctomycetota; class Phycisphaerae; order Sedimentisphaerales; family Anaerohalosphaeraceae; genus QNBT01. Next base: position 10,293 of record DUZQ01000022.1, on the reverse strand, counting down.
TGACAGTGGATGCACAATAATTAATTCCAATTGGTGTTAATAATTTGTCGAAAGAAAAAAGATTGCCCGGAAAAAATCTCAAGACAGTTAGTGAACTGATTACAAAGCATAATTCTGTGAAGTTGCAACTGGGACTCAGCGGGATGGGCAGGGATTACTTGCTGAATTTTGGCAGAGCTGGCCTCGCCATATTGAGTTTGCGATGCTTCTGTCGGCTACGTTGACAACGCCGTCGCAATTGATGTCGCATTCCCTTAAAGTGTAATCACCTGCGAAACCATCCTGCCAGAAGGTGTTTATAATGGATCTGTCGACAACGTTTACCTCGCCGTCGTTATTAACATCGCCCAGGAGGGCTATACCAACCCAGGCCTCGGTCGAAGCACTATTGCCGCGGTTACCGGTAACGGTTACCCTTAAACCGAGTGGCTCACCGTTTACGGCAAGGCCGGCCGATTTATCACAGTCGGGAGCGGCAAAGGTCCAGAACACATCTCGTTGAGAACCTCCGGCCAAAGTAACCGGTGGCGAGGCGCCATCGTCCGGCAGGATAAATTCCCAGTTGTAAATATAGGTACTGTTTTCGGCGGTATCTGCCTGAATTGAGACGGTCGCGGTGATATTCGAGTTTCTCGAGCCGGGCAGATTCTGATACATCCACAAATTGTCCGTCTTCAGCGCAAGTTCTAAAAATTCACCCGCGCCCGCCAGCCACAGCGTGGACAATTGCGAAAGGTCGTGTGCATCCACATTATTTTGGCGGTTCAGGTCCGCACCTTCGCACCAGTTATTTGCCCTGCCGCAATCGGTATTTGCCCACTTCGATGCGAAGCGGACGAAGTCGGAAAGGTCAACCGAGTAATCCCGAGTCAGGGGATTGTCGTTCAAATCATAAAGCAAGACCATCGTTGGATTGTTATCGAGTATAAGGGGAATGTAGTCGCTATAGGCCGGCGTATCCAGAGGATTGTTCCGCAAGTCGAGCCTCGCCAGATTTGTCAATCCCGACAAGGGTATAATGTCGCTGATAAAGTTGCCGCTGAGACAAACCATCGAGACATCCGAAAGCTCAGACAGCGGCGTGATTTTGCTTATATGATTGTAAGCAAGGTCCAGAAACGCCAGATTTGACATTTGTGAAAGAGCTGATATATCGCTGATTTTATTGCCCCCCAGTCCCAGCGATTGAAGCCTGGCCGGTTGCGACAGGGGCCGGATGTCGCTGATAAAATTTTGGTTTACATACAGTATCTTAAGCTCGGCCAATGAGAATAACGCGTTTATATCGGTGATTTGGTTTCCGCCGAGGTACAGCGAAGTCAGGTTCGTCAGCGAAGACAGTGGTGTGATGTCGGTGATTTTGTTGTATTGCAGGCTCAAGGCAGTCAAGGTCGGAACCTGAGATACCGGCTGGACATTGCTGATTTGGTTATGCCCTGCAAACAGGTCCGTCAGGTTCGTCAGCCGGGCGACGGCAGAGATGTCGTTGATTTGATTGCGTTCGAGGTCCAGATATGTCAAATTCGTCAGCGATTTAAGTGCGGTAATATCGGTTATCAGGTTTCCGCCAAGGCAAATCCAATTCAGATTTGTCAGTTCCGATATCGGACCGATATCGACAATCTGATTGTGTCCCAGGGCCAATGTCTCCAGGCCTGTCAGGGCGCTGATAGCCTGGATGTCGCTGATACGGTTATCGCTGAGCCGAAGTACCGTCAGATTGTTTAAGTTCCTCAAAGGCGTACAATCAGCGACCAAATTGTTCTGCAGGTCCAGCAGTTTAAGATTCGTAAGTTCAGCGGCAAAATTACAATCCCGGATAAAATTTTTCCCCGCCCAAAGTTTTTGCAAACCGGTCAATTGCGACAAAGGCGAGAGGTTGCTTAGTCGATTGCCCGATACGGACAGTTCCTTTAAACCCGTCAGGGTCGAGAGTGCATAGATATTAGCGATTCTGTTATTGTAAAGGTGAAGTTCTGTAAGATGAACAAGTTTTGAAATCGCTCCGACATCGGTAATCCGGTTTCCGCCCAAATTCAGATAGTTCAGGTTGGCGGCATATTCCAGCCCGGTTAAGTCTGATATACCCGAAGATGTCGCACACAGGCTCGTTAAGCAAGCCATATCAGCGGCGGCAGGATAGCGAATACCCAGTTCGGCCTCGATTGCGGCCTGCAAGTGAACATCGGCAAAGTACACCGGTTCCTGTCCCCGGCTGATGCCGCTTATCAGGGTTGTTAAGATAACGATCAAAAGTTCAAACCGTTTCGTATGCACCTGTCTCCAATTCGGCGGGTGTTTAAAACATAAGCCCCATTTAACACAAATTTTCTTATACACTGTGAAGCCGCCAAAATCAACATTTTATCGGAATTTGTCATAAAAAACAGAATCTCAACGAGCCGAATACAAACTATAAAGTATAGATATTTATAAGAATATAGAGAATTTTTATCAAGAATGCATGTAATATACATCAGAATGCAAAATGACATCATTTAATTCGGCGCAAATATCAAGCTCAGCGGCTTTGGTTTTTGGGCAGGCCGGCGTTTATGCGAATGACGATCCGATTTTTTTTGCGACAGACCGGATGTATTCGGCCGCGTTGCGATATTCCTCGGGCTCTTCAAGGTGTTCGAGGATAAGGGGCGGTGACGGTGATAGTTTGGCCACTTCTTTTAGGTATGTAACATAGTCCAGTTTACCTAAACCCGGCTGACATTCCTGAAGATTGACGGGAAAACCCGGCATCATTTTTATATCCTTGGCGTGGCAACTTTTGATGTATGGTCCGAGCCTGGCGAAGCATTCACGTATCATTCGCGAATTATTGTAAAATCTGCGTGGATTGTTAATAAGATTCACAGGGTCAAGGTGAGCAGCGTTGCCTTTACGGTCTATGGCCTTTATCAAGCGAACGTAACTATCTATAGAATCGGGAAATCTGTCAGGCAGAGTTTCAAGTGCGTAGTACGAACGCGTGGGTTTTACCACGTCAACAACGGCCCTGATTACTTCAACGATCATATCGAATGTTTCATCCGTCAGATTGATACTACCTTCGCCCCGCGAACCGCAGACGTTTACACAGCATTTGGCGCCGATGCGGTCCGCCAATGCCAACTGTTTGCAACAGTATTCAAACGCTGATTTACGTTTTTTGTCGTCGGGATCGAGCGGATTATTCCACACACCCACTTCGGCGATGATGATGTCCGCCTTTCGGGCGGCTTTTTCATAAGCCTTCACAACGTCATTATCCTCATCTGCATCAACCGGGCAGTAGGCGGCATTGTATCCAAGCTTTTTCAACTCCTGCACCCATTCATCGGTCCCATCGTATTTTTCAAAAACCGGCCCGCCCAATCGCAAGCCCTTCTTTTCAGTCTCTGCGCCGGCCCCTGATGACCCCAAATCGCTGCCAGAAGCTAAGGTGGCCGCTCCCAGCACGGAGGACTTCACAAAAGTGCGCCTTGATAATGTTCTTTTTTCACCCGACATAACCATCTCCTTGTTGACCTATTAAATTGGCCCGACGGTTTTAGCTAAACCAGCTTTCTTACCGCCTCCGCAACGATTTTAGCTATCGGCAGGTGCTGTGGGCATCGGGCTTCGGCAAGGGTGTAATCGACTTTAAGTAAATTCTTTTTTGCATCTTCGGGGATACGGGCAAAGTGCTGTCTTGCCCGTTCGTGATGGCCGTAGCTTTTGTAATACATCATGCACCGCATGATACTGCAGACATGCGGCATATCGGGAACAGCCGACGAGCAGATATGTCCACAGCCTGAGCAATATCTGTTGCACGTTGCGCGGGCGTATTCGGCTAAAGCTTCCCTATCATCTTTACTTAGCTTGGTATTATCAATTGCTGCTGCCACATTCTGGGTCAATATTCCGATGTCATCGATTCCAACCGCGGCGGCTGAGAACCTTTCATCTTCCAAAACGACCTTCAGTTTTGCCTGACCGGTGGTGAAACCCCCGGCGAGGAAGTGGTCAGTGAGTTTTTTGTCTTCCTCCGACTCTATAGGCATCGGATCGAGAGTGGTTTTTCGCTGGGTTTTTATTGCAATAAGCCCGACACCGGCCTTGTGGGCTGCATCTATTGCCCGCTGATAATCATCGTCCTGCATCAACTGGAAATTGTACGCAACAAGCGCTATGTCGATCCAGCCGCACTTCGCCGCCGCCAAAAGACCCTCCGCCATGTTCTCGTGTGCACTGTAGCCGATATATTTGAAAAGTCCTTTCTTTTTGCACTTTTCGGCCCATCTCTTCAGCTCATCGGTCAGTTGCGCCGGCTCCGACAAACCGTGCACAGCGCAATATGCATCGAAATAGTTGGTATTCAGTCGCTGCATCGACTCGGCCAGGTCCTTGTCGAAATCGGCAATCACCGGCAACGGTGTTTCCAGATCTATCGGTTTGCTGATAAGAAAAAGCTTCTTTCGCAAATCGGGATTCTTTGCCAGATATTTTCCGATACCGAGCTGACTTTTCGTATCACCGTAATTGGTAGCTGTGTCCCAGTAATACATCCCATAGTCAACGGATGAGTCCAGGATATGGTGCTTATTTGTCATATCAAATACCGTGCCGAGGCCCAAACACGAGATTTTTTCACCTGTTTTGCCTAATCTCCGCCGGGGAATCTGAGCAAATTTTGCTGCCGACACCTGTTGTTTGCTTTCTGTACAACCGGAAACCGGTATAACCGAGCCTAATCCCGCAAAGCCTGCGCCCTTTAAGAAATTTCTGCGGTTGAGCTTGTCGTTCTTTCTTTCCATCGGGTTATCCTCTAAACTAACATCCGAGAGAAATCTTTTTAGTTCCCCCATATACGACAACCAATCAGCTTAGCAGATATATCTTGAAATTGCAACTATTTTTCCGCCCCGGTTAGTATCTTTATAGCTTCTTTTGTATCGTCGAAGCGGTCATCTCCCGCTTCCCGTTCAATTGCCAACGCTCCTGTATAACCAATCCATTCTAAAGCTTTTAAGAATTCGTTGCTCCCCACATGCCCACTGGACCACGTAACCTCGGCACCCCAGGTGCCGGGCGTTTTTGTTTTTTTTGCATCTTTTATATGAACCTGCTTAATCCACTTGGCGAGGACTTTGACAGCCTCAATCGGATTACCCTTGTCATACAGAATCATATTAGCAGGGTCAAAGTTGACGGCCAGGGCCGGGTGATTAAGTCCTTTGAGAAACCTTCGCAACTGGGCGGCGGTTTCCTGGCCTGTCTCCATAAGCAGTTGGACGTTTTGTTTGGCCGCCGCATCGGATAAAATCCTCACCCTTTTTAATAACTTCGCAGCCTTTTCGCGGTCTTTTATGTCAATGAAACCGAAGTGCAGCGTAAGATACTTTACGCCGAGTTCGGCAGTAATATCTATCGCATCGAAAACTCTTTTTTGGTTTTCCTGCCAGTATAGGTCCGGGACAATTCCGCCGGTAGCTTTTATTGACTCCAGTGTAGAATAGTCCTCCTGTTCGAAGTCAATCATCGTTGCGGTAATGCTGAAGCCCTCATTCCGAATCCGCTCAAGATAGTTTTTACCATTTGCACCGAGGGCCGGCGAGACTGCAAGGTGAATGTGATTTAGCCCGGTCTGCCGCCTCAGCGCGCCGAGTTTATCAAAATCATTTCCTAATGACCATGTGCAAACCGCTATCGGCCAATCGCCGCGTTTAATCATTCTATTGCCACTGCCTTTCCGGTTTCTGCTGACTGCCTCTCAGCCAAGACGAGCCTGACCGAATCGAGCGAATCGGCAGGAGTTGTAATTTTCGGAACCTTTTCGCCGCTTACGGCTTTTATAAAGTGTGCGATTTCAAGCGACCAGCCGTCACCGGGCAGTATCTCTGGTGTGAAGGGGTCTTTGTCGGCTGGACAGATTCGAAACGCTGTCTTGCGAGTATTGTCAAAGACAATGGTGGCTTCTTCGAGGACGATATTGAAGCTCATCTCAAAACCGAATCCCGGCGACATGAGCCAGCTTCCCTCGGCGGTAATGACGCGGTCATCGTCATATAGATAATGCGTGGCGATGTGGTCATATTTGCTGCTTGGGCCTTTCGTACATCGGGTGTAAACCGTTGTCGGCATCCCAAAGGCATACTGGACATAATCGGAGTCGTGTATATGCAGGTCCATTAGTGCTCCACCGCTTTGGGCGGCGTCCATCATCCACTGGTTCCAGGACCATGCAGGTGCAGATCCCAATCTGCGAAAATCGGCTGCCCTGACCTTGCCGTATTCGCCGGAGTCAATGACTTCTTTGGTCTTGGCATATTCAGGCCAGAACCGTATACAATGACCAACCTGCAATGTCGTCCCGCTTGTCTGGGCAGCATTAATAATCTGCTCGCACTGGCTAATATTCGGTGCTAACGGCTTTTCACATAGCACGCCCAGTCCGGCGTCGAGGGCCTTTATGGTATATTCGGCATGCATAGATGTCGGCAACGCTATCGAAACCGCATCAAGCCCTGCCTTATCAAGCATCTCGTCAAAGTCGGTGTATAATTCGACATTCGTTAAATCAAGCGCCCCGGCCGGCTGCTCGATATTACCTTCTGTCCGGCCGGCCGATTTCAGTTTTGTCTCGTCAATATCACAAACGGCAACCAATTGCGCGCCTTCGGTTTCCTGATAACACTTAGCGTGAACCTGCCCGATAAAACCCATCCCAACTACACCTGCTCTAATCATTGTGTCTCCTCATTCACAGATTCGGCTGGTTTATCTTCCTATAATTTTACATAGATTCGAAAAGGTGCGTGGCTCAGGGCCAACGCACCTTTAATTGTAATCATGATGTAGCTGTACTACAAGTATTCGGTGGGCCATCCTCCTTCGCATAAAGCTACGGAGGATAAAAGGCCCACCCTACCATTGTCATTCCAAACTTGATTTCCCGATTTATCGGGATTCTCTCGCCGTAACTCGTAGATTCCAGCTCCCTGCCTCCGCAGGGACAAGCTTCGCTGGAATGACAATAGAGCCAAAAGCACTTATGCGTTTCTGATAGCGGCCTGGGCGGCGGCTAATCTTGCAATCGGCACACGGAACGGAGAACAGGAGACATAATTCATCCCAGCCCTGTGGCAAAAGTCAATACTCGCAGGATCGCCGCCGTGCTCACCGCAAATGCCGATTTTGAGTTTTTTGCGGGTAACTCTGCCCAGGTCAATTCCGATACTGACGAGTTTGCCGACGCCTGTCTGGTCGAGCGACTGGAAGGGATCTTTGTCATAGATACCGTGCTCGACATATTCACCTAAGAATTTGCCGGCGTCATCACGTGAAAAGCCTAACGTCATCTGTGTAAGGTCGTTTGTTCCGAAGCTGAAGAACTGGGCTTCTTTTGCAATCTCATCGGCGGTAAGGGCTGCTCTGGGCACTTCAATCATCGTGCCGACCAGGAACTTGATGCGGGTCTTTTTCTCTTTGAAGACCTGCTCAATCTCATCTAAGATTTCGCTCTTTACAAATTTCAACTCTTCAATCGAGCCGACCAGCGGAATCATAATCTCCGGCAGCACAACCTTACGCTGCCTACTGACCGCAATAGCCGCCTCGATAATCGCCCTTGTCTGCATGCGATATATGGCTGGGTACGTAACAGCCAACCGGCAGCCTCGATGGCCCAACATCGGGTTGAACTCGTGAAGTTTTTCCACTTCCTCTGCGACCCTCGCTTGAGATACGCCGAGCCGTTTTGCCATCTCGGCCTGGGCTTTGGTCTCCTGCGGCAAAAATTCATGCAAAGGCGGGTCGAGCAGCCGAATCGTAACGGGCAGCCCCGCCATCGCCTTAAGGATTCCGACAAAGTCTTTCCGCTGATAAGGCAACAGCTTCCTGAGTGCACCCTCGAACTGCTTCTTCACAGGGGCATAATCCTTTCTGATTTGTCTCTTTTGCTTCTCACTCTCGGCAGCGGCTAACTTTTCTAACATAACGTCATAATCTTCAGCAGCCAAAATCATCTCGCGGACCGCCCAGATTCGGTCACCCTCGAAGAACATGTGCTCTGTCCGGCAAAGACCGATGCCCTCTGCGCCGAAATCTCTGGCCCTCTTGGAGTCGCCGGGCGTGTCGGCATTTGTACGCACACCCAGCTTTCGCACCTTGTCGCATATAGCCATAAACTTACCGAAGTCGCCGCTCATACTGGGGCTTACCGTCGGGACTTGGCCGATGATGACCTGACCGGTGGTGCCGTCAAGGCTGATATAATCACCCTCCTTAACCGTTACCTTGTCCACGGTGAATTTCTTTGCAGCGTAGTTGATATTAATCTCATCCACGCCGGCGACACAACATTTGCCCATACCTCGTGCGACAACGGCGGCGTGGCTGGTCATCCCGCCCCGCGCGGTCAAAATACCTTCGGCTGCATCCATTCCACCTATATCTTCCGGGCTGGTCTCGATTCGGACCAGGACCACCTTTTTGCCCTTGTCTCGCCACGCCTCGGCATCTTCAGCGGTAAATACCACCTGCCCGACAGCGGCGCCGGGCGAAGCCGGCAAACCTTTGGCGACAACTTTCCGTGTTGCCTTGGGGTCGAATGAAGGATGAAGGAGTTTATCGAGCTGCACCGGCTCGACACGACCGACCGCTAAAGTCGGTGTAATGAGTCTTTCAGCAACCATATCTACCGCAATCTTAACAGCCGCCGCTGCGGTTCTTTTACCCGTCCGGGTTTGAAGGATATACAGCGTATTTTCCTGAATGGTGAACTCCATATCCTGCATATCCTTGTAGTGCTTCTCCAGTTTCGTCATCAAGCTTGTCAACTGCTTATAAGCCTTGGGCATAATTTTATCGAGTTTCTTCAGCGTCAGAGGGGTCCTGATACCGGCGACAACATCCTCACCCTGTGCGTTCATCAGAAACTCACCGTAGAATTCTTTCTTGCCGGTGCTCGGGTTTCTTGTGAAGCACACCCCGGTTCCGCAGTCATCGCCCATATTGCCGAATACCATCGTCTGCACGTTGACCGCTGTACCCAAAAGACCGGTTATATTGTGAAGCTTGCGATATTTGACGGCCCGTGGCGTGTTCCATGAGTTGAAAACCGCGTTGACGGCGTGTGTGAGTTGTTCACGACCATCCTGAGGGAACATCCTGCCCACGTGCCTCTTATATACCTTTTTATACTCGTCAACCACGGCCTTTAGCTCATCGGCGCTGAGTTCGTTATCCATTTGTACCTTTGCCTTTTTCTTGGCTGTGTGGATGACGTGCTCGAAATATTCATGGTCGCAACCCATCACTACATCACCGAACATGTCGATGAATCGGCGGTAAATATCATAAGCGAATCGGGGATTTTTGGTCTTCTTGATGATACCGGCGATTACATCATCGTTAAGGCCGAGGTTCAGCACCGTGTCCATCATACCCGGCATCGAAACAGCCGCACCGCTTCGCACGCTGACGAGCAGCGGTTTGTTCGGGTCTCCCAATTTTGCCCCCATAACTTTTTCGAGCTTGCGGACGTTTTTGTCAACTTCTTCGGCCAGACCGGCAGGCCATTTGCCCTTTCTCTTGTTGTATTCGGCGCACACTGCCGTTGAGATGGTAAAGCCGGGCGGGACCGGAATGCCTAAGTTGGTCATTTCAGCAAGGTTGGCACCTTTGCCGCCGAGCAGCTCCTTCATTTTCGCGTTGCCTTCAGCCTTTCCACCGCCGAAAAAGTACACCCTTTTTTGTGCCATCAGTAATATCTCCTTTGAAAGTTAAAATAGACAGACAATTATCACATATCAGCAAACGTGAGGTTATCTAAAGAAATCTGAATATATTGGGCAACACCCCTCGCGTCAACACAAAAAAAGCCGTTAGTTGTTAAATCGTGCCGAAAAAGTTTTATTCCGGCCTTTATGCAATATTTTTGGTTTGCAGACCGTAAAACATTTTTCGGCAAGGCCCACCGATATCTGCGAGAACAAGTCAGAAGATTAGAAAACAAACAAGCGGGCGAAGGGAATCGAACCCTCCTGGCTGGCTTGGGAAGCCAGTGCATTACCACTATGCTACGCCCGCGGCCAGAATTTGTAAGCTCTTTATTACTCAAACTGACCGTTTTTTGTTGTCATGCTGAGCGACAGACGTCCCACCTGTCATTCTGAACCCCGATTTATCGGGGTGAAGAATCTGGTGCGTATAATTGTCATTCCAGCTAAGCTTGTCCCTGCGGAGGCAGAGAGCTGGAATCCACGACCTTTGGTGAGACAATGGATTCCAAATCAAGTTTGGAATGACAGTAGT
>DUZQ01000021.1 GCA_013349435.1 Planctomycetota bacterium | reverse complement strand
AAGAAAACCAAGACGATAAGAATCAATTCCCCGCTTTGTCATTCCGGGCTTGCCTGTCCTCCGTAGCCTCGTGCGAAGGAGGGACCCGGAATCCAGTTTGTCATCCTGAGCGGAGCGCAGCGGTAGGGTGGGCCTGTGGCCCACCATTTTAAATCATTTGAATTTATAAAGACGGCAGGCTGTTGCGGCTCCTGACCGAGGCTGTCGGGGCCAGGCGCGTCATTGAGATTGGCACATCCAACGGTTACTCGGGCATCTGGATCTGCCTGGCATTTCGAAACACCGGTGGCAGGTTAATCACGTATGAAATCGATTCTGATAGGGCGAAGCTGGCCCGCAAGAACTTCAAACGGGCGGGTGTCGATGAAATCGTAACACTTGTGGAAGGTGATGCCCACGAAGAGGTAACAAAGCTGAAAGACCCGATTGATATACTTTTTCTTGATGCGGATAAGCAGGGGTATATGGACTACCTCCAAAAGCTTCTGCCCCTGGTTCGGTCGGGGGGATTGATTTTGGCTCACAATACAAGCAATGTGCGAGCGCCGATGCAGGACTATTTAGAGGTGGTTACTACAAAGCCCGGCCTTGAAACGATATTTCTACACGAGCAGGACCAGGGAATGGGCGTAACGCTCAAAAAGCTTTGATAAATACACCACAGTAACTTTTTTGAGGATATTTTAACGCGAAGCTGTTATCAGTCCTTTTAGTCTGATATCCGCCGATGAAGAACCAACCTGGATTTCAAACCTGCCGGGTTCAACGTACCAATCTTTTTTCTTTTCGCTCCAACAGGCAAAATCTTCATTGCTTAATTCAAAAGTAACCTTTTTCGTCCAGTCTTTTTCGAGGGTAATACGCTTGAATTTCCTTAATTTTTTCGAAGGCTGTATCACCGATGATTCCAGGTCTTTGATATATAATTGGACTACTTCATCACCCCTTACCGGTCCGGTGTTTTCGACATCCACGCTGACTGAAATCTTATTCTCTTTGGCGGGATTGAATGTTTTTTTGCTTATCCTTAAATTTTCATATCCAAAAGTTGTGTAACTTAATCCGAAGCCAAATGGATAAAGCGGTTCATTTTTATTAAACCAGTAAGTATGTCCTTTTGTGATGTCATAATCACTGAGTGGGGGCAGGTCTTCCGAGCTTTTATAGAATGTAACCGGCAGTTTTCCGCCCGGATTGTAATTGCCGAACAAGACATCGGCTATTGCGGCGCCACCCGCCTGACCCGGATACCAGGCCTCCACTATCGCAGGTATATTTTCATCGAGCCAGTTGATTGTAAGAGACATACCGTTTATCAATACAACAATCGTATTGGGATTTGCCTTGTAAACCGCCTGGATAAGCTTTAACTGGTTGCCGGGCAGGCCGAGGTCTGTTCTGTCGGCTGCTTCATTTGCCACATCCAGGTTCGTGCCGGCGAATATGATTGTCCGGTCACATTTGCCTGCCAGCTCAACGGCGTCATTTATACTTTGTGTTTCATCCAGCATCTTCCAAACAGGTCTGTCATTTTCTTCATCCCAGTCGGTTTCCTCTTTACCCATTACACTGCAGCCTTGTGAATAAAGAATCTTAATATCACCTTCCACCTTGTCTTTAAGACCCTGCAGCGGGGTAATGGACACGGTCGGGGAGCCTGAATAGCCGCCCAGTACGGTCCGGTCGGCGTTGGGACCAATGACGGCGATACTTTTAACCTTGTTTTGATCTAACGGCAGGGTTTTATTTTCGTTTTTCAAAAGAACAATCGTTTCTTTGGCTATCTGCAAGGCCAGGTCGCGATGTTCCTCGCAATCGAGTCTGGATTCAGGTATAGCCGAATAAGGTACAAGATACGGCGGGTCAAATTCACCCAATAAGAATCTGGCTCTGAATAATCTTTTGACATTTTTATCAATGTCTTTTTCAGATATATAGCCTTTCTTAACAGCATTGAGCAAATACTTATCGTAAAGGAACTGTTCGGTTTCACAGGTTTCACATTCAAGGTCTGTCCCCGCTTTTGCGGCTAATGCGACCGCTTTTTCCGGGTCGGTTTCGTATTTATGCTGATGCACGATATCGCTTACAGCGCCGCAGTCGGAAACGACATATCCTTTGAACCCCCATTCCCCACGAAGTACCTCGTCGAGTAACCAATTATTTGCACAGGAGGGAACACCGTTTACCGCATTATAGGCACCCATTACCGAGTATGCCCCGCCTTCGGTGATTCCAGCCTGAAATGCGTACAAATAATATTCACGTAAGAACCGTTCGCTTACATCGGCAGAACCCGTGTGACGGTTATACTCCGAGTTGTTTGCAACGAAGTGCTTGAGCGTTGCAACTGCTTTTAAGTATTTCGGGTCGTCGCCCTGAAATCCCTTAACAAACGCAACAGCCATGCGGGACAACAAATAGGGGTCCTCGCTGTATGATTCTTCAGTACGTCCCCAGCGGGGATCTCTTAAGATATTAATTGTAGGAGACCAGTAGGTCAGTTTCTTGCCGTAAACCTGGTTGTGAATTCGAGCTTCGGTACTGACGACATCGGTCATCTTTTGAATTATATCGGGATCCCAGGTACTGCCTAATCCGATGCACTGGGGAAATGCGGTTGCCAGGCCGGCACGAGCGACCCCATGCAGGGCTTCATTCCACCAACCGCCATCAAGGCATCCACCTACATCCCAATGCTCATAGTTTTCCCAAGGCCTCTGTTGTATCACATCTTCTATGTCACCTTCAACTTCCTCATAAAATTCTTTAATGAGGGGGTTTTTGAAATTAGGTGCGTACTCGATAACACCAAGCCGTTCAATCGCAGGTGCCAGGTGACTCATCTGGGCGACCTTTTCTTCGAGGGTCATCCTCGAAACCAAGTCCTCCACACGCTGGTCAACCGGCAACCTCGAATCTTTATAAGCCGGTTCGGCTGCACAGCCTACCAAAAAAACGCTGACCGTTAACAATGATAATAATATTCTCATTACACACTCCTTAATTCACATAAACTGGACACTCGTCATATTAAAAACAACCATTCGGTTCAGATTCGGTGGAGCATTTTATGAAAAATAAAAAATCGCTCTATTTTCCACCGTTATTTTATAAAACTTTAAGGAACTAATCCACCCCAAAAAACCAAGTCTGCGGTACAGATAATTTTATATTGTAGCTCTTCGAATTTTGTCATAATCTCATATTATGAAGTTTCGAATTCGAATGGTCGGGATTTCAATCCTCAATTTATAATAGTAATCGAACCTTTTAATCTTATATCAGCCGATGAAGCTCCTATCATAACATCTAATTCGCCCGGCTCAACAACATATTCCATTTTTTGGTTATAAAACTTCAGGTCATCCGTCGATAATTTGAAGGTAACCATTTTGGATTCGCCCGGTTTTAAACCCACTTTCTGAAAACCTTTTAATTCTTTAATCGGCCTTGTTACAGAGCTTATCCGATCCCGTATGTATAACTGTACAATTTCCCGACCCTCGTATTTGCCGGTGTTTCTTAAATTAAAGCTGACAGTGATACCTTCGCCCGTTTTGAGCCTTCTTTTGCTCATCGAAAGATTTGAGTATTCGAAGCTGGTATAGCTTAATCCATAACCAAAAGAATACAATGGTGTGGTTTTCTCGGCGAAATAATCGTGTATAGCGGTCGGTTTTTTAGCATAATATACAGGTAAATGACCAACAGACTTTGGGAAAGATAATGTCAGCTTTCCACTTGGATTGACCTTGCCGAAAAGAGTATTAGCCAAAGCTATACCAGCTTGTTCGCCGAGATACCATGTCTCCAGGATTGCATCTGCATGCTCATCAATATAATTGATTGTTAAAGGTCTTCCATTAACCAGACACACAATTGTAGGCACTTTTGTTTCAATGACGGCTTCGACCAAATCATTTTGCTGACCGAATAAATCCAATTCATGCCGGTATCCTAAAAATTCACCACAAGTTACAGCCGTGCCGCCGACAGCCAAGACAACCAGGTCACTTTTTTTGGCAAGCTCGACAGCTTCTTTAATTCTTTTTCTGTTTTCTTCCGGTTTGGTAAATTCGAATTCATCATAACTACCGGTCAGCCAATAACCATCACCTTCATGAATCCTGCATCCTTCGGCATGAAGGACCTCGATATCACGACCCAGGAATTTTTTGATACCTTTAAAAAACGTGATGCCGTTGCCGGTGTCAAAATGTGCGTATCCGCCGTAATGCATGTGGTCGGCGTGAGGGCCGATTACAGCTATCTTTTTATATTTCGACTTATCCAGAGGCAGAATATTGTTTTTGTTTTTCAGCAGCACAACAGATTGTTCCGCAGCCTCTAAAGACAAGTTAATGTGCTCCCTGGACCGATTTATTCTCCCGGCTAAATCGGCATCAACATAAGGGTCATCAAATAAGCCTAATTTGAATTTAACGCTTAATATTCCCCTAACCGCCCTGTCAAGTGCCTTTTGCAATTCGGGGCTTTGTTTAACTGAATCGAGCATTTTGGAAAAACAATATGGATTGTCTAATTCCATATCCACACCGGCCAGCATCGCCAGTTTACCGGCATCGGTATTGTTGGAAGCCAAATGATGAAACCTGTTTAACTGCACAACTCCGCCATAATCTGAAACAACATACCCCTGAAAGTTCCACTCTTTCCGTAAAATATCCGTCAACAACCATTTATTGGCATGACAGGGAACTCCATCTAGTTCATTATATGCGGGCATACAGCTTAAGGCACCTGCCTGTTCGACCGCTGCCTTGAAGGGGGGCAGGACAACTTCCCTCATTGTGCGCTCGCTTAAAAAGGCGGGTGTTTTATTCAGCCCACCCTCCGTTAGTCCGTAACCGGCAAAATGTTTAATAGTCGCAACAATATGCTCTTTGTTGATAGTTTCATCCGTTCCCTGCAATCCTCTGACTATTGCAACGGCGAATTGAGCGGTCAGATACGGGTCTTCTCCGTAAGACTCTTCAATCCGGCCCCATCGCGGGTCACGGCAAACATCGAGCATCGGTGTGTTGGCCTGGTGTGAACCTCGTGAACGGATTTCCTTAGAAATAACCTTAAATACCTCTTCAACCAATTTCGGGTTCCAGGAACAGGACAAACCGATAGCCTGGGGAAAAACGGTCGAGCCTCTTGCCCATAGACCGTGCAGGCCCTCTTCATGGAAAATAGCAGGTATGCCTAACCGGTTGCCTTCGATTACCATTTTTTGAATTTTATTGGCAATTTGCGCGCTTTGTTTTGGTCCTTTGTCAAAAGCCCAGTTGGGTTTTCCCAATTGACCGATACCATAGGGCAGTGTTTGAGTTATTCCATCTTCTAAACAGGGATTTCCATCTTCATCCAAAGTATCATCATATATGTGACGGCAGTAAGTCTGGGCAAGTTTTTCCTTGATTGTCATTTTTGATAGCAGGTTTTCGACTCTATGTGGTATGGTCAGAGATGAATTTTTATAAGTCAAAACCTCGCTGCAGGCCTGTACAAATAAGACCGCTATTATCATCATTACAACCGGATACACTTTGAAGCCTGCTTTAACAATATTTTTGAACTTCATTTACCACTCCTTTTATTGAACGATATAATTTCCGCCCGTAACAACCAATTCCCTTGTAACGATATCTTTGTAATCACCTTCTATGTTTTCTTTTCGACCGGGCTGTCTTCCACCGACCGATATTAAAAACCTGCCCGGTTCAACCATCCATTTCATGTCATCATTCAACAATGCAAGATTTTCCGGCAAAAGATTAAATGTCACCGTTTTCGCCTGCCCCGGTTTAAGATGAATACGCTCGAACCCTTGTAAAGAATGCAGCGGAACCCGTACGGATGCCTCTAAATCTTTGATATAAACCTGTACAACTTCGTCGCCTGACATCTTGCCGGTATTCCTGACTTTGACACTAACTATGACATCATCTCCGGCTCTGATTGAATCCGGAATTTTAAGGTCACTGTAAGCAAAAGATGTATAACTTAATCCATGACCGAATTCGAACAGCGGTTCACCCCTGAAAAATTTATATGTCCTGTTTTCCATGTCATAGTCTTCATAAGGCGGCAGTTGCGCGGTCGATTTATAAAAGGTAACCGGTAATCTGCCGGCTGGATTGTAGTCGCCGAAGATCACATCGGCAATAGCTGTGCCGCCTGACTGGCCCGGATACCATGCCTCAATGATCGCGCCAACTTTCAGCATCTCGTCATCCAGCCCAATAGGTGAGCCGCTGAGAAGAACAAGAACGGTTGGTTTATTGAGTTCCAATATCTTCTTGATTAGTCTCTGCTGTATCTCAGGCAGTTCAATCTCTTCCCTGTCCAATCCCTCTTCTTCAAGAAGATTAGATGTTCCTACCGCCAGAATCACCACGTCTGCATTTCTTGCGGCTTGCATAGCGTTCTTCTGCAAGGATGAATTATCCGGCGCATGGACCATGCTGATGGAGAATTCATCGGAATCACTGACGAAATCAACACGAATTTTATACAGTTTGTCCGCCTCTAACTGAAGAAACTTGCCGTCATGTTTTTCATCTGCAACAAGTTCATCGTCGATATAAATTTTATAATGAGGATATGCCTCGGCAAAAATTTCATAAGATGCCGTCTCAGGAAACAAAAGATGCCCTTCCCAGCGTACAGAAAAATCGTCGATCTCCAAGTTCTTAAACGGCGGACCAAATTCATCCCAAAGTACCAATTGTTGTTCAACCCTTGTGTGGAGCGGCCGGCCGGAAAAAGTCTTATTAGGATAATACGAAGCTAACAATCCCCTTTGTTTATCCGGCGTCAGCAAATATTTGGAAGGTATCGGCGTCTTGAAATCTTCCTCCGCTACAAGTTCGCAGCCTTTTGAAAATAATACCCTGCCTTTCGCCAGTTTCTCCCCTACCCCTTCTAAAACCGAAACCGGATTGGAAGGAATCCCGTTATAGTTACCATAAAGCATCCTGTGAGCATCGGCATTAGGCCCGATGACGGCGATCTTCTTGATACTTTTTTTAAGAGGTAACAGATTATTTTCATTCTTTAACAACACGATCGATTCTCTTGCCATCTGCAAGGCGACCTTTTTATTTTGCTTCGAATCAATAACACTTTTCGACATTTTCGAATAAGGCACCATTTCAGGCGGGTCGAACATCCCGAGTTTAAATCTTGCCAGCATCAACCGGTACGCGGCCGTATCAATATAAGATTCATCCAACATTCCCTTGCGAACTGCCTCACCAAGCTTATCGTAAGGAAAAGTCATAGCTCTGCCGCAGTTCAAATCCACTCCGGATTTTATCGCCAGCACGGCCGCTTCAGTAAATGAATCAACCAAATGATGTTCGTCATATATATCCGATACCGAGCCGCAGTCGGAAACTATATACCCATCAAAGCCTAACTTATCTCTCAGTAGCTCGTTCATTAAATAATCACTGCCGCAGCAGGACTCACCATTCAATCTGCTGTACGCACACATGACCGACTCAACATTCGCCTCCTTAATAGACCTGATATAATGCGGCATATAGGTTTCCCAGAAATCACGTTCATTGGATATTGTATTAAACTCATGCCTCAATGCTTCCGGCCCGCTATGCACGACATAATGCTTTACGGTAGAAACAGTCTTAAGGTACTTCGGATGACCACCCTGAAGCCCCTTTACGAATGAGACCGCCATTTGACCGGTCAGATAAGGATCCTCGCCATAAGTTTCCTGACCTCTTCCCCAGCGGGGATCACGAAAAAGGTTAATATTCGGCGACCAGAAAGTCAGACCACACACATAACCTTCTTCAGAATTCCTTATTCCGTTATGATGCATTGCCCGGGCTTCATCAGAGATAATAGACGCCGCCTCATACATCAAATCCGTATTGAATGAAGCCGCCATGCCGATCGACTGAGGAAACACAGTAGCATAGCCTTCCATCAAGGCAACACCATGCAGGCACTCGTTCATCCAGTTATAAGCCGGCACATCCAATCTTTCTATCGCCTTGGCATCATGGCGCAATTGTGAGACTTTCTCATCGAGAGTCATCCTGGCCACAATATCCCTGGCTCGAACCTCAAAGGGTAAACTGGTGTCCTTGTATTGCGGTTGGTTAGCACAGCCAATTAACGAAATGCTAATTACAAACAACAGTAACCCTACTTTCATTATCCGCTCCTTAATTGGTCTTGAATTTTAACAATGCTCTGTAGAAACCTTTATAAATGTCATCTTTAGCCCTAAGGATTCACAATTGGAGGTTTATTAATTGCTCCGGTGAAAAGTTTATTCTAACTTGTATTTTTCGTCAAGACTTATTCAGAAGCTGTAGCGCAAGGCGGTGTAGATGTTTGTGTTATTCTGGAACTGGCCGAAGAAGGTGCTTGGGCAATCGCCGAAGAATATGTTGGCACCGGCCTCGACTGCCAGATTGTCGCTGACCTTGTAATTTATATTCGGCCGCATATACACATCTTTATCCGATGGTGAAAAGTACGTAAAAACCGAGCAACGCAGATTCTGGTTCATCAAAAGCTTTGTAAGTCGCACAGTAACAAGGTGCCGGTCTCTGTCGCGGGTAAGGCCGGCGGGCGAGCTTCTTTTGTGCTGACTATAATCGGTCATACGCTCAAGATAATACTGAACACCTGCAGTAAAATCTTTTCCGATTTCCTGAGTGTAGCCCGCCAGGAATCGTAGTTCGGAATTATTAACAAAACCGTTATTGCCGCTCTGGTCGTCGTCCGATTCGTAATAACCGAATTCGAGGTTGCCTATGCCTTCGGCGATACTGCCGCGAACGCTTGCGCCATAGACATTCAAGTCGGGAAATATCGCCTGAGTACCTGTGGCGTTTAGTCCGCCGGGACTTTTCCAGTAGCCGCGGTAGGCATAAAGGGCGTATTCGTAATTGTTGATGTTCTTGTACAGGCGAATCGCAATTTCATCATCGCGGAACCATCTGTCGGGTTTGTCGGTATGCTGAATTGCATTTTGACCGGCAATACTGCTAAGACTTGAATTCCAGTATGAGATTCGCTCGCCGTTGATAAACCGGTCCGAATCAAACTTTGGTGTATAGACGACATCTATATTTGCAAGGTTACTGAAAAAGCTCGCCTTGAGGGCATCGGAAGGAGCTTTTAAGTACTCGGTATCTCTTCCGATAAAGAAGGACTGCCAGTCCTTGGGAAACATATCGTTGATAAAGACAAGGTCGCCGGTGCCCCAGGTCAGAATTTGCCTGCCGAGTTTCAAATCCATAAAGTCAAGCGGTCTGGAAAAAAGATATGCCTCGCGAATATCGAAGTCTGCCTCCTCGGCCACCAGGTCGCCGAACAGGTCGCCCCGAAACTTAAAATCCGCCCAGTCGGTATAAGAAGATAAATCCACTTGCAGCCGGTTTTCCATGACGGACATATCTTTTTGGTATTTGTCTTTTCTTGTGCGGTACCCTGCCCGCATCTCATAAAAGCCGTGAACTTCCATATTCGAAATGAATATTTCGAGGTCGCTTTCTGCTTCCTCCGCCGCAACCGGCAAAGCAAAAACCAAACAAATCAAAAAACCAGCAAACAACCTACCCAAAATCTTTCCCTTTCCTCAAAATCGCCTTTTTATTGTTACCACGGCTTCCAAGCCCTTCAAAGTCATTCTGAGCGCAGCGAAGAATCTCTCCTCAAGAACAAATTTCACGAAGAATATCCCCCTGCGATAGCATAAGATTCTTCACTCCATCCCGACAGGTCGGAATTACGTTCAGAATGACAATCATCATCTTTAATGCTCATTTTACATCACCAAAAAGTTACAAATCGGCCTTCACTGTCATGCCGGATTTAATCCGGCATCCAGTCTTTCCGCATGGGTAACCGTCTTCAGGCAGGAAGGATAATCTTGCCCATCCTACCCACTACTTATTTCAAGATATTAATGCGATTAAGCCAATAAGAATACTTGCAGAAAAATAAATAACTGAGGCCCAAAACATCCTATTGCTTGACTTTTCCATTTTGATAGAACTGTCGGAAATAGTTTTTAGGACATCTGTCTGTTCACTTAATGCTTTTGCTTCATCGCCAGTCTTCATAATAACACCTCACACTTTTTGAATAATTATTTTTTGAAGTTTATCTGTTTTGTCTAAGTGTTAAATTGTCTCTTCAATATCAGACAATACAACATCGATAGCCACTTTCCTTAAAGAAAGGCAATTTCTCCGAGAATTAATCTCCTCTTTTATTCATCCGATTATCCCTTTGATTTATAAGGAACATGGAATACACCCCCAGCACAATAAATATGGGTATCAAAAGACCCCAATGTAAACTCCAAAACCACATGACTATATCGGCAAGGCTTTCAATAAAAACGTGAAGATATTCACGACCGAAGACAAAAAGCCCGCTAGCAGCTGCACTTAAAAAAAAGAGACAAAAAGAATAAAGTAAACCCCACAAAGCCCAAAATAAGAATTTTTTAAACATATTAAGCTTTCGGTTGAGTTTTTTTAATCGATGCTTCGTTTGAGCACATCACAATTACTCTGTCATAGTTTTTATCTTGTCCGTCTTTTTGATACCACTGCACCGATTATATCGGGCTTGTTCATAGTTGCTCTCGCTCCAGATATAACCGCAGGCGCTCGGCAAGGTCTTGGCCGTAGTGATATTCAACAAAAGCCAAATCCACCTGGCGTTTGCTGAAGGATGGATTGGCACGCTGAATAGCTCTTCTGGAAAGGAACATAGCGGTTTCGGAAAGCGAGAGAGCCAGCGAAATTCTTTTTGCAACACTTGCAGCTCTAAACAGTTCGATTTGTACTTTTTCGGCCTCAGGAGCAGTATCGTGAGACTGTGTTATCATTTGGCGATATTCCTTATCCTGCAATCATACGGCTTTTTCGTCAGGCACCTAAGATTTCTTTTACTTCCCCGACCAGAATAGGCAGGTGTTTGGTAACTGCCTGCCATACAATGGACTCATCAACAATATCATAGCCATGAATTAATATGTTTCTGAATCCTATGATACGGTGATGTTCGGAAACACTTCCCAGCAACTCGTTATCGGTGTACTTAATCCTGTTAAGAGCCTCTCCAATAATTTCAAAATCCCTCTCGACGGCCCTTTTTACAACGGTGTTAATTTGATATGCCTTAAAATCCATCCCGCAAACGAATTTATCTATTTCCTCAGCAGCCTGAATGATGTCAATAAGGTTCTTTCTTGTTTCATCTTTCATAAATGATGGTCCTTGTTCTTTCGATGGATTCCGTCAAGACCGGATTTTTAAACTTCCTGTCAACAACCAGATCGACCTGACGTTTAAATATTTTCTCCAACTGCTCCTTTAATTCAAAGTATTTATCGAAGAGGTCAACATCTTGGCCCGAATCGAAAATCACCAGGACGTCAATATCGCTGCCTTCGGAGAAGTCCGGCCTCAAAGCCGAACCAAACAGCCCCAGCCGTTTAACAGGCAGACTTCGGCACACCCGTTCAATCTCCGGTTTTATCTTTTCCAAATCGAGCACTTCGTGATATCCCTTAGCCTGTCAGCCTCAAAAGCATCGTAGTCCATATAATGGTCAAATGTCGTCTCGGTAAAATCGACCGGAATACCAACATCACTTTGGCTGTCGGCCTCATTACGGGCCGGTGAGCCAAAAAGACCTATGCTGCGGACGGAAAACATTTGTTTCAATTCTTCCGACTTTTGATTAAGCTGTTTCAGGATGTGTTCTTGCGTGAACATTTGATATTCCCCTTTTCGTGTTTTGCAAGGATTCGTAATCAAATCAGACAACTACCACTACAAGGTAAGCCACCTTAGCGGAAAAGTCAAATGATTTCACAGGTCAACGGTTCTCACCTTCTTGCCTCTTTTGGCGGTCTGCGAAGGTAGCGTTCGGTGAATATGTCGCCGAGGTTGATGTCGTATTGGACATCAGAAAACTCCATTTCCGTCTTGCTGCCCGTATTCAAATCCAAGACGACGGATTTTACAACCGTCGGAAAATCCTGAATGGTCTCGATTTTCTCGGTTTCGATAATCTGATAGAGCCTGCCTTTCCTGTCGTAGTACTCCATCTTCATCGGTATGAATGTTGCGCGGTCTATCGACACATCGTAATATGAAAACTCAACCGACTCCGGCGCCTTGGGTACGTTTTTGATAACGAAAAGCTCGTCCGTGGTTTTGGTAAGTTCGTGCGCGTCTTCTGCAAGAGACCGGCCGGATACGTCTTCATACAGAAAATCGGAGCCGACAAAGCTGGTTCGCTTGTCGCCGGCTGCAATTCTCTTGACCAGGTCGAGGCCTGGCAGATACAGCCATCGGTCGTCGTCGGTCGCAGGGTCGGTGTGCTTGTGCACCATAAAGACCATCTTGCGAACATCGGCGGGCTTTTGGAAATAAACATAGTAGTTCTGGTCGCCGCCGTCTTTGATGTCTTTTCTGAGTATGACAAATTCGCGAAGCCTGGCTTGCCCTTTTTTGTCCGTGATTGTCATTTTTACTTTTGCCTTGCCGTCAGCGCCCTGATAATACGCCATCAGATTGGCCTTGTTGACTATTTCGTCAACCGACGGTAACTCAGGTGCCGGGGAGGGTGTTTCGGATTTTACCTCGGGCTGTTTTGCCGGCTGGTCGGACCCTGCACCTTCTTGCGCAAATACCGCCGCACCGATAACAAGGGCAAAAATCACCACCGCGATTAAGCTGTTTTCAAACATTGTCATTCTCCTCTTTGTTTTCAAGGACTTTACACGCCTGTCTCCGTGACATTATACCACAAATAAGCGCCATAACAGGAATTGCTATTATACTGAAAACGAGCAGTTTACTCCAGCCCGAAACGGTATATTGATTCAGGTTCAGTGCGAGCAGCACTACCGCCGCCGCCGATACTACGAAGCACAGGCCGCAGTTGCAGGTTGCCGACTTGGGCGCAGCGGCCGGCTTAAACAGCCGTTTTTCGAGGACTGTAAGGATGGCAGGTAGTGCTGTCAGTGTAACAAGGCCGGAAAGAGCCATTATCGCACATAAAAAGATTCCCACCGTCTTGTAAGGGACCAGAGGAGCGGCTAAGAGCGGCAGGAAACCTATTGCGATAACCGCCACGTTTCTGCAGATGGCAACGGCCGGTTCACCGAACATCTTTTGGGCCGAAGCCTTCCACGAACCTGTCCGGGCGAAGCTTGTGCGGCTGCGCTGGAGAAAATGTATCGCAAAGTCAACCGCCATACCCAGGGTCAGTGCGCTCAAGACCGCCACCGGCATATCATAATCCTTGCCGACCAGGCCGATTACCCCGTAAATGACGGCGATAGTTACAAGCAGCGGTATCATACAAACAATACCCCACAAAGCCGACCGGAACAGTATAGCCATCATAATAAAGACAATTATAAAGCTTCCCATAAACGACTGAAGCATCCCTGCGACCATCTTATCCTGCCAGACGGTATTTATATATGTAAGCCCCGCCCAATCGTGCTTGAGCCTGGCCGGCGGGGGATTGGCGGCGAAGAACTCATCAACGGCCTTGACAACCTTCTCCATATCTTTATTGTCTCCGCTGGTAAGTTGAATCCAGATATTCGCCCTGTCATAATCATAAGTAACCAGATGCCACAGGTCGTCCGGATTGTGGCTGCTTTGAAACTGCAAAAGACACTGAGCAACAGCGGCGGAGCTTACGGGTATTTTGAAGTTTTCTTCTCTGCCGTCGGTAAGTTCCTGATAGACCTTTTTTACGACATTCGCTACTGAATTGCTTTTACCCACAACACCGGTACTTTTGAGGTGCTGCTGTAAGTTGCCGACATATTCGAGAATATTTGGTTGCTTAAACAATTTCAGACGCTCAATTTCCATCTCAAAGAAGCCGGCAACTTCGTACCATGCGTCGGCCTCATGGATTCGGTCGGCATTTTCGGCCTCATTCGACTTCTGTTGGGCAAGTGCGATAAATTCATTGAGAAACTGCCGGCGGGTTTTGTCGGCTGAAGCGTTATCCAGGAGCAACTTTTCGACCTCGGCTGTCAAATTCGGTGAATCGGGAAAGTCCGCTGTTATCGCCTTACCTTTTTGAAGCCATTGCTTGCGCAGGCCGTCTAAATACTCGTGTTCGACCTTTGGCTCGGCGTCGGCTGCTTCGAGAACCAGATACGCCATATAAGTACCGCCGAAATGTTTATTCAGTTCGATATCAGCCCGGCGAATCGGGTGTCTTTTTGAAAACCACTTGACCGGATTGTCGTTAATCTGAATACGCGTGATACCGTAAACAGCACTGGCGGAAATAACGAGTATCAGCACCAGGATAGTCTTTGCCCGGGCGGACGTGAAGCGACCTGCAAAGCTCAAAATCCGACCGAGACGGCCCTGCTTGTGCTCATGGACCGAAGCCGAACCGAAATTGGCCAGAGATTCTTCCTTTATCATCATAACATACGCAGGTACGAAAGTTATCGTGCACAACCACGCTATCATAATCCCGACCGCAACAAATACGCCGAACACCTGTACCGGCGGGATAGGTGTCAGCGCCAGCGATGCGAAACCCGCCGCCGAGGTCAGAGACGTGTATAACATCGGAGCGAAAAGATTGCCCATCACCTCAAGAATCGTGTCCTTTCTCCCCTTTTCAGGTTTGTATCGGTCAAAAAATTCCGAAAGAATATGCACCGAGTCAACCACAGCTATCGGCATAAGAAAAATCGGTATCATAGAGCTCATAATGTGCACAGGATAGCCAAAGCCAATAAGAAGCCCCATCGTTGAAATTACACTTACCAAAGCCACAATCATCGGCGAAATAACCAAAACGAGCTTTCTGAAAAACAGAAGCATCAGAATAAATATCACCACCATTGCCAGCGGCGCCGACACGGCCATCTGTATAAACATCTCGACGCCGAATGTATCCTCTGCAACCGGCAGACCTGTAATGTGATATTCTTCGTCGCCGGCAAACTCGGCAATCTTGCGTTTCAACTCGCTGTAAACCTTATAGCTCAGGTCCTTACTCGTTAAGGGCAAATAAAGACATATCGCTTTGCCATCCTCGGAGACGAGTGTGCCTTTAAGCAGGGGATTTGACATGGCTTTGTTTTTTATTTCCAGTGCCTCATCATCTGTTGCCGGGGGCCGGGCCATCAGCCATTCGAACTTTACAACCCCCGGGCCGCCCTGACCGATATGGTCAACAGTGGAAGGTGCGAGCAGGTCAACCTCGACAACACCAACCTGGCTGTCGGGATTTTCCTCGTCAGGCCAGCGAAGCGTTCGGGCAAATTCGGTCAACTCATAGATTTTGCCTAATGAGGCCGGATTGAAGACGCCGTTGGGATTGTGTTCGTTTATGATACCGACAACCACGATGTCGCTGAGGGAAAAGTTATCCTTGGTCTGATTGTGAAAGACCCTGACCGGCTCATCCTCGGAGAGCATATTCTCCGGGTCGGTATCCACCCGTATGCGAGGAATAAGCGAGGCAAGGGAAAGAGTAAAGAGCACCAGGAGGATTGTAACCCCCTTGTAGTGCTTCACCGAAAGGTTTGTTACAACCTGTTTAAGCTCCGTCTTTCTCATCTTTTTCTCCTTCTGTCTGTGTTGTTTTCCCTGTGCCGACCATTGCAAATATCAGCACCGCAAGTAGGACCACCGCAGATGCGTATTTGACAATCGGCGGCAACATCCAGCCCATCTTAAATACATTATCACTACCAACCTGCCGGACGATACGGTCCAAAAGCAGCCCCGCGGCAATAGCGGCGCCGGCGACCGTTATAATATACGTTATTGCCGTTTTTTTGCCAAGTACCGACCATATTGTCATAAAGGCCGCGGCGTTAGTGGCAGGGCCGGTCATGAGAAATACCATCGCAGCACCGGGATTTACGCCTTTGGTAATCAGGGCGGCGGCTACCGGCACCGAAGCGGTTGCACAAACGTAAACCGGTATGCCAAGGGCCATCATAATAAGCATCGCAAGTATCCCGCCGCCAAGAAACGGGGCAAAGAAGTCATCCGGGATGGCAGCAGAAATTACAGCGGCGACAATCAAACCTATAAACATAGCCTTTCCGATATCAGCGGGCAGGGTAACAAAGCCGTGCTTCAGAGCTCTGATAATCTTCGACTTTTGTTCTTTTTCGTTGCAACAGGCATCGGTGCATTCCGGCTGAATTGCATCGGCCGGCTCCGGGTCGGTCAACTGGACCAGCCCCCCACCTATCACGCCGGTTATAAGTGCTGCAACCGGTCTGAAGATTGCAAAGACAGGCCCTAACAGGCTAAATGTAACAAAAATGCTGTCAACACCGGTTTGCGGGGTGGAAAGCAGAAATGAAATAGTAGAGCCTTTGCTCGCACCGTGCTTTCTAAGAGACATTGAAACCGGAATGACACCGCACGAGCACAACGGCAGCGGAACCCCGAATGCCGACGCCTTTAATAAAGGCCAAATCCCCCGTCCACCGAGGTGTCTTTCGACAAGTCGAGCGGATATGAAAACCGACAGCACACCCGCCACGAAGAAGCCGAACAGAAGGTATGGACTCATCTCGGCCAAGGTCTCCCAAAAACCTTTTATAAATATCTCAAGAATTTGCGTCACTATCAATCACCTGCACTACTTTCAGAGGTTCTAATTGCTTCCGTTCAAAACATATCAAATATGTCATTCTGAACGAAGCGCAGCAAAGTGAAGAATCTCTTGCAAAAACCAAATTTAAGATTCTTCGCGTAGCCTGTCCTTGAGCGAAGCGAAGGACTCAGAATGACCTCTATAGCTGTTCAACAAACTTCAGAGACCCTTTAATTATATTCCAATCGTCGCTGTTTTGCGACATCCCAACTCGGCACAGAGCAAAATCATACTTTACCGGGTCGTCAGGCTCAATTTGTGCGAATCTTTCTGTTACTTCTACCGCTGCCTTGAGGGATATGTTCTTTTTACGGCAAAAACCTAACATTTTTGATACTCTGAAGATATGTACATCCATCGGCACAATCAATTTGGCCTTGTCAATCGACCTCCATAATCCCAAATCCACATTGTCGTCCCTGACCATCCACCGCAGGAAAAGGTTTAACCTCTTCGATGCACTTCCTGCAGAAGGTGCGGCAAGAAGATATTTTAAACCTCTGCTCGGCGTTTTTTTGTGCCCGGCAGTGTGCATATTCAGGAGCGAATCACAAAACCTGCTCAAAGCCGGTATGATATTGTCATCGGCCTTATGATAACCCGATAAGAAGTTTTTCTCTATGCTGCCTTTCTTTTCATAAACTTGCTTTAACAACTCCAGTAAATCACAAATATCCCCGCCTGTTGTAAAGCGATGCTTAAAATCAAGCAGCTTTCGCTTTTTTGCCTGGTCTAAATCCCGAACGAATTCGCAGGGTTTGGGACCTATTCGGCCAAAGAGGTTGTTAAGACTTTTTTGGATTTGTTCCACCCTGCCGTAGGCAAGAACAGCGGCTAACAGGGCGGCAATCTCCATATCGGCGCGGGCCGAGTACCCATACACAAACTGCAACGGGTCAGGCGGCACGAGCTCGGTTCGATTGTATTTAACGTACAGCTTCTCAAGGACTGATTTGAGTTGGGCCGCGTTTTTATCCACCGGTTACCGCTGCTTTGAATTCTTCAAAGCCCATTTTCTCAATCATTGCACCGAGCCTCTGGCGCGGCTTGGCGTTTTCTTTGTAAAATTCAACAACCGCATCGGCCATTTCCAGAGCCTGTTCGGTCGTCAGGTCTCTGGCAAGCTCTCGCGACAATCTGGGTTTACCGCCGCCGTTGCCGCCGACAAACAGTTTCCAGCCGTTCGGCATTCCCACAAAGCCGATGTCCTTGATACAGGTCTCGGCACACTGGTTCGGACAGCCGCTGACACCCATTTTGAGCTTGCCGGGCAATTCGGTACCGTGATACTTTTCATCGAGCTTCATTCCGACAGACAGACTGTCCTGCATGCCCCGTTTGCAAAATGTTGTGCCGGGGCAGGCCTTGACGCTTCTGACGCAAAGCCCGACCGCCGCCCCCGGTGACATTTCAAGGTCCTTCCAGACATTGTCAACATCGCCTTCGGCCAGCCCCACAACAGCTATTCTGGCCGCGCTGGTTATCTTCAGCGCCGCAGCTTGATATTTTTCGGCTGTGTCCGCCAGTTTTCGCAAAGTATCAGGCGACACAACCCCACAGGGAATATGGGGCGCAACCGCATAAGTTTGTTTGTCACGCTGAATAATAACTCCTTTTTCGCCGTCTTGTAACATTTTCAGCACTCCTAAAACTACATGTTTTTAATTGATTCGATCAGGTTCTGTATCTTTTCCTTATTTGGCTGTCGCTGCCAAAGTGGACTTTTATCCTTCCGGTAGGCAACGAGATTTTCTTCAAATGTCGCTTTCTCTGGACTCATGTAAAAAACGCCTAAGGCAAGTTTATCGGTTTGGCACGCCTTTTCGAATGCCTTTGTTCTGTCGGTCGGTTCGTAGGTCTCATCGAGATAGTATGTATTTGCTTTGAACCATTGATATGTATTTATTTTGTTGTACGAGACGCACGGCTGCAATACGTCCACGAGGGAATAACCTTTGTGTGTAATCGCTTTGTTGAAAATCTCGACGGTTTGTTCGGCGTCGCCCGCAAAGGCCCTTGCCACGAATGAAGCATCCAGAGCGATAGCTGCTGCCAGCGGATTAAACGGCTCAAGACACACTCCGTGCACCTGGACGGGCGTCTTAAAATCCCGCTGACTGGTCGGCGAGGCCTGTCCCTTGGTAAGGCCGTAAACCATGTTGTTGTGAACGATGTTTGTTAGGTCGGGATTTCTTCTTATGGTGTGGATAAAGTGATTGCCCCCTTCACCATACATATCGCCGTCACCACTTTCGGCAATGACGGTCAGAGCCGGATTTGCCGCCTTTATTGCCGTCGCCGGGGGCAAAGCACGACCGTGCAGGCCGTTAAAGTAATTGCATTTTAAGTATTGCGGAATTTTGGCCGCCTGGCCGATACCGGAGACGACCACCAGCTCCTGTGGGGCAATCTCAAGCGCGGCTAAGGCCTGCTTGAGTATCTTGAGTATTGCAAAATCACCACAGCCGGGGCACCAGGCTATGTCAATATCACCCATATCGAAATTCTGTGAGTCCATAAATCCACAATCCTAATCAAGCATCTTGTCGAGGCTTTCGGCAACCTCTTCAACCGTGAAACTTAAACCACTATACTTCAGGATTTTGCCATCCACCTCAAGACCTGTGTGAAGTTTTATCAATTTACAGAACTGACCGGTCGCATTACCTTCGACAATTACAGTTTTAGCCGCCTTATTAAGATAGCCGGCGGTATCCGGATGCAGGGGATAAACTTGACTATAATGCAGCATGGATGTGTCATCGCACCCTAATTGTGCCAGAGCCTCTTTTACTATGTGGTATGTTGAACCCCAGCATATAACAAGGTTCTTATAGTTTTCATAGGGCCACAATTGGGGCTGGAGTATTTCATTCTTGAGGGCATCGAGTTTTCTTAGTCTTTTGTCCACCATGTTTACCCTGAGGTCGAGGTCTTCGGTAATATGGCCCGACTGGTCATGCTCGTCGCTATCTACGCATACAAGACCACTGCCGTAGCCGGGAATACCACGGGGACTGATACCATTGGCGGTAAGTTCGTACCTTCTGTAATCGGCTTGTGTTTGGTGTATGTGATTTTCGATTTTAACATCCGTCAAATCCGGACAGGAAATATTATAGTAACAGTCAACGAGATAATGGTCGGTCAGGATAATTACGGGCACCTGATACTTGTCGGCCAGGTCAAAAGCACTTTGTGTCAGATAGAATGCTTCTTCAACTCTGCCGGGAGCAAGTATAATTCTGACAAACTCGCCGTGGCCTGCGTAAAGCGCAAGTTCAAGGTCGCCCTGCTCCGTTCTGGTGGGCAGGCCCGTTGCCGGGCCCGGCCGCTGCGCAAGATGAACCACCACTGGCGTCTCGAGCATACCTGAAAGACTGATACCCTCGGTCATAAGTGCAAAGCCGCCTCCTGAAGTAGTCACCATACCCCGAGCCCCTGCATACCACGCCCCGATTGACATATTTATCGCGGCT
Organism: Planctomycetota bacterium; assembly: GCA_013349435.1. GTDB lineage: Bacteria > Planctomycetota > Phycisphaerae > Sedimentisphaerales > Anaerohalosphaeraceae > QNBT01. The sequence continues at coordinate 19,801 of DUZQ01000021.1, read as the reverse complement.
ATCTCATCCTCGGCTTGTTCGACCACAAGGCCGAAATCGGCACTGTGCTTTGCCATAAAAGCCAGTACGCCCGTTGAAGGGGACATAGGATAAGAGGCAATAAAATTACAACCGCCCGCCATAGCACCGAGGCCTACAGCTTCTGTTCCGCTCAACAGCATTTGCTCTTCTACAGACGAATCAGGCTGGATGTCGATGCTGATTTTGCCCGAATCGACCAACTTGCAACCGATTTGGTACCCCCCTTCCGCCGCCTCGACATTTTCACGGACTATTTTTTCAGATTTCGAACCGAAGCGCTGAGATACACAAGATGTTACAACATCTTCTTCGATACCAAAAATGCCCGTAATTGTGCCAACTGAAACTATATTCGAATAAAGCTTGTTGCCGATGTCAGAGGCAATCTGGGTGAATTCAGCATTTACAAAAGTCCACCGGCTTTGGTCAAAGCCGGCGCCGAAACTGGAAATGTCAGCCAGGATGACTGTATCGGAGCTAATTCTCTTTTCAAGATGCCTGATTGCATTTTTGTCGAGCCCAACAAGAATATCGATTCGATTTACAAAGGCACAAACCCTATTTGATGATACCCGTATCTCGGTGGAATTCGAACCGCCGCGGATGCGGGACATGTATTCCCTTGTAGCAAAGACGTTATACCCCGCCTGCTTCAATATCCTTGTCAGAAGACTCTCAACGGTCTGGATGCCCATCCCCGCAGGCCCACATAGAACAATTGAAACATCCCCGGATTGTGTTGAAGATTCCCTGCCCAAAGTCGCTCCTGTCTCGCTTAAAAAACAAGTTCCGTACAAAGCATTAAGAGAGGACCATTAAAATCCACCAACCCCTAATGGTGATGTTCGGCGAAATAGGCCTTTCTAAACCCGTTCAAGCTGTTTGTGAGCTTTTCAACGTATGAAAGGTCGGTCGTCTGCTTGGCTTTCATACTATAAACGAGCAAATCGTGCAGCAGTGTCAGTTTCTGCACATATTCGTTATAGTGGGCGGTATCGGACTTGTCAACAGGCTTTATCCGCTGAGCCATAAAATAGTAAGTAACAATATTGCTCAGCTCATCGGCGTGGGCGTCCTTGTTTTGAACCCATCGTACGAGCTGGTTCATATCGGGTTGAGCATGCCCGGAAAGCTCTCTTATCTGCTTCATAGACTTTTCAATGGTGATAATATGCTCGGATATCTCGTCAAAGCGGGCCGGGTCGTTGTATATGCCGCAGGGTATTTGACAGTGCGAATAGACTACCGTAACGAACACAGCCGTACAAACAAGCAATACCAAAAAAACCAACTTCTTGTCAAATGCTCTTGTCATTTTCGATCTCCTTTTCCAACATAAACATTCTTAATACTCGTCCAAATGGTAAAACTCCGCGTTTTCCAGCCAGGTATTGGGTTTCGATAAGAAATCAATTATGTTCTCAATGAGCACATAATGTTTCCGCTCCTCCTGGGCCAATCTGAGAAAAAGATTTTTGGAATTTTGTTCGGGCGCATCGGCGGCTTTTTCGTTATAGAAATTGCGGCTTTTCTCTTCGATATCGAGCGCTTTTTTGTAGAGGTTGACCTGATTGGTTTCCGGTGCAAATGTTTCGTCCGAATCTTTCAGCACGGTGAAAACGTTTTTGGCATCAGCCAGGATAGTGGTGTCGGTTAACTGCATCGGCTCAGCCGACCTTATTTTCTCTATCGCTTTGTAGTGTCGGACCTCCTCGTCGGCAAGCATAGTGAGGATTGCCTTAATACCCCTGTTGGCTGAATTGCGAGCGGCCTGTCGATAAAAGTTTTCGCCGTCCTTTTCCATTTTCATGGCATATTCAAATATATCCATTGATATTCCCCCGATTCTTAAAACATAAACAGTAGAAGGGCTGAGATTCTTCGGCTGTGCCTCAGAATGACGGTGCTGCGACCCAGGCCATGGTGCGACTCAGAATTACATTTATCAAGTTCCTTAAAGAGCTATCGAGCTTAGAGTCTTTGCTGCTGCTACAATTTATCAATTTTTGCCGCCAGGACAAAGTCATTAGTATGCAGGCCGTTGATTTTATGCGTCCACAGCTTTACTTTCACCCTCCCCCAGGCAAGATAAATGTCGGGATGGTGCCCTTCAGCTTCGGCTAATTCTCCGATTTTGTTGACAAAGTCCAGCGCCAGGCGAAAATTCTTAAACTTGTACTGCTTCTCGAGATGATGCTGTTCAACCACCTTCCAGCCTTCGGCCAACCGGCCCAGCAGCTTTTCAACGGCTCGGCCGTCCAACGGCCTGGCACCTGCCTGACACGGCACACACTTTCCTTTTTCCAACGTTACGGATTGTTTCTCTTTTTCACCTTCCATAAAAGCTTCTGTCATTTTTTTGCCTCAAACATTCCGGTTTCTATTACGTTTCCGGATAAATTTATAGTAATGTCCTCAAAATCGTTCTTTTCGCCGCTTGCAGTAGGTTTCGTACTGCCATCTGAAAATCCCTTATTTCGAACCTTCTGCACTTTGGTCCGTTTCGCCGGATTTTTTCATAATACCCCCACACTGCCTGGCGTACTGACACCACCCGGCACAGCCGAGGTCAATCTTCGGGTTTATAACCACCTGCCCGCACTTTCGGCACTTCAGCTTTGGCTCATCCTTGAAAAACTCTATAGACCGGCCGCATCCGGGACACATTACCTCAAATATATCACCGGGTTTCCAAAACCTTTTATCCAGTCCGGGACATCTGACCATATTCGGGCCCTCTGTTATTTCCAAAAAGAGATATCCAAATCACTCACGGACCATTATAAGCAGCATCTTGAACTTTTCATTAGCGACAACAGCGTGCGGCACATCCGCGGGCATTATCATAATCTCCCCTGCGCCGACTTTGTTAAGCTCACCGTCAATGATAAACTGCCCTGCGCCGTCAATCACCTGGACGACGGCATCGTATGGTGTGGTATGCTCACTCAGTTTTTGTCCTTTGTCGAAGGCAAACAGAGTTACCGTCCCGGTACGCTTATCAAGTATCGTTTTACTGACAATCGAATCAACTGCGTAAGAAACCAATCCCACCATTTGCCGGCTTTTACCGAGACATGCGTGTAGTACGTTTTGCTCCTGCCTTTTGTCGCCCATATTTACCTCTATTGAGATTCATGGCGGCCGTCTTTCTGGCCAGCCCCCTGCTTTTGAGGAACCCATCCAATGTAACACTTTTGACCAAAGCTTCAATATGTTTCTCTAATTGAGACCAAAACAACAGGTTCACAAAAAAATCTCTCCCTTTTCAAAAATGCCAAAAAACGCCCTTATATACCTAATCTGGGCGATTTGTTAAATATTTAACCTGCTGTTAATTTGCTATAATTACCTTGACGTTTTTCGTCAGATATATCTATACTGTTACTCATGATGAAAAAGCTACACATTTATCTGATTTACTCTGCCCTGGTTCTGGCGATTCTCGTGGCTTTTGAGCTGGTTGCTTCCTGCGACTTTGTCAGTTATGACGACTTCCAATATGTCTGCGGCAATTTGCAGGTCCAGTCCGGATTAACACTCGATTCTGTTTTGTGGGCATTTACCACCTCTTACAAAAGCAACTGGCATCCGCTGACCTGGCTGAGCTACATGCTGGATTTTGAGCTTTTTGGGCTTAGTCCATTCTGGTATCATTTTGTAAATCTGCTTTTCCATATCGCCAACACTTTGCTTTTGTTTGAGATATTCAGAAGAATGACCGGCCTGCTGTGGCACAGCGCATTTGTTGCGGCACTTTTCGCACTGCACCCCGTACACGTTGAGTCCGTGGCATGGGTGGCTGAGCGAAAGGATGTTCTGAGCGGCCTGTTCTGGATGCTGACCATAGCAGCGTATTTATGGTATATCCGCCGGCCGAGCCTGATAAGCTATCTTTTGGTGCTGCTTGTTTTTTGTCTCGGCCTGATGGCAAAACCTATGCTGGTTACCCTGCCGTTTGTTTTGTTGCTGTTGGACTATTGGCCTTTGGGAAGGTTGGGGCGGGCCGGGCAAAAGCAAAACGAATCTTCAATATATGCCGAACCAGCCGGTCCCGACAAACACACCGTATCTTTGAGCGGTTTAATTCTGGAAAAGATTCCCTTGTTTATCCTTTCAGCGGCTGTGATTGTAGTTACCTTTGCCATTCAGAAAGGCGGTAAGGCAATGGCGCCTATATCAGCTTTCGGCCTGAGATTTCGCCTGTCTAATGCCCTGGTTTCCTGTGTCAGATATATCGGCAAAACGATTTACCCAACCCGTCTGGCTGTGTTGTACCCCCTCAGGCTCGAAGGTTTGCCGGTATGGCAGCCGATAGTTTCTTTTATTTTATTAGCTGTGATTTCCGTTGCTGTATTCTACTCGGTGCGCAAGCGCCCTTTCTTTCTTACGGGCTGGCTGTGGTTTCTCATAACGCTGGTGCCGGTCATCGGCCTTGTGCAGGTGGGGATTCAGGCGATGGCCGACCGCTACACATATTTATCGTCGATAGGACTTTTCATAATGATAACCTGGGGCGCCGCCGAAGGTGCAAACAAATGGCGACATGGAACGATTGCGCTGAAAGTCTCATCGTTGGTGGTACTTGTTATCCTTGCCATTCTTACGCATAAGCAGGTCGGTTACTGGCAAAATGACTATACACTTTATAAGCGGGCTGTGGAGGCAACCGATGACAATTACATAATGCACAATAACTTCGGGGATGTACTGCTGAAAACCGGCCGGGTTGATGAGGCGATGACACACTTTGAAGAGGCCCTGCGAATCAACCCTCAACACTTTGAGGCCCGGCTCAATCTGGGCGTGGCACTTAGCAGACTAAACTGCGCAGAAGAAGCCGTTGAATGCTTCAAAGAGGTATTGCGTTTCAGACAGTGGCCGGTGGCCTACAATAATCTGGGCCGGGCGTATGCCCTGTTGGGCGAGTATGACCTTGCGATACAAAATTATAAAGAAGCTGTGCGCCTAAAACCCGATTATCCCGCAGCCCTAAAGAACCTGGAAGAAGCGCAGAAAGACAAGAACAGTGAAATAAAAGCCAAAAATGAATACCAAAAGAAGCTTATCTCGCGTTAAACGCTTGTTTATACAACCAACTGTTTCAGAATAATAATTATATCAAAATTCTTTGAACTACAACCTTTTCTTCACCCGAGAACTAATTTTCTCTGCGATTTTTTAGCACTAATTGGCTTTAGAAGGTTAGAAAGTTAGAAAATTTTCCCCCACGCCTTTTGATGTTTGAGACCTATTGTATAGAAAAAACCAGGGCAGCGAGGCCAGAAGGCCTGTAGCCCCAAAAGTCCTCGAGTAGGACTCGAACCTACAACTTAGCGGTTAACAGCCGCTCTTTCTACCAGTTGAACTATCAGAAAAAAGCCTAAAAACAACCATCACAGCCATATTCCATATTCGGCGGGGTCTGTCAAGAATTGAGCTGTTTTTTTGTCAAGGATATCCCAGATTTATTTCTGGTGGACAATACACTCAAAATATCATAAAATGTAGGGGTTTGAAAAGGTGAATTTGCCCGGGCCAAGGGTAGCGGCGAGGTGATTGCCAATATAAAGCCGGCGGGCAGCGGAAAACCGAATATGATGAATTCAACGGTTGACATAGAGGGATTTTCGGTCATAAAAAGGCTTGGGGCCGGGGCTCGCACTACCATTTACCTCGCTACGGACGAGGTAACCAAACAAATGGTCGCCCTGAAGAGGCTGGTGTTCGAGTACCCGGAAGATACTCGAATCGTTGAGCAAATCGAAACCGAATATCGCGTGGCTCGTCAGATAAACCATCCCTACATTCGAAAATGCTACAAACTCATAAGAAAGCGGAAACTGCTCAGAACCAAAGAACTCCTTCTGGCGATGGAACTTTTTGACGGCGTCAGCCTCGAGGCAAGTCCTTCTCTGAGCCTGGGTGATTGTTTGCTGCTGTTCCGAATGGTAGCAACGGCCTTGAACGCCATGCACCAGAGGGGTTTTATACATTGCGACATCAAGCCAAACAACATTCTTATCGGTAAAGACAGCACAATAAAGGTTATCGACCTGGGCCAGAGCTGCAGAATCGGCACAATGAAAACTCGCATCCAGGGAACACCCGATTATATCGCACCGGAACAGGTTCGCCGCGAACACTTAAACCATCGAACCGACATCTTCAATCTTGGAGCGACAATGTACTGGGCACTAACGGGGAAAAACGTACCAACGCTTATCCCACCAAAGACCGATTTCGGATTGCCCCTCAGCCAGCAGCGGAAATTCAAAAGCCCCCATGAAATATACCGCAAAATACCCCGCGAGATGTCCGCCCTTGTGATGCAATGTGTCAAGGAAAAACCCACCGACCGACCGGCAAGCATGGCTGAAATAATCGCCAGGCTCGATGTGCTGATTCGCAAGATTTTCGGAAGCAAGTGTGCAGGTGACGGCACAAGAAATGATTGAACTTTGCAAAAAAGGAAGGGAACTGAACTATTCGGCCAGGTTCCGCAGGGGTAATATCATTCATCTGCCCGATGTGGGCAATATGATAATTACTGGTGACCTTCACGGCCATCGTCGAAATTTTGAGAAAATTGTATCCTTCGCGGACCTCGGTAATAACCCACACAGGCATGTTCTTCTTCAGGAAATACTCCACGGAGGACCCCGGGACAGCAAAGGAGGGTGTCTGTCTTTCACGCTGCTGTTTGACGCTATACGTTATCAGCTTCAGTTTCCCAACCAGGTCCATTTAATCTTAGGCAACCACGATACTGCGATTCTGTGTAACATCGATATCATGAAGATGGGCAGGGAAATGTCCAGGGCCATGAAAGACGCCATGAAACGACAATTCGGCGGCGAATACGATTCTGTTTACCTTGCCCTGAAGCAGTACCTTCTGTCTCAGCCTTTGGCCGTGCGCTGCGCCAACCGAATATGGGCGTCGCATTCTCTGCCTTCCGGGTCTTACGCCGACAGCTTCGATGTAACTGTTTTCCAAAGACACTCTCGGATTTCAGATATAACCCGGCCGAATCCGGCGTACCAGCTTACATGGGGAAGGAGACACAATGAGCAGACCCTTGCAAAACTCGCTCAGCTTTTCGACGTTGATTTGTTTATTCTGGGCCATCAACCACAAGACAAAGGCTGGACCCAGGGTGGAAAAAATCTCATAATTCTCGCCTCGGACCATAATCATGGTTGCATTATTTCACTCGATCTGGCAAAATCCTACACCGCCGATGAATTGACTCGTTGCATTGTGCCTCTTGCGACAATAGCTTGATTACCCGTCGATCGCCGGATAAACGGCAGGGAGATAAGTCCGCTTTGTTTTGGCATTATTACAATTTTATTGCGGGTGCGATGATTGCCTCGCAAATTTTTTTTCTGCTTCAAACGTATCGCAACTACCGATATGCCGTCAAAAAATCCACAACTAAACACCAGGGCTACCACCCCCGCGTCCTGCTTACGATTCCCTGCAAAGGTATCGACAACAGCTTTGAAGAGAATATATCCTCCTTCTTCAATCTTGATTATGACAATTTCTATTTGTGCTTTGTCGTTGCCGACACCACCGACCCGGCTTATGAAAAGCTGCGAGAACTCAAGACTAAACTCGCCTCCAACTCCCAAACTCTCGATGTTCGTATAGTCGCCGCAGGTGGTGCCACCCTTTGCAGTCAGAAAATACACAACCTTCTTTATTCCTGCAAAAATGCTCCAAAAGATGTAGAGGTCTTTGCCTTTGCCGACTCCGATGCAACCGTGGGGCCTGACTGGCTGAACCACCTTGTCTATCCGCTTCGCAAATCAAAGCACGGGGCTTCCACCGGCTATCGCTGGTTTGTGCCCGCGCAGAATAACCTCGCGTCACTGGTGCTGTCGGCAATAAACGGAAAAATCGCCCAACTGCTCGGACCCACCATTTTTAATCAGGCCTGGGGAGGCTCCATGGCCATCCGGGTCGAAACCTTCAACCAGATAAAGCTCGACAAAATCTGGCAAAGAGCCGTCAGCGACGACCTGACCCTCTCATACGCGGTCAAGAAAGCGAATAAGAAAATCATATTTGCACCCGGTTGCCTCGTTGCTTCATACGAAAAGACCACCTGGCCCGGACTCTTCGAGTTCGCCAGACGCCAGTTTCTCATCACGCGCGTTACGATTCCGGCAACTTGGTGGTTCGGACTGGGCAGCAGCATCTACTCACTGGCAGGTCTCTGGGCCGGAGCCGCTATTGTGATATTGGCCGCTGTGAGCAGTACAAATATGCTCGCACTTTACGCCGCTGTTCCAGTGGTATTTTTCTTTGGGCAGGTCTGCCGCTCAATACTCAGGCAAAAAATGATTGCCGCTTTGCTGCCCGAAGATGCAGGAAAAATGAAACCTGCTATGGTCGCGGATATCTTAGGCAATTGTATATGGTCCTGGGTGTTGTTTGTAAGCATTGTTTCTTCTGCATTTGGAAGAACCATCACCTGGCGGGGCATACACTACAAACTCGTAGGCCCAACGGAGACGATAATAATCAAGGAAGAAGACAGAAGACAGAGGACAGAATACAGAGATTCTTAGACACGGATAAACACAGATTAACACGGTTTTATTTCGTACTTGGCCCGGCTTCCAGCCAGGGTCATTCCGAGCTTGCCGAGGAATCTGTTAAAAAAGCATCCCGGCGCGCCGGGGTTCCACCAACTACATATTACATACTGAATACTGTATACGAAAGTCTCTCCTTGCTTTTGGCGATAATACCGGTGATAATAGTCAGTGTATTGCGTGAAGCGTGTTGCGTATAGGGTGGGCTTAAGCCCACCAGTCCAAGATCATGGATTAACTGAACGATAAGCTGTTTTTTCTGCCTTAAGGAAGTGCATATGCTGTTTCTGTCATTCCCGCGAAGGCGGGAATCCAGTTTTTATGTTCTGGATTCCGGGTCAAGCCCGGAATGACGAATACAAGAAGTGAGACTGTTTTTTGAACGGCACAAGATATAAAATACGAACTTGAATAAGAGACTCACTAGAAGACAAAACCATGGCAAATAAATCCGGAATTGTATCATTGATTCTTGCAATCGTTTTCGGAGTTTTAGCGGTCGTTACACTGCCTGGATTCTTCAGCTATTTCTACCGTGCGGGAGCGGGACACGCAATGCGCGATATTATTGAATCAGAGAACCTTCAATGGGATAGCATGTCTAACGCGGAGCGTGTACCATATCTCGCTCGTGGGAAGTCAGAAGGATTAAAATGTGCATTCCTGATGATCCTCGGGGAGCACATTCCGCTCTACCTTCTTGCTATCATTACCATCGGATTGATCAGGCGTTCAAAATCGCGCCGATTCAGGAATTTTCTCCGATTAGCATTCTTCGGGGTGTGGATTCTCGGAATGCTATTCCTTTCCCTCGGCATTGGCAAGCTGATCCAGAAGTTGGACAAGAAGCAGGTTGGTCAACCTACAGGTGTTGGAGATGTCCAAGGATGACAGGATTAGCCATCCCTTTCACCGGTGGTAAAAAGGCTGCCACTCGGTCGCAGGAGTGACAGGACTGAGCGAGAAGGCAATAAAGAGAAGTTTTTTGGCAACAAGGATTCATAAGAGTTATAAGAAAGCATATATTTATGGAAAACGCATCCTTCATAACAACTAAAGATGGAGACGATCTTATCGTTTCGTTTGCCATTCCTGTGGATGAGGATTGGGATGTTAAGAGTTTAACACTCCTTCGTACGCCAAAGCATGAGTTTATTCTGGATGAGTACGAGCGAGGCGTCAGGGTATCTTCTGAAGACTTTCCCGACAACGAAAATGAACTCCTCCAACAAGTAGCAATCAAAGGTAAGATGGCGACTATCACCAGCAATTATCGAACCTATACCGTCAGCATAAAAGATGTGGATGATGTTGAGATTAAGAAGGCCAAGAGGATCCTCAAGAAAATGAACTTCGACAGGCGTTTTGAACTCAATATCGTTTAACCACATTCTTCAGCGGATGCTCCAGAGGCGTGCCGTGGTCTCCTGTTTTTTCGGGCGGCTTGCGCCGCCGCGCTTCTGTATTCCGTCTTCTGGCTTCTACTTCGGTTTGCCGACGAGGTAGATTTGGTTCTTGCCGCTGCGTTTTGCTTCGAGCATCGCCCTGTCGGCCTGTTCCAGCAGGTCCCGGGCGGTCATAGTATCTGGCGAAAACGATGCCAGTCCACCGCTTACAGTTAGCACTCCTTTGCCCTCATAGCCGAGAAAAGAGAAGTCCGCCGAACTGATTTGGCTCCTGAAACGCTCGGATATGAATAAGGCTTCGGATGGATGGCCGGCGTCGGCCCGGCGTCGCTCGGCTTTGTTATTCACCTCTTTGTTCTTATTGACCTGAGTCGGCAAGTCCCAGAAAATAACGGCAAACTCATCACCGCCGATCCTGCCTACCACATCATGCGCCCGGCAGCACCTGCGCATCATAACAGCAGCCTGTTTGAGCACCATATCGCCCACATTGTGGCCGTAAGTGTCGTTATAATGTTTGAAGTTGTCGATATCGAAAAGGAACAGCGTTACTCTTAAGCCCTCTTTCTTCGCACGCTCGATAATCTGCCTCAGAAACTCCCTGACATAGCGCCTGTTCTTCAGGCCCGTAAGGTCATCCTCCGTGGCAAGCCGCTGAAGCTCTCTTATCCTTGCTTCAGGATAATCACCACGTCCAAAACCCACCTGCCCTGTTTGCCGGGGGGGCACCTTTACCAGAGCGGTGCCGTTGGTAAGCGATTTGACATCGACCGGACATATCAAATAATCATCCACCGGCATGCTTGAACTTTTCGCCGAGCATAACAGACGCCGGGCTATCGGCTCCTCGTACATCTGAGCTAAAAGAATAATTGCCGACCCCGGACTCGCCTGCTGCAGCGCCTTTAGCGAAGATTCCAGATGCGCGCCAAGGCTTGACAAAACTACGAAAATCCGCTCGAACCTCTCGACCCGCGCTAATGCAGCCGCCTCGACAATGTCCCCGCAGGCACGGCAACCCTGCTCGGCCACCTGTCGGGGGTTTGTAACCGCCCCGGAGATGTCACCGATTAGCAGCACAGCCGGGGCACCGCTTCCAGCGGTAACGGCCTGATTGTGCGCTTTTTGTGAAGAATTCTTTTTCACCTCTTGGTCACCTCTATCTCCTGATACTATATGATACCAAAATCCGGGTAAAAATGTCAAAAAAAATCCAACCTGTCCCGGCTTTACCAGTAAATAAAGATAAAAATCCGTTTTTATCGGATTTTGCTTGCAATGGTTGGTTGAATATATTACAATTATTCCGATGGAGGAAGGTGAGCTGCTCATGGCGGAGGGTGTGCCGTGGGCAGTTTTTTTATGTGTTTGAAGCCACTTCTCTCAGGATTATTCAGCCCTTTAATCTGACACTACAGCGCAATTAATCGGCAAAAAACGCTTTTCCGGATGTCATTCCGGGCCTGCTTGCCCTCCGTAGCCTTTTGCGAAGGAGGGACCCGGAATCCAGGATAAAATAGCCACGGCAAAGCCGTTCCACATTTCTGTACTTTGCGTTTTGAGTTTTGCATTGTCATTTTGATACAACCTGATTTATATCAACATCTTATCGTCATCACACAACGCTAATCCTGTGCTGCAGGGCTAATTACGCTATCAAAGCAAAGGCTTCTTTTGCAGGCATACCTTCTTTAAGGCCCAGGCTGCGGGCGTTTTCGTTTGCCTTTGTTATTTTTCTGTCGCAGAACCTTTCGAGCGTACCGATTGGATTGTCGGCTGAGCTTTCGATGATAGCCGCCGCTTTTCCGTAGCCCTGGCAGGAATCGACGTCGATGGCGGGACACGCCAAAAAGCCCTTCGTGCCGGTTACCATCAGAATACCAAAGCCCGGCCACTTGATGCAGACGCCTTCCGCTGGTCCGTTGGGTGTCTCAAATGTCTTTGTGATAATCTCCATTAATGTTCCTTTCGATTGTCATTCTGAAGTGGAGCCCGTTACCAGATGGTACAGGGCGAAGCCGAAGAATCTCTATCTTTCGATTTTTGTCATTCCAAACTCCGATTTCCCGATTTATCGGGATTCCTTATTCGCAGGCCGTGGATTCCAGCTGGAGTTTATCCCGCACCGCGATGCGGGGCTGGAATGACAATTATGCGAAGGAGATTTTCAGAACGACGGTTTTAACACCTTTTTCAAAAACCAATTATTGTTACTTTTGTCTCGGCTGCAAAACTTCATCTAATAAACACCTTTCTTTGATTGCCCTATAATCCTTTTGCCCGCCATCTGCGGTGAAACTTATATGCGCCCCACATCAACACGGCAGTGAAAAATACAAGCATAAGCGGGCTTAGCCAGAGAGGAAAGTAAGCTTCATGACCAAAACTGATACGAATCAGGTCCCCGGCATAGGACAGGGGAGAAGCCGGCGCAACCCAGCGCGCCCAGAAAGGCATCTCGGCAATCGGCAGAAAAATGCCGCTGACAAACAGCAACGGCAATCGTACAAGGTTGGAAAGCAGCATGATATTAGACGGACTGCTCGCCGGCGGAGCCGCCAGCAGGACCCCCAACGAGGAGAAACTAATCGCACCAAGAACTATGCCCATAATTAAAAAGACCATGTTATGTATGCAGGCATCTGTAAGTATCAACCCGAGTATAACCGGTATCACCGACAGGCACGCTCCAAAAAGCAATCCGCTGAGCACATCGCCGGCCAAAATTGCCTGTAATGAGACCGGCGTGGCGATTAGGCGCTCGTATGTCTTTGCCCTGCGCTCCCACGGGGTTACCAACGGCCCGACGGCACTTGCGGTGAACCACACCGCCATAGCAACCATTCCGGGTACGATATTTTCAGGGGCAATGGGCCGGCCCATCTTGAAGGCCAGGAAGAAGAATACGGGGAAAAGCACACCAAATATCAAAACCGGCGGCTTGAGATAGTAAAGCAGAATATTCTTCTTGAGAATTATAAACGCGCCGTGCGCATGATATCCCCAACTCTGAGCATTTTTTATATGCGCTGTCATTGCGCCGGCTCCTTTTTGTTTTGGCCCGTGAAGTAAAGGAAGACGTCCTCCAGGCTCGGCTTTCGTGTACAAAGATGTTCTATCTCGACAGGTTTGCTTTTGGCAAACAAGGCAATCTCTGCCGCAGTTCGGCCGGGTTTTTCCGTATAAAGCCGAATGGTGTTGCCGGCAGAGTCCAGCGAGGAAACGCCGGACAGAGATTGAAGTTCCGACATCGGCGGCGGTTCGCTTAAAAAGCTTACCTCCACAAACTGCCGGCAACGCATTGCAGAGTGAAGTCTCCGGGGCGAGTCTATGGCGGATATTTGCCCGTTGTTGATAATCGCCAGACGGGAACACATTTTCTCGGCTTCTTCCATGTTATGTGTGGTCAGAAAAACAGTCAGGCCTTTTGTGTTCAGCTCCTGTACTATCCGGCGGATCAATCGGGCGCTTTGAACATCCAGTCCGCTTGTTGGCTCGTCCAGAAACAGTATTTCCGGTTCCGTCACCAGGGCTGCACAAAGCATAAGCCGCTGGCGAAGTCCCTTGGACAGTGTCCGTGCTTTTTGATGCTTACGGTCTGCCAGACCCAGAGATTCGAGCAACTCAAGGGCGTTATGTGTTCTCTGTTTGCGCCCCATGCCATGCAGCTCAGCCATCAGCATGATATTTTGCCAAAGGCTAAGATCGAGATAGACGTTGGCTTCTTCCGGCACCACGGCTAAATGCGCCCGCGACAAAAGCGCTTCAGAGCGAATATCGTGACCCTGGATGGTCGCAGTACCTTCGGTTGGCTCAAGAACACCGGTCAGCATACGGACAGTCGTGGTTTTACCCGCGCCGTTCGGACCGAGAAAACCAAATAATTCACCATGCCGAACAGCAAACGAAACTTGATTTACAGCAACGGTCTTCCCGAAGGTTTTTGACAGTCCTTTTACTTCAATTATGTTTGCCTGACCTGACACTCTCCTGCTTATACCCCTTTCTTCTTTGAAAGATATGAGATCGCCGTAAATTTGTCAAGGCACGAAAAAGGCCGTTTCTATTTCGTCAAGTGTTGTCGAGAGATATTCAATTGGGCCGTTTTTCATGTTACTCAAATCTTTCATAACGACTGTAACATATATCTGATTATTTTACACCCGGTAATCTTTGCCGGTTCCTGTTGTGGGTCAAGATAGTGGTTGTTGATGTTCAGATTGCCTGGTGTGACCATTAAGGCCGAACAGCGTTATTACAAAGGGTGCGATATAGAAGCCGATATAGGAGCCGCCGCCGTGGGATTGGACAAATTGAGTCGCTACGAGCACCGCAGCGGTAAGGACGACGAGACGCTTAATGTCTATACGACGGGGCATGAATCCAACAACCAGGCAAAATAGCAGAAACAGGATTCCCGCGGGAGCCTTGGCCCATTTGCTAATATCAGGATACTGGCCCCAGAAGCTAAAATCACTCGTTCCATAGCCCTTTCTGAATTGTTGCTGAATGACCGTATCGGACAGGAATGCCTTGATGGGTGATAAGTCTGTATATTCACCGCCAGGCTCGGTCAGTACCATAATCATCACAAGACAAACGATGCCAACCAGCGCAAATCCTGCGATGAATTTCAAAGCATCCTTGCGTCCGGTGCTCTTTATGTAAAATCCGAGCCAAAGTGGAAATAGGAAGATCGGATAAAAGAGCATCCCGCACCCGACCCCTAAAAGGAGTCCAGCAAGAAGCGGCCGGGAAATATAAACAAGTGCAAAAACAACAAGGGGAATAGCTGCGATATGGCTAGTCCACTGGAGGCCGCCAGAGCCTGTGCCGATGACATATGGATTCAGAGCAAATACCAATGCAAGGAGTAGGCCGGTAGAAGTATCTGCATATTTTTTGCCGAACAGATACAATGCCAGTATCGCCAAAAGGTCGAAAACAAGTACTGCCGACTGGGCACTGCGCATATCGAACTGGTGATACTCGTCGAATTCAACAGAGCCGGTTGTCTTGTTGAATGAAACTTTGGGTGGGAAAATCAGGTTGGCGGGTATGTGCGCCGCGTACAATAGCGGTCCATAAACACCCATGTGGCCGAACTCGGTGCCGTAGGGGAGATTACCGCTTTTTTGCCAATATGATGCACCTATTGCCGACCACAGACCGCTGTCGTCCATTGGTCTTTCGTAAGTAATCTGAATATGGAAAAGAATCGTTAAAATCAACACAAAGAGCGCCGCTCGCTTAAAGATTGCGTCGCGTTGAGATGGAGGCTTCCCACACATCCACGCACCAGCGATGCACCGTAGGAAAAACAGAAATGTAACCGCAAACAGGCCGGTGTATGCAATCTTCAGATTTTGCCAGATTACATTTAAGAAAGGACAAAGTGAATATAACAATATGATATCAAGATTACGGAGTGAAAAAATATTTTTAAAATCACCCAAAAATATAAACGTGAGAGTAAATGTTACCCAGCACAACGCTGCTCCATCAATATGCGGTCGGAACCGGTGAAACACTGACCAATAAGATGTGATTCCTCGCCCTTCTTCGTCGAATCCGAATCCTTCATCATCCGTTTCCCGGCCTTCATCTTCGAAACCTTCATCACCAACTTCAAAATTAAATTCGAGTACGGCGTGTTCTTCAAGTGATACTGAAACGAATCCTGCTTCACGGCCCTCTATCATCAGCTCAATAATCCAGACGTTGTGCCGCTCGGACCAGAAAGGGGCCATGTGCAGCCCCTCGAAATCAGCTAAAATATCCTGCAGTCTTGGATCTTGACGCGCAATTTCAAGGATCTGCTCTTTCTCATCAAACTGGGCGGCATGGGCAGGTGTCTGTATGGAGTCAACAACACAAAGACCGAGAACCACGAGCAATATAATACGAAAGTAAACAATCTTCATTTCACTTAAAATGATAACGGCAACACCAGTAAAAAACCACTTTATATGGCTTTTTGGTTGATTTTTTCGTCCGAAACGGCCAAGTTGTAAAAAGTTAGACTAAAATAAGACTTCTGTCCGTCATATAGGTGATTGGACGTTCAATTAATCCGGTTTTAGGAAAAGTTGATGACTGAAGACAAGCATCTTTTGAAGCTTTTGCATAGCGGGGACGTCGATGCGCTTCGTGCAATTTATGAAAAGTATAAAGATGATTTGTTGACGGTGGCGGTTTCGCTCCTGTCTGATGTTCACACGGCCCAGGATTGTCTTCAGGATGTATTTGTGGGCTTTGCGGCTAATAGCAAAAAGCTTAATGTCAGGCGTAATCTTAAAGGCTATTTATTAAGCTGCATCGTCAACCGGGCCCGGGACCAACTCCGTGAGAACAAAGCGTCACCGATGCAGCAATTAGCCGATTCAGATTGCACGGGCTCACAGGCCGGGCCGGTTGAGCAGTTGATTGATAGTGAACGACGAGCAATGGTCTTTGGCGCTATGGCGAAATTGCCCTGCGAGCAGCGAGAGATTATTGCACTACACCTGCAGGGCGGCATGACATTCAGACAAATCGCCCGTCTTCAAGGCGAGTCAATCAACACGGCCCAGAGCCGGTACCGTTATGGAATTGAAAAACTGCGAGGTTTTTTAAAGAAGGAGCATGAAAATGAAACCTGAGAATGATATAGAGCAAATAGTCAGAGAAACACGGGCCGAAACCAACCCACAAACCGACGAACAGATTCTTACCGCCGCTCAGGCGGCCCTGGAAAGCGTGGCCCCGACTCAGCAAAATATATGGAGAATGATCATGAAAAGCCCAATAACAAAATTCGCCGCTGCGGCGGTAATTGTCATTGCGGTGCTTATAGCTGTGAACCACTTCAGTGGTTCGATTGATGGTTCAGGTGTTGCATGGGCCGAATTAGTCCAAAGAGTAGAACAGTCGCATGACGAATATATGAAAGAGCTTCTATCGGCCATGGAGGAAAAGGATACTGAAAGGGTCAATTTTTATTCGCATCTGTTAGAAGAATTCTGGCAGAAGTTAGGTTGGATGGCCAGAGCAAAAATAGAGCCGGAATTTCAAATTCATATGTTGACTATGATCGCTGACCAAAAAGCCCGTTACAATGAGCGTGGCCCAAGTGCCCAGGCAGGTATTCGGTTATTCCTGGAACATGAAGAACAGTTTAGTAACTGGCTTGACAAGATCGATGATAAAGCCTGGATCAATGAGACTGCTCACGTTTGCAAGCAGCTTGAAGAATACGGGGAAGAAATACGCGACGTAGCTTGGGATTCGGAACTCACGTTCTCTTACGTCGAGCATTGTATGCCGAGCTTTGTCGTATACTGCGAATGGTTCGATCAGTTGCCCTGGGATAATCCTGAGCAATATATGACACCTGCCATGCATTTAACCGGAATCGGGCGGGACCTGAACATAGCTCGACATGAGGTGGAGACCCTGCAAATCAGAGGCGTTGCCAGGTTTGTAAAACGTTGTGTCCAGCAAGTTCAGAAGAATGTTCTGGATTTGGATAAAAAAATTGCATCAAGCAGGACGAAAAGGCAGCGGGAGCTGTGCAGACAATTAAGTCGAAGGATTGACGAACTTTGCGCCCTGATAATATATGCCGAAATTGCAAGCCAGGATCACCTCGAAGAAATATTCAGCCAGGGCAAATTTAAACGTGGACAAAGGTATGACCAAGTACTGACAGCCGAATTCGGCGATAAAGGCCCTTTTGCAGATTATTATATCGAGCGTATTGACCAGTCGCTGGATTTGTGCAGACAATTATTCGAAGAACTTGAGCTTATACAATAACTTCTCACCCATTGTGAGATTCCAGACTAATAGGCCGGGCTGAGTTTTTTGCTCGGCCTTTTTATTGCGGGTTTTTTTTAGTTCTTTTGTTCCCCGGCCCTGTTTTCCTTAGCGGCATCAAGGAGTTTTTTCAGTTCGTCGGTGGTACCAAGTTCTTTGGCCCATCTGTGTAAATACTGGATGTCCAGACGACCGGCCTGGACGACCGCGACACCAAGAGCATCCTGAAATTGCTGCTGAGATTGACGCCCTTTTGACCATTCGAGCTTGCTCAAAATCGCATCTTCCGGGGAAACGACCCATAAGGTCGAGCCCTCTATAGGAAATTTTCTTTTCCTTTCAAACTCCCCGGCGCTATAAGGACGGTCTTTGCGGATGATTAAATCCACCTTCCAGCCGGCTTGGATATCTATCACATTGAACATGGTCCGTTCTCTCAAAGCCTTCATCGCTGAGTCGGCGTTGACGTAATAACCGACCCCGAGAGTTTCAATGAATTCCTCGAGGTGCTTCAGTGTCGGGTCAATTACGATATCCACATCGTTGGTGGCTCTGGGTCGGCCGTGAAAGCTGCTGCCGAACGAACCTGAGACCATATAAGGGATTTTGGATTTGGCCAAAGCCGAAGTAATATTGTTTAAGAATTCATTTTGGCTTGTCATGGTTCAAGCTCAATATCACCAAACGCCTCTTTGAATAGTGAATCGCCGATCATAAGTTTCGTAACCGCCATGACAACCATCTTATCATCATATTCAGGGTGCCGACTGCGTACACCCGCCTCTACAGCGGCGCGGACATTGTCGTTAAGCTCAAATGTCATTTCCGCTCTCTGGCGAACGTCCATTTTTCTGAGAACATCGTCTTGTACATTTGCCGAATTCAAAGATGTATCGTATGGAACCGGACGATTGGCCATTTCTGTTCCTACTGCTGGGGTTTTTTCGGTTCTTCGACCTTCGGCAGGTCCTTGATGGTGTTTAAGCCGAAAAAGTTCATCTATGGAAGATTTCCGGACAAACCTCTTTTAGCCAGTGATGCACTTGTTGTGCTGCTTTTCTTGCCTGGCGTGTATCCTCGGCGGACGGCATGCTATAATCATCCGGATATCGCACCTCAACGGCATAAGGCATCAGTAGAATAAGAATGTCCCGCAGTTGTTCGGCAGCTTCTCTGGTGCTATGCAACCGTCCGACTCCCCACAGCCGTGCATGTCGAACGTGCGGCCATTGGCCTTATCCGACCGGCCCATCCAACCATCTTTGGCGGGCGACTGCGGGGTATCCCGGTTCCCGTGCAGAGAGTTTCCACACATAGGCAGGGCCTCCGATTGCGCAGAGCCCTATTCTTCAGGACGATGACCAGAAGATAATTAGAGATATTTTTGAATTCAAGGAATAAAGATTTGAAACACTAATGGACGTTAAGGCCGTTTACACAGTTAACTGAACATACCCTGGGCTAAAGGCCCCTTGCCAGTTGCGATATTTGTGCCTCGGATAAAGTTTTGTCAAATATCCTTACATCATCAATTATGCCGTCAAAATAATCCTGACCCGGACGGTAACCGATATACAAATCGCCGGCATTGTCGCGTATCGGGCCTGTTATCGAATCGCCAACCGAGCCTGTCTCGGCTCCGTTGAGATACAGCTTTGAATTTGTTCCGTCAAATACGCCCGCTATGAAGTTCCAGCCGGCTTCCAACAGAGACGTTGAAAAGATTGCCGTGCTTCCTTCGGACGATGCATTCCATACTGCAAACCTGACGGTGTCGGAGACAGTCCACAAAGCATAGTTGTAGCTGTGTTTCCATATCAAACCGGTGTTGGCGGCTGTATCGTTGAACCAGAACCAGCCGCAGACGGTTACCTCCTGCGTGGGACTAAGAGGCCCGCTGTCCGTTACCAGTATATAATCGTCTATGCCGTTAAAAGTCAGTGCATCATCTATCACACCAACTGTGTT
>DUZQ01000020.1 GCA_013349435.1 Planctomycetota bacterium | reverse complement strand
GCGCCCTGGGCTGTATTATTACGCCCCTTCGGGGCTTTTTTATTTGGCTATCACTTTCTCCCCCAGGGCTGCGCCCTGGGCTGTATTATTACGCCCCTTCGGGGCTTTGACTTATCCGCTTATTAAAACCTGATAACAATTTCAACTTTCCAATCAACATAGCGCTTTACCAAATGCTTATTGCATATGCCGCCAATTCAATTTTGCCCTGAAAGGGCGAATACATTATAGCCCAGGGCAACGCCCTGGGTAATGTAGATCTACACATTATAAAGCCCTGAAAGGGCGAAACAATCATAATCCACCCGATTATTTGCTTAGCCCCAAACATACTCTTCATCGTATTAAACTTTGTACTTATCCAAAAATTTTCTGAACTCATCCTTAAATGAAACTCTGCGATGATGTTCCTCCTGGTCTGTAATATACCGCCTTACCGACTCAACATTAGATTGACTTACGGAAAAAATACCATAGCCATTTTGCCATTGAAAAGAATTAAGTCCGGGTGCTTGAGTCTTTATCCACTTTGAAGAACCGGTTTTGACCTTTTCAACAATTTCACAGGGAGCGTGATTCTTCGATAACAGACATAATATATGAACGTGATCCTCGACACCATTGATAATTATAGCCTTGGAATCCAGTTTGTTCAGGATACCGGCCATATAGGCGAACAGACCCGGCCTTATATCTTCCGACAAATACGGAGCATGATTCTTAGTGCTGAATACAATATGAACGATTATCTTGGCAAGAGATTGCGGCATTATCAATTTCTATTCTTATTATGTCGCCCCTGCGGGGCTTCGATTTATTTGTACATCGTTGTCACTTTCTCCCCCAGGGCTGCGCCCCGGGTATTTTAGGCCCACACATCATAAAGCCCTGAAAGGGCGACACAAACATAATCCATAGAACAATGCTCTATAACTTCTATAACTCAAGTTCGCCCCGCAGGTAGTTTTTTAACTGGTCGGTCGCAACCCGCACCTGTTCCATCGAGTCGCGCTGGCGAACAGTTACGGTGCTGTCTTCAATTGTCTGGCCGTCAACGGTTATACAAAACGGTGTGCCCGCCTCGTCCTGCCTGCGATAACGCCTGCCCACCGCGCCCTTTTCATCATAAAAACATGTAAAGTGGCCCTTCAAGTCATCATAAATCTTAACTGCAATTTCCGGCATCCCGTCCTTTTTCACCAACGGAAAGACCGCAACCTTCGTAGGGGCAAGGGAATGATGGAACCGCAAAAGATTTCGCGTCTCGCCCCGCACCTCTTCTTCATCATAAGCATCAACGAGAAACGCCAGCGCACTTCTGTCGATGCCGGCACTCGGCTCGATTACATAAGGAATATAGCGTTTCTTTGTCTGGTCGTCGAAATATGATAATGGGCCTTTGTGATAATTGTCTGCTTCTGAATTCAGTTCGATTTGCGAAAGGTCCCCTTTTTTCTCAAACCAGCTATTAAGCGTCCTCATCCCCCGCTGGTGCTGGCGAAGGTCGAAATCGGTACGGTTGGCGATGCCCTCCAGCTCCTGCCAGTCGCCCGAACCGAATGGGAAACGATATTCTACATCCACGCAGGCCTTTGCATAGTGCGCCAGTTCATCTAAATCATGCTCGCGAAAACGCAGATTTTCCTTCTTAATACCCAAACTCAAGTACCATTCAAATCGCTGCTGTCTCCAGTGCTCATACCACTCATCGTCCGTACCCGGCTCACAGAAAAACTCCAACTCGGCCTGCTCGAACTCGCGCGTTCGAAAGATAAAAGCCTTTGTGGTAACCTCGTTGCGGAAGCTCTTTCCTATTTGAGCGATGCCGAAGGGAATCCTGACCCTTGTAGAATCGAGGACATTGCGGAAGTTTGCAAAAATCCCCTGCGCCGTCTCAGGCCGAAGAAAAAGTCTCATCGTATCATCCACATTAGCCCCCATCTGCGTCTCGAACATCAACCGAAAAGCCATCGGCTCTGTAAATTGCCCAACCTGACCGCAGTTTGGACACACCTTTTTATCAAGCGCAGCCGCATCGGTCATCGCCGTTTCCACCGGCACATGTTCGGTATGCTCTTCGGCGCCGCTGGTTAGGTGGTCCACTCTGCTGCGCGTGTTACATTTCTTGCATTCGACAATGACGTCGGCGAACTTGTCCGCATGGCCGGACGCCTTCCATACCAACGGGTGCATCAGGATACTGCTATCCAGGCCCACCACGTCATCGCGCATCTGCACAACACTATTCCACCAGGCAGCCCGTACATTGCGCTTAAGCTCCACCCCCAACGGCCCGTAGTCATAGCAACTGGCAAGACCGCCGTATATCTCGCTGGACTGAAATATGAACCCTCTTCGTTTACAAAGCGATACAATATCATCAAGTTTCGTAATCTTTGCCATAACAGATTCCTAAAAACATATCAATTCATCATAAAACACCTATTATATGTTAAGATATTGTGATTACAAGACTCAGATAAATATCATTCATAAAAGATGTTGAATCTTTTAACCGCTAAATATATATTAAAAACCGGACGATATTAATGGATAGTCCGATTCGGCTTAATGATGCTGAAAATCTTAAGGGATGTATCATGTTGGCTAAAATCATCAAATTCCTCACTACCGATATATGGCGACTGCGTCTGAAGAACTATCCACCCAGCAAGTCATTTTTAATCAGACAACTGCGGGTCATTGTTCTGTCAATACGCGGTTACGCCGAGGACAAATGTAAATTCAGGGCATCGGCACTTACTTTTTTCACGCTGCTTTCAATTGTTCCGGTAATTGCGATGATGTTCGGCATCGCCAAGGGCTTCGGACTGCAGGAGAAGGTCAAGGCCCAGATACTCGATAAAATGCAGGGCCAGGAAGAAATCGCCCAGCGGCTAATCGAGTTTTCAAATTCCCTCCTTGAAAATGCCAAGGGCGGATTCATCGCCGGAATAGGTGTGGCGTTTCTGCTCTGGGCGGTGATTAAGCTGCTCAGCAACATCGAAAATTCATTCAACGACATCTGGGGCATAAAGAAGGGAAGGAGTATCGGGAGAAAGTTCAGCGATTACCTCTCATTGATGCTCATTTGTCCGATATTGCTCGTTATGTCCGGCAGCGCAACGGTGATTGTCAGCACGCAAATCAGCCAGCTTATTGTCAAACTGCCTTTGCACCCTTCCATAAGCGCTTCAATACTAACGGTCCTCAAGCTCCTTCCTTATTGCACTATATGGGTAATATTTTCCTTTGTCTTCATCTTTATGCCAAACACAAAGGTCAACTGGACCTCCGGTATTTTAGCCGGTATAGTCGCAGGTTCAATGTTTCAACTCATCCAGTCGATATACATCAACTTCCAGGTCGGACTGACGAAATACAACGCTGTTTACGGAAGCTTCGCGGCCCTGCCTTTTTTCCTGCTGTGGCTGCAGATAAGCTGGCTGGTGGTGCTCTTCGGTGCGGAGATTTCTTTTGCGCACCAAAATGTCGATACCTACGAGTTCGAGCCGGACTGCCTCAACGTCAGCCAAAAGTACAAGCGGAAGCTTTCGCTTTTGATAACACATTTATTAGTTAAGAATTTTTGCAGTTGCAGCCGGCCTTTGCAAGCCGATGAGATTTCACAACAATTAGAGATTCCCGTCCGTCTGGTCAGGCAAATCCTCTTCGAACTGGTAGAGAGCGGGATTCTAAGCGAAGTCAAACAAGAACAGGACCGACAGGTCGCTTACCAACCCGGGTGTGATGTGGACGTGCTTACCGTAAAACACGTTATTGATGCACTCGAAGCACGCGGCAACGCCGGAATACCTGTACTCGATTCGAACGAATTAGCAAAACTCTCCGAATGCCTGGAGACATTCAGCAAAGAATTGAACGAATCGCCGGCAAATATTGCATTGAAGGATATCTAAATGATCGGTCAAAGTATGAGCCGGAGCCACTGGGATAAAATCGCTCCCTGTTATGACAGCGAGATATTCGACGTCCTGGCCAACGACTCCAACGATACCGTCTTGTCGTACATTTCGCGTTTTGCATCGAAAAAATCGGTTGCAGGCGACTTCGGCTGTGGCACAGGCAAATTCCTACCGACCTTATCAAAACAGTTCCGGCTCGTTCACGCGACTGATATCTCCGGCGAATGCCTGAAGATTGCGCGTCAAAGATGCAGTAAGCTGCAAAATATAGAATATCAGAGGGTAAATATTGCGGACGACTCGGCCAGGCTCGCAAAGGTTGACTTTGCACTAAGCGTAAACGTGGCTATTATGGCGTGTCGGCGGACTCTGGCAGGAATCCTTAAAAAAATCTCCGAAAGCCTCAGGCCCGGCGGATATTTTGTACTGGTAGTCCCCTCTCTCGAATCGATGCTGTTCGCAGAGTTCAGGCTTATTCAATGGAACTTAAAAAGCGGGATGACACACGACCAGGCAATATCGGCAAGCGTCGAAGAGGCCGAAGGTTCGCTGGATCTGCGACTCCAAGAGGGGCTTGTTGATATAGACGGTGTCGCAACGAAGCATTACCTCAAAGAAGAATTAATTGTCCTGCTTAAGGAACTTCAATTTGATATAGATGCGATTGAAAAGGTCAAATACGACTGGTCAACCGAGTTTGCCGACCCGCCCGGCTGGATGAAAGAGCCGTACCCCTGGGACTGGCTCATTGTCTCAAAAAAGCAGAAGGCATAAAGCCAGCATTCAAAGCAACCTTTCGGGATTAAAAGCACCTCTTCAGATCTTTTTTTCTGCAGGGTTTTTTATCACACCTGTAGCAGATTTCATTGCGCAGGTAACCACCGTTGAAATGTTCACGAATGTTTTCAAGAGTGGTATTTGCAATGTTCGCTAACGCCTCTTTCGTAAAAAAGCCCTGGTGCGACGTGATAATCACATTTGGGAAAGTCAAAAGCCTGGCTAACACATCATCGCTTATCATGGACATGGAAAAGTCCTCGAAGAAATACTCGCTCTCTTCTTCATATACATCAAGACCCGCAGAACCTATCTTGCCGCTCTTTAAGCCCTCTATCAGAGCCTCGGTCTTTATCAGCTTGCCCCTGCCCGTATTTATTAGCATCACACCGTCTTTCATCTCGGAAATTACGGATTTATCAATCATATGATGAGTCTGCGGCGTCAGCGGGCAGTGCAGCGTAATAATATCAGATAATCTGTACAGTTCGTCAATCGCAGCATATCGAATACCGGCCTGGTCTGCAAAAGCCTGGTCGGGCTCCGGGTCAAAGGCGATAACATCCATTCCGAAGCCCTTCAGGATTGAAACGACACACCTGCCTATTTTGCCCGTCCCGATGACACCGGCGGTTTTGCCCCTCATATCAAAACCCAACAATCCGTTGATAGAAAAATTGCCGTCCCGCACACGGTAATAGGCCTTGTGTATCTTTCTGTTCAGTGTAAGCATCAATCCGACACAGTGCTCGGCAACAGCATAGGGGGAATACGCCGGAACCCTCACGACATGAAGATTCCCGTAAGCGCCCTTAAGGTCCACATTGTTGTAACCGGCACACCTCAAAGCTATCAGGCCGACGCCGCCGGCTTTGAGGATTTTGATAGTCTCGGCATCTATCACATCGTTCACAAACCCGCAGATAACCGGATACCCCTTTGCAAAAAGAGCCGTCTCTTTGTCCAACCGCCCGTCATAATAGGTAATATCAAAGCTGAACTCGCCGTTCGCCTCATCGAAGAACCGCCTGTCGTAGGGCTTTGTATCGTAAAACAGGATTCTGTGATTATCGTCCATCCGGAAAAACCTTATTTGCCCCAATCAAAAGAAACCGTAAAAAATATCTTACCGTTACAGATATTCTACGTCCAGCCGATTTTTCTGGTTCTATCAAATAAAATCGCAGAGGACCCCGAATAGTCGGGATTTCGCTTCGCTCAACGGAGGACAGACCAAACAGAAGCCTGCCGGCGCAAGCCGACGGATAGAAAATGCAGGAACGATGAGAGAAAAGCCTTGTAGATCTCATTCTCAGAGCCACCCTGTCATTCTCAGCGCAGCGAAGAATCTCAATCCTTCGATGGTGTCATTCCGGGCTTGACCCGGAATCCAGAACCTAAAAGACTGGATTCCCGCTTTCGCGGGAATGACAAATGTGTACAGGAGATTCTTCACTCCACTTCATTTCGTCCAGAATGACAATTTTCATAAGTTTTCTACACAGCAATCCCATTAGAAAGAAATTGGAGAAAAGACCAAACAAAAGCCTGCCGGCGCAAGCCGGCGGACAAAAAAGAGGAAAGAAAAACCTTTCCGATTTGCAGAATACTTTTTATAATATCCTTGTCAGTGAATAAAATTTTCCACATGGGCAGACAAGCTGCCCATCCTACCTCTGACATCAATTCCAGTTAATTAGAGCCGGTTACTCTCCGTGTCATGCCGGACTTGATCCGGCATCCAGAAAACTTACGATGTTTTTAGGAGGCCGCATATCGGTCCTTTTTAACTGGAATTATTATTACCGGTGGTATAAAATTCCCGCATGGGCAGACAAGATGACTATTCTACAAAGTTGTATAAAAAAATTCATAAGACGAAGTACAAATGTCTAAAAAAACAACAAAAGCTTCTCGTACACATCATGCTTTTTTCTCAAAATTAAGAGCAGCTAAACAACAGGTTAACTCGAAAATGAAAGACCGGATGAACCAACTTCAACTGGAGCGAAGAAAGCCAACTTTTATGAACCGGCTTTATAGGCTTCTTATATTTCTGAACAAATTGTCCATCTATCCATATTTTAAGGCTTCAGACCCCAATGATAACTCCCTCGAGATCGAAGAGTGCTACGCTGGACTCTTCCTGCTGCTTTCGCTCTACTTTGTTTTCTTCGGTCCGTTCCTGTGGAATTCTCTTTGTATGTGCCTGGAATTCCTATGTGGCTCTATGCATTGGTTTTCCAAAGTTTTCCTTTTTCCTCCAGTAGTTTTTTCTGTGTATAGGATTATCGATTTGCTTGTGGCTCATTTGACAATACTTTTTATTCAAAGTGAAGCAAACATTGATGGAACACGTGATGGTTTTATAAGGATACGGCATCCTCAAAGGTGGGTTGCCTTTCTCTCCGTTGATCTTTTACAAATTGTTTTATCATTTGCAACAATTTATTGGGTAATGGATGCTTTTTTTAGCTCAAGCTGTATGAAACCATTTAATAAACACTTCTATACAACAACTTTTCCAATGACGAATTGGTGGGAGTCTTTCAGGATAGGCGTTAATGCTTTTTATTTTAGTTTGGTTACAATTGCGACATTAGGCTCTGGAGACTTCTATCCGACTACAACTTTGGGGCGCCTTGTAGTTTCATTTGAGATTCTAATTGGAATATTTTTCTTGTTTTTCGTGTTTGTCATCGCCGTGCCTACAATAAAAACAACAAACACTTTGGGCAAAAAATGGAAGTAGTAGAGGTAGGATGGGCAAAAAATTTGCCCATGCGGATGATTATCACCGTCTTACGTTTCGTTCGTTTCTTCTTTAATTTGATTTAAAAGATTAATCGCCTTGATGGGTGTCAGGTTATTGACATGGTTTTGTGTTTGTTTCTGTACAACATAATCTTCTACTGCTTATAGTATTTCATGGCTTCGGGGATAAGGATTTTTATGTTCCTTATCCTTGTGGCGTCGGCGGGGTGGGTGCTTAGTAGTTCCGGCGGCTGGGGCTGGTCTTTTTTGGCGTCGGCCATTCTCTGCCAAAAATCTACAGCCTCAGCGGGATTGTAACCTGCCATCGCTATAAATATCAGGCCTAAATGGTCGGCCTCATTCTCATGAGTCCTGCTAAACGGCAGCAATACACCATATTGAGTGCCGGCGCCGTAGGACCTCATAAAAAGATTCTGTGTCTCTGCGGGTTTATTAACTAAAGCCTTCGATAAGGCCATGCCGCCCAATTCCACTATAAGGCCCTGGGTCATCCTTTCTGCACCGTGCCTGGCGACAGCGTGGGCTATTTCGTGGCCCATCACCACAGCAAGTCCGGCCTCATCCTGAACGACTGGCAGCAGCCCTGTATAGACAACCACCTTGCCGCCCGGCATGCACCAGGCGTTGACCGCAGGATCCTGAACAAGATTGAATTCCCAGGCGTAGCCTTCCAGCCGGTGTGCCAAATCATTCTCGACACAATATCGCTCGACCGCCCCCTGGATTCTTCGGCCTACCTCCTTTACCATTTGGCTCTGACGGGCGTCGGTGCTTAACTTATTCTCAGAGAGGAACTGGCCGTAGGACTGAAAACTCATCGAATTTATGATTGAATTGGGTACGAGATTGAATTGTTTTCGCCCGGTTATGGCCACCTGCGAACACGAAGCGATAAGCAACATCACAACCGCCAAAAAAACAAGTGATGATTTTAAAGCCTGTTTCATTTAGCTACCCCCTTCCATTCTTTTACTTTTTCCCAAACATTATGGTCATGACCGTTCATACACTATTATCATGGATTCGCCTTTTCTTTCTATTCCATTATATAAAAAGATTTTACGGATTACAATCGCCCGTCTTGATTTCTTTTTTTATTGCCTCGAGCAGGTTAATTGCCTCGATAGGTGTCAGGTTATTGACATCAAGGTCGGCGAGTTTTTCAAGGACACTCTTGTGTTTTTGGACGAAAAGCGAGTCGGCGTCCGGCTCTTTTGTCTTATGGCGGCCTAAGTGGGTGCCGCAGGCCTCTTTGGTGAAGGTCGCTTCGAGGTCGGCCAAAATCTCAGAGCTTCTGCTGACAATCTCTCTACCGATGCCGGCCAATTTGGCAACGTGGATGCCGTAGCTCTTATCGGTTCCGCCGGGCAGGATTTTATGCAAAAACACTACCTCGCCCTGCCATTCCCGGACTGCTACATTACAGTTTTTCACATTGACTAAAAGCTCGGCAAGTTCAGTCAATTCGTGATAATGCGTCGCAAAGAGTGTGCGGCACTTAATATTATTTGCGATGTGCTCGGTAATAGCCCAGGCTAAGGCAAGGCCGTCATAAGTGCTCGTCCCCCGCCCTACCTCATCGAGTATGACAAGGGAATTTTCGGTGGCGTTATTAATGATATTGGCGGTCTCTGTCATCTCGACCATAAAGGTTGATTGACCCCTGACAAGCTCATCGGAAGCACCCACGCGGGTAAAAATTTTATCAACTATACCGATGCGGGCCTTCTTTGCAGGGATGAAGCTTCCCGCCTGGGCCATCAGCACCAATAGCGCAACCTGGCGGATATAAGTGCTCTTTCCCGCCATATTCGGCCCGGTGATTATGATTAAATCACCCTCCTGGCCGGCACCAACAGCAACATCATTCGGCACAAATTCGGCCCCCATTGTCTCAGCTAACACAGGGTGCTTGCCCTCTTCAATGACAAGCTCCTTTTCAAAAGTCATTTCCGGTCGGACGTAGTTTCTTAGTCTTGCTAAAAATGCCAAGCCGGTCAGGCAGTCGATATTAGCAAGTACCTCGGCCAGCGCCTGGAGGCGGGTAAGATATTTCGTCGTCTCGGTGCGGACCTTCTCAAACAGACGCTGCTCAAGCCCAAGGGCCTTTTCCCGGGCGGTTAGAATTTCTTCTTCATAAGTTTTCAACCCCTCGGTAATGTAGCGCTCTGCGTTTTTTATCGTCTGCTTGCGGACATAATCGGCGGGTACCTTATCCTGAGCCGCAGCATGGCTTATCTCGATGTAATAGCCGAAAACCTTGTTGAAGCCTACCTTCAGATTCGCGATACCGGTCCGTTTACTTTCTCTTTGCTGAAACTCTGCGAGCCAGCTTCTGCCGTCCTTCGAAATCGAGCGCAAACGGTCAAGCCCGGCGTCAAAACCGGCCCGTATAACACCCCCATCACGTATATGCGAGGGGGGTTGGTCCACAATTGCACGTTCTAACAATTCCGCCAACTCATCCATACTGTCGCACTTTTTCTTTAGCCCAACCGCAATATCCGATTCGCACTCGCCCAGTTTCGTCCTTAAATCGGGAATCATGCTAAGTGTTATCCTAAGTGCAACCAAATCCTTCGGCGTTGTTCTTAACGTGCTTACGCGGGCCGCTATCCGCTCGACATCGCTGGTCTTTTTTAACAGCCCGCGAACTGATGTGCAGCACCGGTCTTTTTGTGAAAACTCCTGAACTGTATCATGCCGCAGCTCGACTGCGTCGATATCGCAAAGCGGCCGGAAAATCCAGTTGCGAATCATCCTCGAACCCATGCCCGTCAGCGTTACATCCAGACAATCTAAAAGCGTGCCCTTGCTGCTTTCGGCGCGGATGCTGCGAAATATCTCCAGCGAACGCAGGCTCGCCGCATCAATCTGTAAAAAGTTCGTCCGCTCGA
The DNA here is from genome assembly GCA_013349435.1 of Planctomycetota bacterium. GTDB lineage: Bacteria > Planctomycetota > Phycisphaerae > Sedimentisphaerales > Anaerohalosphaeraceae > QNBT01. The sequence goes on along the minus strand of DUZQ01000020.1, from coordinate 29,815 downwards.
CCTTTTTTATCGTCGAGATATGAGCCAGCGCAACCTTTTGCGTCTCATTCAAATACTCAATAACCGCACCAGCCGCTGAAATTCCTGCAAATCCATCATCAATGCCGAATCCGGCAAGTGTTTTTGTGCCGAAGTGTTTTCGGAGCCGTTTTCGAGCGCTGAACGGGTCAAAATACCAGCTCGGCCGATTCGTAACAACAGCTCCGGTAATTTGCGAAATATCCTTCGAGAGCTTATTAACCTGTGCCTCGAACAGTTCGCCCCGCATATCAGGCAAAAGGCATTCCTTCGGCGCCAACCGAAGTATCTCATCAAGAACATCATCCTCGGCCAGTTCCTGCGCGAAAAAATGCCCCGTCGATATATCCACCCAGCTAATCCCTGAAGATTTTGCGCCGATGCTTACCGCACACAGAAAATTATCCTCTCCGGCGTCAAGAAGCATCTCATCGGTCAGCGTGCCGGGTGTAACAATTCGCACAACGTCCCGCTTAACCACGCCCCTTGCCAATTTCGGGTCTTCGACCTGTTCACACACGGCTACCTTATAGCCCGCCTGTAGCATCTTTTTCAGGTATGTATCCACCGCATGGTAAGGAACACCCGCTAACGGTATCGGATTGGTACCTTTACTTCTGCTGGTCAGCGCCAATCCCAGGACACGCGAACATGTCCGGGCGTCTTCATAAAACGTCTCGTAGAAGTCACCCATGCGGAAAAAAAGCACCGCATCAGGATACTTTTCCTTGAAGTGATGAAACTGCTTCATCGCAGGCGTCAGCTTTTCCTGTTTGTTGGCCATATCTGTCGATTATACACTCTTTCTATTTCTTAACAACTCTGTGATTTAACGCTTGGCTTGATACTTCTCTGGATTTTTTACATTATTAAACCCGTTTTATTCAGATTCGTAACGTTCTGCAAAACAAGAGCTTGTTGCTGTTGCAAAAAAAATTTTTTAAAAGGCAAAAAAAGCTTGACAAATAGGAGTCTTTCCTATATCGTATTGAATATGGTGGCGGAAAACGGTATCAACGTAGAACCTTAAAAACGGAATTTAGTCTTTGCCAGGTAAATGGCCCGCGAGATGCCGGGCGCTGAATCCTAACAAAAACTAAAGTTATGTGAAGATGTGAGGAATCTGTCAGCTCTGTCTCGTGCTTGCCGAAATCAGTGCTATACGCATCTCCACAAAATAGACGCTGATTTTACTTATAATTCAGGGGCCGTCGGAGGAGGGCGGCCCCATCTTTTTGAAATTGTACACGGACATAAAAAAACTGTACGCTTTTTATATAATGGACGGTTGTAAAAAAATCGCAACCAGACAATCATTTTGCACTTGCAGTTGAGACGGAGGGGATATATATTAAGGCTCAAGAATTAAGTCTTGTGTCTCCATGGTGTGGCGTAGGCGTATTTGATGTGAGGGGTATATGTCTGATAGCAACGGCAGAGAAAGTCGTGGAAAACTGACCGAAAGGATGGACGCCTTCCGGGCGATGTGTCGCCGTGAAGGGCTAAAGGTTACACCCCAGCGACTGGCCGTCTATAAGGCGCTGGTTGAATCTACTGAACACCCTTCAGCAGAGGCCGTCTTTCGCCAGGTCAGAAAAAATATCCCCGATATATCATTCGATACCGTAAACAGAACCTTACTTATGCTTAGCAATATAGACGCTGCATTTGTGATTGAAGGCACCGGAAGTCCCAAAAGATTTGACGCAAACCTCAAAACTCATCATCACTTTAAGTGCATCAAATGCAAAAGAATTATCGATGTTTGGCACGAACCTTTTGACAAAATCCAGGTTCCCCGAAGCATCGAGGAAAAATTTACAGTGTCAAGAAAAACCGTCTATCTGGAAGGCATTTGCGATAAATGCCGGGGCAAATAAACTGTAATGAGTATCTGATGCGGAAATCAAATTAATTGGTTTCATAATTAATTAGATAATTGCTTACTTCAAAACGAAATGTGTAGTTTTTAATGTTTTCAAGGGGATATTTTAACCCTAAACCGAAAAAGTCTTTTTTTAAGGAGCGTAGAAATGAAAGCGAAATTAAGTCTTATTGTATTGTCGGTACTGCCGGCCATTTTCATCCTGTCTGGTATCGACTCTGTCAAAGGCGATACAAAGGCTCCTTCAAGCTATGCACCTGTTGTAATAAAGGACACATTCGATGACATAATGGCAAGAATGAAGGCGGCCAAACCCGAAGTAATGCAAAGGCAAATGGAGCTGCTAAAAGAGCGCTATGACCTCAGCGACCGCTACGCCGCCGGGATTACTATGTCCCGGGGCAAGGCTGTCCAGACCGGAGTCAGGGTAAAACTTCCTCAGGGGATAACATGGCAGGCTCTTGCTTCGATGAGTCCCGAACAAATCCGGCAAAAAGGCCTCTTCCCGAAGGGTTTTCTGCCTCTACCACACCCCAACCACCCCGAAGGCGGAATGTTGTTTCCTCAATTTGTAATAGATGGAATAAAAAACGCCGAAGACCGTGACCTTACGCGGTTCGACCTGGATTTTGATTTGCCCGACCACTTTCTTCCGGAGTTTCCCGCTGCTGTTTACCTTACCACTCGTCTCGATCTGGGTGATGTCTCAAAAGGACAACTCATTACTATCAATAACTACTATGAACTATTCAACGGGATTCTCAATCCCAAACAGCTTGAAGGATTAAGACTTCTGGTAACACCTTTTCCTCAGCAGCAGTTTAACCAGACAGATGACCGACGCTCCGCTCGACCGAGCCGAGGTGTAACATGCTTCGACTGCCACAGTAATGGACACACAGACGCAGCCACCCACCTTGTCGGAGACATCCGACCGCAGCAGTTCCGCCACCGCCTCGACACACCGTCTCTTCGGGGTGTTAATATCCAACGCTTGTTTGGCTCACAACGGGCGTTAAAGTCTGTTGAGGATTTTACGGAGTTTGAGCAGCGGGCAGCTTACTTCGATGGCGACCCGGTTATTGCGACAAAAAAAGGCGTAAATGTCCTGGAAAGGGGCAGCCAGGTACACTTTATGGCGGAGTTTCAGGCACTGCTGGATTTCCCGCCGGCCCCTAAGCTCAAGATAGACGGCAAGTTAGAACCCAAAAAAGCAAACGAATCAGAGCTTCGCGGACAAGAGGTATTCTTCGGTAAAGGCACATGCAGCAGTTGCCACCCTGCTCCATATTACACCGATAATCTTATGCACAATCTCCGAACAGAGCGCTTTTACAAGCCGCAAATGGTCAATGGGCGAATGGCCAGCGCCGACGGCCCCATTAAGACATTTACCTGCAGGGGTATAAAGGACTCTCCACCCTACCTGCATGACGGCAGGTTGCTTACGCTTGACGATTTAGTAGAGTTTTTCAATTTGATACTTGAACTAAAACTTACCGAACAAGAGAAAAAAGACCTCGTAAGCTTTATGCTCGCTCTTTAAATTGATATTCTTTGGTTTTTTCAAGAGAGGAGATTGTAGTTCTAAGTATTTTTTACAAAAAGGAAAAATTGTTCAGAAAGTGAGGTTGATTTATGCAGCTTAAAGGAAGTCGGACCGAGAAGAATTTGTTGACGGCGTTTGCAGGCGAATCCCAGGCGAGAAATCGTTATACCTATTTCGCCAGCCAGGCGAAAAAAGATGGTTATGAACAAATCAAGGCAATATTTGAGGAGACCGCCAACCAGGAAAAAGAACATGCCAAACGGCTGTTTAAGTTTTTAGAGGGTGGTGAAGCCGAGATAACCGCCTCTTTTCCAGCAGGCGTAATAGGCACAACCAGTGAGAACCTCAAAGAAGCCGCTGCGGGCGAAAACTACGAGACCACCGAGATGTATCCCGAGTTTGCCAAAATTGCCGACGAGGAAGGATTCATGGAAATCGCCGAAGTTTTCAGGAATATCGCCATAGCTGAGGCCCGCCATAGAGACAGATACCTTGCCCTGGATAACAACATTACCGAAGGTAAAGTCTTTAAGAGGGAAAAACCCGTAAGATGGGTTTGCAGAAACTGCGGATATGTTTATGAAGGACAGGATGCACCTGAAGTATGCCCGGCCTGTGCCCATCCGCAGGCGCACTACGAACTCGAAGCGAGCAACTATTAAGGAATCTTATAGCCGCTGTAACCGGAAAAAATAATAAATTTTTGTCCCTTTTATAAATTCAGTTAAAAAAGGAGGCCAAAAATGAACGAACGAACCGGTCTTGTAAAAATGAAGGGACAGCCGCTGACCCTGATAGGCGATGAAGTAAAAGTCGGCCGACCGGCGCCTGATTGCGAAGTCGTGGGCAAAGACTTAAAACCGGTTAAGCTGTCCGGTTTCAGGAATAAAGTGTGCCTCATCTCGTGTATGCCTTCATTGGATACCTCCGTCTGTGATATGATGACGCGCAAATTCAATGAAGATGCCGTTGCATTAGGCCCCGATGTCGTGGTATTGGCTATCAGCATGGACCTGCCCTTCGCCCAGGACCGCTGGTGTATTGCCGCGGACGTCAAAAATGTTTACATGTTCTCCGACCACCGCACCGCTTCCTTCGGACAGGCATTCGGTGTGCTGATAAAGGACCTGCGTTTACTCGCCCGGGCGGTATTTGTTGTGGACAAATCCGGTGTTATCAGGTACATTGAAATTGTTCCTGAGCTTACAAGTGAGCCGGATTACGAGTCGGCCCTCGCAGCAGCTCGGAAGTTTTTGTAGAAAATGCAGTTAAGCCTGTTCATGTAGTAGTCTCTTCGGTATGGGGTGGGCGCGCTTGACTAACCGGATTCTATAGAAGGGTATATCCGATGGCCGAAATCAAACCGAATGTATGGTCGGTTGGTGTCAACGACTGGGACAGGCGACTGTTCGATGAGTTGATTCCACTGCCGGACGGGACCAGTTATAATGCGTATCTGATTAAGGGTGGCGACAAGAATGCCCTTCTGGATACCGTTGACCCGCCGAAAACAACCCAATTAATTGAAAATCTGCTCCGAGCGGGCGCAGAAAAACTCGATTATGTCATATCTCACCACGCCGAGCAGGACCATTCCGGCGCCCTGTCGGACATACTGATGTTCTATCCCGATGCAAAGGTGGTAACAAATCCCAAGTGCAGGGACATGCTGATTGATCACCTGGGCATCGAAGGAGACAAATTTATTACCGTCGCAGACGGCCAGACCCTGTCTCTGGGCGACAAGACCCTTAAATTCATCTATGTTCCGTGGGTGCACTGGCCTGAGACAATGGCCACATACCTGGTGGAGGAAGAAATTCTTTTTCCCTGCGATTTCTTCGGCTCGCACCTGGCATCAAGCAGCCTGTTCGTAGATAGTGAGCCGACAGTGTATGAAGCTGCCAAAAGATATTATGCCGAAATAATGATGCCGTTTCGCCTGCCTATCAGGAAAAATCTGCAAAAGATTGCAGACCTTAAGATTGATATGATCGCACCCAGCCACGGGCCCGTCTATAAAAACCCGCAGTTTATCATCGATGCATACAAAGACTGGGTCGGAGACAACGTGAGAAATGAAGTTGTCGTAGCATACGTTTCGATGCACGAAAGCACAAAGAAAATGGTGGAGCGATTTGTGAGCACACTGATTGAGGCGGGTATTTCGGTTAAGCAATTCAACCTTGTAAATGTCGATGTCGGCAAACTGGCTGTCGCCCTTGTTGACGCAGCCACAATAGTAATTGGTTCCGGGACTTTTCTTACAGGGGCACATCCGGTGGCCGCTTATGCAGCCGTTCTTGCAAATGCACTCAGGCCCAAAGCTCGGTTTGCCTCGATAATCGGTTCCTACGGCTGGGGCGGAAGGATGGTTGACCAACTTACCGGACTGCTCTGCAATTTGAAGGTCGAGCTTATTGAACCTGTTGTTGTTAAAGGTTGCCCCGGCGACGAGGATTTTGCGGCACTGAACAACCTGGCACAGGAGATTCTTGCCAAACACAAAGAAGCTGGTATCGTAGATTAAGAAAACTGTCACTCTGAGCGAAGACAAGGTCTCTGGGTGTCTGATGAAATAGATTCTTCGCTAACCTCAGAATGACATTTTGTGTTTAAAGTTGCAAATAACAGTAATTTTGATTGGTGAAAGGAATAGACTAATGGCAAAAAAACTCGAAATCTACAAATGTGCAAAGTGTGGTAATATTGCAGAGGTGCTATACGGCGGAGTCGGCCAACTTGTCTGTTGCGGTGAACCGATGAAGCTGCTGGATGAAAAAACAGCCGATGCTGCGACAGAAAAGCACGTACCGGTGATTGAGAAAGTCGATGCCGGCTACAAAGTAAAGGTCGGCTCGGTGCCGCATCCTATGCTCGAAGAACACTATATTCAATGGATTGAGTTACTGGCCGAAGGCAAGGCATATCGCCGGTTTTTGGAGCCGGGCGAAGAACCGGAGGCGGTATTCAACATTGAAGCCGATTCGGTCTCGGCCCGCGAGTATTGTAACGTTCATGGGCTGTGGCAAGGACAACAGGGCCCTGCTTAATCAAGCCCTCCGATAATATTACACTTTCAAGTTAAGGAAATAATTATGAATAAAGAAACAAACATTATACCTTTGATTGGAGAGAAAGCTCCCTCTTTCGATGCGGAGACCACCCAAGGCCCCATCAAATTCCCGGATGACTTCAAAGGTAAATGGGTGATATTTTTTTCCCATCCTGCTGATTTTACCCCGGTATGTACAACCGAGTTTATGACCTTTGCAAGTATGGAAGATGAATTTAAGGAGTTGAACACCGAATTGCTGGGCTTATCAATTGATAGCACATATAGTCATATTGCATGGCTAAGGACTATAAAGGAAAAAATCAAATACAAAACAATGGAGGGTGTGGAGGTCAACTTTCCCGTGATAAGTGATTTAACAATGGATGTAGCTAAGAAATTCGGCATGGTTCAACCGGCGGCAAGTACAACCCAGGCGGTTAGGGCCGTATTCATAATTGATCCCAAAGCCGTTGTTCGAGCGATTTTATACTATCCACTAAGCAATGGAAGAAACATGGATGAAATTAAAAGGATGTTGATCGCGATGCAACACTCGGATGCACACAACATTGCCACACCTGCAAACTGGAAACTCGGGGATGATGTGATTGTCCCTCCTCCCGGTTCCTGTGGAACCGCCAAGGAAAGAGTTGACAAGGCCGGCGATGACTATGAGTGCCTCGATTGGTTTATTTGTTTGAAAAAATGTCCACATGAAAATTGAGAGAATTGTATAAAAACATGTTTTGATTCTGAAAACTTGTTATTGGGGATGGACGTTATGAGACGTCCAGGCTTTAAGCATCGTTTACAAAAAGCGATGTGAAGGACTGCTGGAATGAAGGCCCCACGCGAAGTCAGGTTTTATAGGGGCGCTTGAGCATTCAATTGCTTACAGAAAGGATGGTGGAAATGATAGGAAAAAAAATGGAAGAAGCTCTAAATGGTCAGGTTAATGCTGAGTTGTATTCGGCCTATCTGTATCTCTCGATGGCGGCTTATTTCGAGTCGGGTAATTTGCCGGGTTTTGCCAACTGGATGCGTGTGCAGGCGCAGGAAGAACAGTTCCATGCGATGAAGTTCTACGACTACATAAATGAACGCGGAGGCAGGGTAATTCTTGAGCAGATTGAAGCTCCCCCCGCCGAGTGGGACTCGGCGCTTGCGGTTTTCGAGGCGGTTAGCGCCCACGAACAAAAAGTTACAGCCCTTATCAATCAGCTTGTCGATTTGGCGATTCAGCAAAAAGACCACGCGACAAATTCTTTCCTGCGGTGGTTTGTCGATGAGCAGGTCGAGGAAGAGGATAATGCAGGTAAAATAGTCGGACAACTAAAACTCATCAAAGACAGCCCCGAGGCTTTGTTCCTTATGGATAAGGAACTGAGCCGGCGGGTATTTGCAACGCCGGCAAGCGCCGAAGGAGGTACATAATGCCAGTTAAGTTTAACGCAGATGAAGTATTTCAAATAGCTGAGCAAATCGAAAGAAACGGTATGAAGTTCTACCGTAAAGCGGCCGATAGCGCCTCCGACAAGAACACCAGGCAAATGCTCCTCGAGATGGCGGAAATGGAGGCCGGGCACCTTACGACTTTCGAACATATGCGAAGGTATCTCACCAGCCGGGAAAAGGTCGCTACTGTCTTCGACCCGGACAATAAGGCCACCCATTATCTGCAGACCATGGCCGATGCACACGGCTCCGAAGGCAAAAAGAGCCCGACCCAGGAGTTGACCGGCTCCGAAAGTATCGAGGAAATCCTCAAGATTGCACTTAATGCAGAGAAAGATTCGGTTATTTATTATTTCGGGCTGAGAGCCTTCGTGCCACCAAGAGCCGGCCGGGACAAAATCGAAGCAATCATCAACGAAGAAATTAACCACATCACGACTCTGAACAAAATGCTTGCATCTGTTCAAAAAAAATAACGCTTGTTGCAGGGATAGGTCGAAATGGAAGATTCGGCGGACTCACCAAAGGACCGGTTGATTAATCCTGAAACCCTGTTCCAGTTGAACTATGGGATGTGCATACTCAGCTCGGCAAAAGACGGCAGGGCAAACGGATGTATCGTAAATACTGTGTTTCAGGTGGTACCCGACCCGATTATAATAGCCGTCAGTATAAACAAAGACAGTCTTACAAATGAATATATCAGCGCCAGCCGAGTCTTCGGGATATCCATACTCGGCGAAGAATGCCCGATGTCTTTCATAGGGAGATTCGGATTCAGGACCGGCAGAGATATCGACAAATTCAGAAAAGTCAAAAACAAGCCCGGTATCACCGGCGCACCGATTGCTCTGGACAACGCCGCCGGTTATATTGAAGCCGAGGTTGTCAAGGAAATCGACATCAGTACACACACGGTTTTTTTCGGACAGGTTGTCGCCTGCCGTACTGTTGATAAGAGTAAGATTCCGATGACATACGCCTACTACCGTGATGTCAAAAACGGTAGAACGCCGCGAACAGCGGCAACTTATATAAAGACAAAACCGAAAGACAAATCAAAAAAAGGAGCAAAAGCGATGGCCAAATACAGATGTCTGATGTGTGGTTACATTTATGACCCAGAAGCCGGAGACCCTGCTAACGGAGTAGAACCGGGCACGGCTTTTGAGGATTTGCCGGACGACTGGGTATGCCCCGATTGCGGTGTCGGCCAAGACGAGTTCGAACCCGTCAATCAATAACAGGTTCTTGAGCCGGTACAACAGCTTAGAAATGGTGGTATAAGATGGTAAAAGCGGACATCGGCCTGTGTGGTCTGGCGGTAATGGGCCAAAATCTTGCCCTTAATATGGCAGATAAGGGCTTTGTAGTCGCAGTCTATAACCGCACCAGGCAAAAGACTAAAGACTTCATCCGGAACCAAACCGAAAATAAAAACATTATTCCGGCTTATGAGGTCGCAGACTTCATTGCTGCACTGGCAAGACCGAGAAAGGTCATGCTTATGGTCAAGGCCGGCAAACCCGTCGATACGGTCATCGAGCAGATTGCACCTTTTCTTGAAAAAGGCGACCTGATTATCGACGGCGGCAACAGCCGTTACAACGACACTATCAGGCGGTGCAAAGACCTGGCCGAAAAGGGCATCCTTTTTATCGGCACGGGAATATCAGGCGGCGAAGCAGGTGCTTTGAACGGCCCCTCGATTATGCCCGGCGGAAGCAAACAAGCCTATACGCTTATCGAGCCGATTTTCACCGCTATCAGCGCCAAAGCAGACGGTATCCCCTGCTGCGATTATGTCGGCAATGACGGCGCCGGGCACTTTGTTAAAATGGTCCACAACGGCATCGAGTACGCCGACATGCAACTCATCGCTGAGGTTTATTATACTATGAAAAACGTCCTCGGCACCAGCGCCGATAAGATGCACAAGGTCTTTGCCGAATGGAACAAAGGACCGTTGAGTTCTTATCTGGTTGAAATCACCGCCGACATCCTCGCGACCAAAGACCCCGAAACCGGCAACCCTCTCGTCGAGATGATACTCGACAAGGCGGCACAAAAAGGCACCGGCGCCTGGACCGTACAAAGCGCCGTCGAACTCGGCGTAGCCGTACCTACCATAAGCCAGGCCGTATTCGCCCGCTGCATCTCTGCCATAAAATCTGAACGCTCAATCGCCGCCAAACAACTGACCGCGCCACAGGCCGAATTCAAAGGACAAAAGAATGAGTTCATAAGCGCCCTGCATGACGCCCTTTACGCATCCAAAATTTGTGCATACGCCCAGGGTTTCGCCCTCATGGCCGCTGCCGCCAAGCAACACGGCTGGACGTTGGACTTCGGACGAATAGCAAAAATCTGGCGGGCAGGCTGTATCATCCGTGCAGAACTGCTCGACGCTATTAAGGATGCATTTGAACGCGAACAAAACCTTGCAAACCTGATGCTGGACGCTCATTTCAAAAAAATTCTGGCGGACACCCTGAACAACTGGCGAAAGGTAGTCGCTGCCTGTGCCCGGCTTGGCGTCCCAACTCCCGCGCTCAGCTCGGCGCTTAACTATTTTGACAGCTATCGCAACGAAAGGGTATGGGCAAATATGATTCAGGCGCAACGGGACTATTTCGGAGCACACACCTATGAGAGAATCGACAAAGAAGGCTCTTTTCACACCGACTGGCATTCTTTATTGTGATTTAACAAGAGTAATGGTCTATGCAGAAAATCGAACCAATCGCAGGCAAACTTCAAATCATTTGTGCCGAGACCCAGGCTCCCCCCGCGGCCCTGGTGGTATTCGGCGCATCCGGTGATCTTACCAGAAGGAAGCTTGTCCCGAGTATTTTTGAACTTTTCCACCGCGGTCTGCTGAGTGAGCGGTTCTATCTTTTGGGCTGCAGCAGAAAAAAGCTTTCCGATGATGACTTCCGCAAAATCGCACAAGACACAATACAAGCCGGCCACCAAAAAGATTTCATAAACAACCTCTATTATATCAGCGGCGACTATGACGATGAGCAGTTTTATAAACGAATAAAAAAACGCATAACGGAACTGGAAGCAACTTACAAAATCGAAAGCAACCGGATATTTTACCTTGCCGTCCCCCCCCTGCTTTACACAACCATTATAGACCGGCTCGGCAAGGCGACACTATCCTGTTGCAACCAAAGTGATAACCGGAATCAACCGAAACTGGTTGTGGAAAAACCGTTCGGCTCCGACCTGAAAACCGCCGTTGAGCTTAACACAAAAATCCACGAATGCTTCAAAGAATCACAGATATACCGTATCGACCACTACTTAGGCAAAGAGACCGTACAGAATATCTTAATGTTCAGGTTTGCCAACGCGATATTCGAGCCGCTCTGGAACAGAAATTACATCGACCATATTCAAATCACCATAGCTGAATCTCTCGGCGTCGGCCACCGCGCAAGCTACTACGACAAAGCCGGCGCACTTCGCGATATGTTTCAAAACCACATGTTAAGTATGCTCTCGCTTGTCGCGATGGAGCCGCCAACCTCATTTTACCCCGACCACATCCGGGATGAAAAGGTCAAACTGCTTCGGTCAATTCGACCGTTTAACCTTTTGCCGTGGCATACAGATATCATAAGGGGCCGTTACACCGCCGGGACCGTTGATGGGAAAAATGTCTGCGGCTTCAGGCAAGAACCCGGCGTCGCCCCGGATTCAAACACCGAAACATTCGTCGCCGCCAAAATGTTTATAGACAACTGGCGGTGGAAAGGGGTGCCGTTTTATCTGAGGACCGGCAAAAGACTCTCCGCAAAGCTTACAGAGATCGCGATAACCTTTAAAAAAGTGCCCCATTCGATGTTTGCTTCAGTGGGACTCGGCGATATGCCCGCTAATGTATTGGTATTAAAGATTCAGCCTAATGAAGGCATCAGCCTGAGCTTCCAGGCAAAAAGGCCCGGTTCCAAGGCCTGTATCGGAACACTGAATATGGACTTCAATTACGCCGACATCTTCGGCGCCGAATTGCCCGAGGCATATCAAAGACTTCTGTTGGACTGCATGGCCGGCGACCAGACCCTCTTTACAAGGCAGGATGACGTACAAGTATCCTGGGAGTTGCTGGAGCCGGTTCTTGAAGCATGGAAAAATACCGATTTACCGCCCCACCCATACCCCGCCGGCAACGACAGCTTCAGCCAGGCCGACAACCTTATCGAATCCGACGGCAGACACTGGCGAAAACCCCTGTAAAAATTTCTATTTTTTTACCAACAAACATTGCTGTACAGCGTACTCCACTAAGTAAGTAGGGTTTGTAGAGGAAAATATTATGGGCAGGCTATTATATATCCTGGCCTCGCCGAGAACCAGACGCTCACACTCGGCCGCAGTTGCAAATGCCTTCATTGAAGCATACAAACAATACAACCCAAACGACGAGATAACTAAGTTAAACGTTTTCGAAGAGTCTTTGCCGGCCTTTGACGGTCCGGCAGTAGAGGCAAAATATACAATTCTCCACGCCAAGGAGCATTCACAAGCCCAACTTAACGCATGGAAAGGGGTTGAAGGCATAATCGAGCAGTTTAAATCCGCCGACAAATATCTCCTTGCTGTTCCCATGTGGAACTTCTCCATTCCCTACCGGCTTAAGCAGTATATCGACTTGCTTGTTCAGCCGGGATATACATTTACATTCAGCCAAGAGAAAGGATATGAAGGCCTTGTTGTTGGAAAGCCCCTGTTGGTGGTATATGCCCGCGGCGGCCGATATCCGCCGGGCAGCGACGCCGAAGCGTTCGACCTGCAAATAAAATATGTAGAACAGATATTCAGATTCATCGGTTTTGAGGATATAAAGTCTATAATTATCGAGCCGACACTGCAAGCCGGCCCCGCGGTCGCTGAAACCAATAAAAACGTCGCTATTGAAGAGGCTCGAAAACTGGCCCTTGATTTTTGATGATGCTCGATAAAAACCTTAAAAATGTCATTCTGAGCCGAAGTCGGCCCGCCCCGGTACCCACAACCGAAGCGTAACGGGAGGTAAAAATAATATGGCTATTGAAACAGAGCCGAAAAAACGTGCCAACCAACTCATAAATGAAACAAGCCCATACCTGCTTGAGCATGCTTATAATCCGGTCAACTGGTATCCCTGGTCGGATGAAGCCTTTGAAAGCGCAAAAAAACAGAACAAACCCGTCTTTCTTTCAATCGGCTACTCCACCTGCCACTGGTGCCATGTAATGGCCCACGAGAGCTTCGAAAACGCCGAAATCGCCCGGATTATGAACGAGCATTTCATCTCGATTAAGGTTGACCGCGAGCATCGCCCGGATGTCGATAATGTTTACATGACCGCCGTTCAAATGATGACGGGTTCCGGAGGCTGGCCTCTGTCGGTTTTTCTGACACCGCAGGGGGAGCCTTTTTTCGGCGGCACATATTTTCCACCCGAAGATACATTCGCACAAAGAGGTTTTAAAAGTATCCTGCTCACTGTCGCCCAAGCATGGAAAAACCGCAGGGACGAACTTGTCGATTCTGCAGGAAAAATCAGCGATATAATCGCCATCCGGGATGACCGACCCGATGCAGAGAAACTTTCAACCGATATCTTCAAAAAGGCATATTCAGATTGTGCAACCATATTCGACCCTGACTACGGCGGTTTCGGACGGTCACCGAAGTTCCCTCAACCACATAATCTTTCGATGTTAATGAGATATTGGCACAGAACCGGTGAGGACCAGGCCCTGAAAATGGTTGAAACAACACTGAACGCAATGGCTGACGGCGGGATTTATGACCATCTCGCAGGTGGCTTCCACCGCTACTCAACAGACGCCGTCTGGCTCGTGCCCCATTTTGAAAAGATGCTCTACGACCAGGCACTTTTGTGCAGGGCATACCTCCGGGCATACCAGATTACACAAAATCAAAGATATGCCGGCATAGCACGTGAGATTTTAGAATATGTCTTGCGCGATATGACCGACCCTAAAGGTGGTTTTTACAGCGCCGAAGACGCAGACAGCGAAGGCAGGGAAGGAACCTTCTATCTGTGGGAACCCAACGAGATACAGCAAATTATCGGCGCTGAACACGCAAAGATTTTCAAACTGCGATACGGCGTAACAAAACGCGGCAACTTTGAAGAAGGCAAAACCATATTACACATCTCAAAGTCGCTCGAACAGTTACACGAGGAAATCAAGCTTACGCCCGGCCGGATAGAAAATATCCTGTCAAAAGCCAGGCAAAAGCTATTTTACGTCCGTGCCAAAAGGCCCCGCCCGCACAGGGACGAAAAGATTATCACTGCATGGAACGGCCTTATGATTTCATCGTTCGCACTTGGCGGTCAGGTCTTAGGCGAAGAAAAGTACACAAAAGCCGCCCAACGTGCCGCCCGATTCGTTCTGACCGAACTTCAAAAGGACGGCCGCTTGATGAGATACTATGCCAAAAGGCGCGCCGTCGAACCCGGATTCCTGAATGACTACGCATTTATGATTACAGGCTTATTCGATTTGTATGAGGCCGATTTTGATGCAAGCCGGCTCGCCGAAGCGAAAAGGCTCGCTGGGCAAATGGTAGAACTTTTCGGTGACCCCGACCGGGGCGGATTCTTTCTGGCTGCAAGCGACTCTGAACAACTGATTACCCGAAACAAACCGGCTTATGACGGCTCCATGCCTTCCGGCAACTCTGTTGCCGCTCTTGCCCTTCTACGACTCGGCCAGGCCACAATGACGCCGAGATTCATCGACCACGGTCTGAAAACACTTCAATACTTCTCGGAGCAGTTGCGACAATCACCCGGCAGCCTGGCCTATATGCTCTTAGCCGTCGATTTTCTCCTCTGCCCAAGACGGGAAATTGTCATCGCTGGGGACGCCGGCTCGGACGATACTAAACAGATGCTCAAGCTTATCCGCTCAAGGTTTCTGCCTAATACGGTTGTTCTCTTTCACCAGATGGGCCAAGCCGGCGAGCCTATCGAAAAAATCGTACCGTTCATAGCCGCCCAAAAACCTATCGACTCAAAAGCCACTGCCTACGTATGCGAAAACTACACCTGCAAACAACCCATAAACAATTTAGCCGAACTTGAAAAAGCCCTCTCGAACATCTCACAGGTTGACTAAAAACGCCCGCCACGACTTATAATAACCGCCTCCTCTGTCATTCCCGCGAAGGCGGGAATCCATAATTAAATTCCTTGGCGAAGCCATTTAAACATCGAGCCACGAATCACGTGCGACGAGTCACGAGCGACGTGCGACGAGTCACGAGCAACCAGCGACGAATATCGCCTTTTAGCTTCTTCTTGCCAATTTGTTTGCAAATATACTGATCAATCCGCCTAACATTACATATCCGGTGATTACCTCAGCCATCACCCACCACGCCGCAGCGTTCGTCTTTGGCACAACGTCTCCGAAACCCAACGTCGTAAACGTCACCACACTATAATAAACAACCGTAGAAAAATTCCACGGCAGGTCAGCCACCCTCATAGCCCCCGGCCCAAGCCTGTAGAAAACGTGGGCATAGAAAACTGCAAACGCCAATGACCATGCAGCCCACAGCCCAATAGACCTCCCGCAATCTGAAAACACAAACCATATCCAATATATAGCTGGATGCCTGCTTCTGAAGTCTTCCAGAAAATCGGCGTCCTCAACAAACCGCTTAAATACAGGACTCCCATAGAAATCCTCACCCTTTAGACTGCTACAACGAGTCCTTGAGTCGAACTTTACTAACTGCATATTGGCCTGAGTGAGTTCAGCTTCTCTGAGGTCGGCACCTCTAAGGTCGGCTTCTCTAAGATTGGCTCTTATAAAATCGGCACCTTGCAGATTTGCCTCTTGAAGTTCTGCACCTTTCAGATTAACCTTGTATAGTGAGGCGCTTTCCAGACAAAATCGCTTCAAGTATGCTTTCTCCAAATGAATCCATGTGCCACCAACAACATCGTTTCGCCACTCGTTCCACTCTGTCATATCCTTTTTATCCGAGCAGCGTTTGAGCATATCGTACTGCTCTTGGCTAAATTTTCGTTTGGGAACCTCGTCGCTTTTTGGCGAATCATTTGAACTTGTCTTGCCCATAGCTTTCTTCCCTTGATCGAACTATTCTTATTTTCGGGTCTGCGCCTGCCTCTAAAAGTTAATTGTACAGAAATCCTTCTCTTTTGTAAACTACAAGCCCCCACAGCCGGAATCCAGAACCGTAATTCCGAGCCTGTCGAGGTATCTATTGAAATATCCCGCGCAGCGGCTCATTGTCATTCCCGCGAAGGCGGGAATCCATAATTAAATTCCATGGCAAAGCCATTCAAACATCGAGCCACGAATCTCGAGCGACGAGCGACGATATATGAACGGTTGTAGGGTGCGATGTATCGAACCGGTTTACTTCGTCATTCGACGTTCGCATACCTTCGTCTTTTAAGGGACTTGAATATCCGATATTCTTTCCTGTCATCCCCGTCGAGAAATTTCATCCCCGCGGAGACGGGGATTTATGTCGCCATTCCGAGCGAAGCGAAGAATCTCTACCACGTTGTTATTCGAAATTCGGTGTTGGATATACAATATCCTTTCCTGTCATCCCGGCCAGCGAGCCGGGATCCAGAAAAAAACAGCATCACGAAGCTATCCGTTGTCATTCCAGCAGCGGCATCGCAGGTCGGGGTGACATTTTTTTGGATTCCGAGTCCCTCCTTCGCACAAAGCTACGGAGGGCAAGCAAGCCTGGAATGACATACCAAACGTCATTCCGATTCCGGCGTATCACAATGTGTCGGGATACGCCGGACGAAGCATCTGGCCTAAAAATTTTGAACCGCTTTGAGAAAAATTTGAAAGCTTTCCTCGACAAGCTCCGTTCGATTTTGCTCACGGCAAGTGGAATGACCCGGCTATGTCAGGACTATCCGTAACGAGCGGGAACAGAGGGCTCGGCCATTCGATTTGCTTATGTACCCAACTAAGCAGCGACAGGCCGAATTCACAGGTGTGTTATTTTTTTAAGGTAGTTGATATGGGATTTTGTGAGTTTTTTGTATGTGCCGAGAGGCAGGTCTTTAATGGTGATGTTTCCGATTTTGGTTCGTTTGAGTGCCTTTACCTTGTATCCGAGTTTTGCGATGGTTCGGCGGACCTGGCGGTTGAGGCCGCGACGGATGGTTAACTGAACGAATGATTCGGATGCGGTTCTTCTGATGACCTTAACGGCGGCCCGGCCGGTCTTTCCCTCTGCGAGCCAGACCCCTTTTTTGAGTTTTTCGAGGCTTTCCCCTTCAATACGTCCGCGTATCTTTACCTCGTATGTTTTGGGCAGTTCGTACCTTGGATGCGTGAGGCGGTTGGCAAGGTCCGAATCGTTAGTGATGATGATAGCGCCGGTTGTGTCGGCGTCGAGCCTTCCGGCACAGAAGATTCGCCGGGGACAATCGATAAGGTCAACGGCTTTTTTTCTGCCCGCAGGGTCAAAGTTGGTACAGATGACACCTTTTGGTTTGTTCAGGAGGAAATAAACCTTTTCGGCGGGACGGATTTTTTTGCCCTGGACGGTTATAATGTCGGTCTCAGGGTCGGCGAAGGCGGGTAATTCATCGATAGTTTTGCGGTTGACTCTTACGACGCCGTCAGTGATAAGCTCTTCGCATTTTCGCCGGGAGGCGACTCCGGCGGCAGCCATGATTTTCTGTAACCTTTGTTTCGGCATATTTGCTGTTTATCCGCGAAATAAATTGATTATCCATAAGATTATCGTCAGTATGACGGAAATTACGACGCAACTGGTAATTGGGATGAAGATTCGCCAGTTTTTTGAGCCGAATTGCAGGTCGCCGGGCAGCCTGAATACTCCTAAGCGGCTCAGCAGCGTGATAACCAGGCCTACTGAGACGACAATCAATCCGAAAAGGATGAGGAATTTTCCAATTTGTCCCGGTTCGTAATCGTTCATAATTGGTCATAAAATCAGTTTCAGGATTATTCATTTACAAAACGATATAATCAGTTTACAATAGTTTGTGAATTACGCAACCGAAAGATGTGGGGATGGCGTTAAGCGGGACATAAAAGGGGTTGTGAAAGTGACATCTGATAAACTTAGAATTTACAGGCGAGCGAAGCTCGATGAGGGTCGGTTGTTAATTGGCCTTTCGGGGTGGATGGATGGTGGTAATATTTCGACCGGGACGGTCAAATTCTTTGTGGAGCAGTTGGATGCGCCCAAATCGGCCCAGATAAAGCCGGAGGGGTTTTATATATACAGCTTTCCGGGTTCGATGGAAATTACGGCTATGTTTCGCCCCCACACAAGGATACGAGACGGGATTGTAGAATCATGCGATATGCCGAGAAATACGTTTTTTTTAAGCGAAGAAAATAACCTGGTTTTATTTGCCGGCAAGGAGCCGAACCTCAAGTGGGAAGAGTACGCCGATTGCATTTTTTCGGTGTGTCACCGGTTCGGTGTAAAGACAATATATTTTATAGGCAGCGTAGCCGGATTAGTTCCTCATACACGTCAGCCGAGGTTTACATGCTCTGTTTCGGATGGTGACATGAAGAAAACGGTGAGACGCTACGGAGTAAGGATGAGCAATTATGAGGGACCGGCGAGTATTGTAACCCATATGACCGCTCGGGCCAGGGATGAAGGTGTGGGTATGATGACGCTGGTTGCGGAGATACCGGCGTATGTTCAGGGCCAGAATCCCGGGTGCATCAGCGCGGTGTCGAGACTGCTGGCAAATATTTTGGGAATACATATCGAGCTTGAGAAGCTCAAGAGCATCGGTGAGGAGTTTGAGAGAAAACTGTCGGAAATTATCGAGATGCAGCCCGAACTTGCAAGCCATATCGGCAAGCTCGAAGAAGATTATGATAATGAAGTCTTCGATACCGAGATGGGCGATTTGAAAGAATGGCTCGAGCAGCGCGGCATCCGGGTGGACTGAAAAACGGGGCACTTTGTTTAGCAGGTGTGAGCCTCAGTTGAAACCGAAGGCACTCTTATCGCGGGCAAACAGGAAAACATAACCGAAAGCATTATAAATATTTCTTGTTGACGTGCAGGGTGTTTTCGGGCATACTATAATCGCGATATCCAGCAGTTGGGTATTTTCGTCGGTTTTTGAGGGTGTGTATTAGATTTGAAGGAGTTTTATTATGCCAGGTGGCAGACCATCGCAAGGCGGCATGATGCTTTATACGGTATTGACTTTTGTGGGACTTTTCCTTGTAGCAGCGGTATTCGCGGTATTCTTCTATGTCAAGTCCGAGGACTATAAAGTGCAGAGAGATGATATGGCTGTAGAACTGGGAAAGCTGGCCAACGACAGGGAAGTTCGCGAGTTGAGCAAGACAGTAGGCAAGCCGCTGGCTCGAGAGACGATTCTTGGGACTATGTTGACATACCTTGATGAAATGGTTTCCGCGATTACGGGCGAGTTTGTTGAGGGCGCGACGGCATCGGTTCGTGTCAATGGGGCGAAGATGCAAATCAATGAGACTGTTGAGCTTCTTGGTGATGATGCTTCGGGCACTTACGGTCCCGACGGCTTCGACCTTTTGCAGACAATAAGGTCATTGAAGAGCGAACTTGATACGGCTCGCGCCGCCGCCCGCAGTATGGAGGCTTTGTTAAATGAGACTCACAAAAACATTGATGTTGCGCAGGAGAATTGGCGCCTGGAGGAGCGGCGTCTGATTGAAGAGAAGAGCCGCTTCCAGGCTATGGCTGATGAAATCCAGGGCAAGTACGACCAGCTCAAAGCGTTGATGCAGGAGTCGGTAAACGACCAGGTAAAGATATATATGGACAGGCTCCAGGTTGCGGAGGACAAACTTAAACAGAAGAACAAAGAGCTGCTGAAGTTGCAGACTCAATCGGCAAAGACGGATGAAGCGTTGCAGGATGCGCTGAGTCGGCTTGAAAAGATAAAGCCGCGTCCGGATACCGAAGTTGAGGCATATAATCCGGATGCAAGGATAGTTGATATCGACAGGCAGACGGACGTGGTGTATCTGGATATCGGCTCTTCGGACCACGTTTACCGGGGTCTGACTTTTTCTGTTTACGATAAAAATGTACCGATACCGGAAAACGGAAAGAGTAAGGCTGAGATAGAGGTTTTCCACGTTAGCGATACGGTTTCAGCGGCCAGAATCAATACATCTTCCAAAAAGAATCCTATTGTGCATGAGGACATCATAGCAAATCTGATATGGGACAGCAAAAAGAGTAATGTATTTGTGGTTGCCGGCCGGTTTGACTTCGACCGTGACGGAGAAATTGACCGCGACGGCAAAGAGAAAGTCGAGCGGTTGATAGAGCGGTGGGGGGGACGCCTAGCGCAGGAGGTGACTATAAACACTGATTTCGTAGTTCTCGGAGAGCCTCCAGTCCAGATGGAACAGCCTACCCGTCAGGATATTGAACTTGACTTGATGATTGACCAGAGGTATCAGGAGTCGGTAGCAAGTGCTGAGCAATACAACGAAATTTTGAGGCGGGCAAATACACTTCGGGTTCCTATATTCAACCAGAGCAGGTTTATGTACCTGATTGGATATGATTCTCTTGCACGAACAAGCAGCCCGTTTTAGACCCACAATGCTTGCTTGGATTTGATTTAGGTTGTTATTGTGCTTGTCCGGCCAAATGAGGTTCAACGCCTATGGAGGCGACATAAACCGGACCGGTGTATTTAATCGAGTCGGCATCTTCAACAAAACCTTTCTTTACAGCAGCAAAGGTAACGGTATGAGCGGCCTTTATCGCTTCAGGCAGGGGCCGGCCCGTGTCACAGTCAAGACCAGACGGGATATCCACAGCTAAAACGGGCAGATTGCAGGCGTTAACGGTATTGATAAGCTCGCGATAAGGGTTAGCAAGCTCGCCTCTGAGTCCTGTTCCGAACAGGGCGTCAACGAGCATGTTACACCCGTTCGTGAATGTCTTAACTTGAACGGCAATTAGGCCCGGCGTTATGTCCAGTTGGTCGATAGGCAGCTTAAGGCCTTCTGCGATGTTAAGATTAATCCGGGCATCACCTTTTATCCTGGTCTTATCACCGCATATCACTATCTTCGGCTCAATACCGGCGCAGGCGAGGTGTCTGGCTATCACGTAACCGTCGCCGCCGTTGTTGCCGATTCCGCAGAAGATGCAGACCTTTGGATTGTCGATGCCTTCTAATTCGGCGATAATAAGCTCGGCGCAGCTTCTGCCTGCGTTTTCCATCAGGCAGGGGCCGGGTATTTCAAGGTCGTTTATCGCCCAGGCGTCAAAACTGCGGACCTCACGACGGCTCATTACGACAAATTTGTCCGGTTTTGTTGGGTCAAACTTTTTCATGAAAGATGATTATACATCAAATCGATAGTATTTCAAGAAACTCTGCCCCCGGCCGTGAGGGCTTATAGTTTACAAAGGGTGGAACTTGTTTATAATACCCTTTTAGAGGCAGGTACAGGGACGCAGGTAAGTATTTTTTGCGCTTTTGAAAACCTTATATACGTCATTCTGAGCCGAAGGCGAAGAATCTTAGTCGCGCATATTGTCATTTTAGCACCGTATCGGGGTACGGCGTAAACTCCAAATGGAAGCCAGTTTTTAAGATTCTGGATTCCTGATGTAGTTTATACCAGCTCAGGAAAATGTCATACCGGCCAAGCCTGCCCTGAGCGAAGCCGAACGGGAGCCGGTATCCAAGTCGTTCTGGATGCCGGATTAAGTCCGGAATCCAGCATGAAACAGTAATGGCGAAGCATTCCACGGCTTTTCGTTCTACGCTTTACACTTTTCGCTTTTTATGTCATCCCGACCGGATTCCCAACTTGTCGGATCGAAGTGGAGGGAACTATTTAGAACTATCCCCGAAGCCGTTCCTCTAACGCAATACGCATCACGAAATACGCAATACGTATCACGCATCAATAAAATCAGCCGTCCGCCAAAGGGGGATTCCACAATCTTGCACTCTTACTTTGCATTTCCCACTCACCACCCCACCGATCCACCCTCCAACAATTCTCATCACGCTCCGTCAACCTTTTACCGTTCGCGCCGGCCTCGTCTATCTTCTTCAGCTTCTTCTTCATACTGGTCGTAGTATTCTGCTTGTTCAGACTCGTCTTCTTCGGTCCCGGGAAAGACCTCTGTTTCGGCGTCTCCTATAACCGGCTTGGGCAACGACACAACGGTGTTTTGCTTGAATTCGAGCAGTATGGGCGTCATATCAGCCGGGACACTAAAGGCAATGTCAACCCAGCCAACCCTGCCGTACCGGGAAAAAGTCTCGAATCCGCCTCTGGAAATGCTGATGGTTTCGGAGAGTTGCAATTCCACAAGCTCATCGTCAAGTAACCGTCCTTCCGGATAAACCGGATGCGCGGTTCCGCTCATTTCCCCGGCCTGGTCCTTAGGCTTGCATAGTAGTCTGACCTGTGAAGGAGTAAAGGAGATACCGCCCTGTTTATCCATCGCTCCCCCACGGTCGATTTCTCCAGCTCTTAGCCCCATCCTGACAAAGGTATAGCTTCGCCGGTCGACGTCGAATATGCGAACAGCGTTTTTCTCGGGCAGCACAACCGCCTCAGCGGCGGCAATCATGTACACTCCTTCTTTCGCTTTGTGGCGGTTCAGATGGAGCTGGTCTATGAAGTTGGCATGATATACGGCAAAGCTCTTGCCTGAGCTTAGAGAACCCCTGCTAATCCAACCGAACAGGCCCGCCACGATTCCATCTGAATTAAGGAGCGACCTTTTCGGACTGCTTATATTGATGTTATTGTCTTCGAAGCGGGCATAAGGCCATTTGAGATCAAGAGGACATAAGGCTACGGCGATAAACAAAGCACCTGATATAATAATACCGGCGATAATGCCACAGACGACGGCAGTCAGGTGAGCGGGCAACTGCCCGAAATCAACATTCTGCGGAAGAACAAAATCAGCCAGGACCTTGGTGGCAGCAAGAACAGCAATGAAGATGCCTGCAAAGACGACCGGCTGCACCCATTGCCCGCCGATACTTCTCGATATCAGTATATTCGATGCAATTTCATAGTAGCCAAGAGCCGCAATAACCGCGATGACGGCTGAAATCACAGATGTAAATGACCTGGGCGCAGAGCTTTTAAGATAAAGATGAGACACGCACAAGATAGAAATTAATATTATGCCCGCCGCAGCAAACATGTTGTCTCCTGACTAATTATATTATTTGCATTAACCTTTTCCGTATTATTGCTTGGACTTCTGGCCTTTCGGTGTTGCCGAGAATTTTTTGATGACTTCATTGATAGCGGTTATCCCTTCAGAAACTTTTTTGACGGCCTGTTCCTGCATGTAGAGCATACCGGAACGCCTGAAGTGAGAAGATATTTCACGGAGGGATTGTGCCTCTTTAACGGCCTTTTTTGTTTTTTCATCGACCATGGCAACCTCAAAGATACCGGTTCTACCGAAGAATCCTGTTCCCTGGCAGTTTTCACAGGGTATCGGTCTGCCACGCTTGTCGTATTGCATGACTCCAGCCCTGTACAGGAGCTTCATTTTGTCGGCGGGGATGTTCAACTTTCTGCACAGGTCCTGCTTTGGTTGATATGCCTGCTTACATTCGTCACAAAGTTTTCTGACAAGTCTTTGGCAGAGTATTCCGATGAGGTTTTCGATGGCTGAGTTTTTGTCTGGTACGAGTTTGAGCCATTTGCCAAGGGCGCTGATTACGTTTGCAGCTTCAATAGTAACATATACGATTTTGCCGTCCCTGGCGGCCGCGCACGCAAGTTGCGCACATTTTGCGTCTTCACAGTCAGCGATACCGATTATATCAGGAGCGGTCCTGAGAATGGTCTGCAACTTTCTGGCATAAGTCGTGATTCCCGTATCACCTAAAGAGAAGGTGTGCTGAGTGATATTACTTAGTTCGGCGGCGGGCTTTTTTTCGAGGGTGTTTATGTTGTTCAAAAAAGGATCATGGTTGCCAAGGAGGGCGTAAAGCGTCGTGGTTACTCCACTTTTTTTAGGTCCTGATATTATGAATATGCCCTTATCAAGGTCTCGAATTGAGCCAAGCCGAAGCAGTTGGTCGTGATCAAGGCCAATATCTTCGAGCACCATAACGCTGTATGCCATACCTTTTGTGAGCTTGACCTGCTCGCCGGCGGTTGAGCCTGCTACGGCAACTTCCCACTTAAACTCCTGTGAATCCCTAATGACCTTGAAGTTCCCTGTTTGAGGTTTTCTCCGTTCGTTTGTATCGAGATCGGCAAGCTCTTTGAGATAATGTATAAAATACTCCATCTGTTCTTTTGTTTTTTCGGGCTGTTTTGTGAGAATCCCGTCGATGTTGTATGTAACTGAATAGCCCTTGGTAGTGGGCTGGAAAATTATGTCGCTCGTACGTCGCCAGATAGCATCTTCAAATACTTCACAGGCGGTTTTGTAACCGTATGCTTCGGGCGTTTTGGCACTCGGCAGGGGTGCCTTGTTGTTATTGGCAGTGATAAAAGATATGCCTTTTGTCGTTACGGCAAATTTCTTTTTTTCATTTACAAAAATACCCTTTAAGTGTTGAGCAGTAAGTACCCGTTCGAAATCGGCGACCCTTGCGTTTCGGTGCACAACGTAGGCGGTGGCGGTGGCTCCTACGGCAATGAGGTAAAAGAGCAGTCCGGCTACGAAAAAAGGTGCAAGCAGCCAAATAACAATTGCTCCAACTCCGGCAGCAGCGAAGGCGGCGGTCCACGTATTGACCTTTGTTCTAACAGCCTGTGCGTCTGTGTGCACCCATCTAAGCAACAGTAACAAGGCGAAGAAAAGGACCACAAAGACAACGAACTTCACCGGGGATATATATCCGCCGTAACCGGTCCCGGCGGCTAATAAAATCGGCATAGGATGCTCCCAAGTGTACGGCTTTTGTTAAGTTTTTCCATAAGCAATAGTACCTTTATCTCCGCCCTGCTATTCTGGATAACCGGGCCTGGGCCTCAATTTTGGTACAATAGCAGGTCCGGCAAAAAAAATCAAACCAATATATCCGTAAAAAAATCTCTGCTAAAAGGCCCTTCGTTGCAAAACTCCGGAAAAAACAAGATGTCCGGTAGCACAGGGGCATTTATATCTTATCCCCGTCTTGACGAATACAAGTATTGTATATTTGATATTTGATATTTCTCTGTAGAAAACATTATTATTGTCATTGCGAGGCCTGCGAAGCAGAATGCCTGCCCTGAGCGAGAGCAGCGAGTCGAATGGGTGGCAATCTCGATTTTTCAAGACATAAGATTGCTTCGCTCGCAATGACCTGATGGAGTATCCTTTCAACAGAGCAATTTGATTTTTTTTCAATCGCTTTGTAAACCATTTTAACGGATTTCTAAATAAGCTCTGTTCGACTCTGCCTCACGGCAAGTGAAATATCCCGGCTCGGCCCCGAGATACAGAAGTAGCGGGCGCGGTTCAAATGATTCCGGTAGCGGTGGCTCGAATTCCCTTAAGCGCCATTGTCAGCTCTTCCTTCTTTGGAGCGTACTGCAGGGCGACCTTGAGATCAATCCATTCTTCTTCGACAAGTATCCGTAGGCTTTCTGTGAAGTCCCGCATTCCTTCGCCGGTGCCGGCCCTGATGGCGTTCGGCAGGTCACCCTCCCTGCCCTCGGAAATAAGTCTTCTGACAATAGGAGTGGCGATCATAATCTCGGTTGCCGGTATCCTTTGGGCTTCTTTTTTCAGGCCGGGGAGAAGATTCTGGCTGATGACAGCCCTTACCGCCACGGCGAAGGTCTGCCTGACAAGCTCTCTTTCTTCCTGGGGGTATAAGTCGAGGACTCGCTGAACTGTCTGGGCGGCGTTTGCGGCGTGAAGTGTGGCAAAAACGAGATGACCGGTTTCAGCGGCTCTCATTGCGGCGGTGAGTGTGTGATTGTCCCTTATCTCGCCGACAACAACGACATCAGGGTCCTGCCTTGTAAGGGAGCGTAATGCCTCGACATAGTCAACCACATCAATACCAATTTCTCTTTGAGAAACGATGGCTTTTATATCTTTGTGCAGAAACTCTATGGGGTCCTCGATTATGATAATATGACAGGCCCTGTTCTTGTTTATATGGTCAATCATAGAAGCAATAGTGGTGCTTTTTCCACACCCTGCGGGTCCTGTTACGAGGACGAGCCCCTCATTGTGCTCTGCAATCTTGTGTACTACCGGCGGCAGGTGTAACGTTTCAAATGGGGGTATATCGCTGGTGATATGCCTTGCGGCAAGACTCATCACTCCACGCTGGCGAAAGACGTTTACCCGAAAACGGTGGGCCTCACTGACTTCATATCCAAAGTCGATAGTCCCGTTTTTCAGAAAGAATTCCTTTTGCTCATCCGTCATAATCTCGAAGATTATCTCTTCGATTCGTTCCGGGGTGAGTACTTCGCCGCTGGTATCTTTGAGCTTTGTGCGAACCCGCATCTTGGGGCATTGGTTTACTTTCAGGTGTAAATCACTTGCCCCGGCCTTGATTGCGGCATTGAACCATTTGTCAATCCGTGTCCTGTGATCAGAATCCTTCCGCCTGTCTATCGGCTGGCCTTTTGCCATCTATTTATCCTGCCACTTCGTCATTAATGTATTTTGTTTCGGTTATCATTTATTTTATGTCAGAACTTTTATCTAAGGGCCGATAATATACACAAATATCGACTTAAGCGAAACACTTTATTATAACCTAAATGTATTGCTTTGTCAAGCAGTGCAGGAATGCTTATTTTATCGCTCTGGAGCGGTTAAAGAAGAGGATGCAACAACCGGTTTGAAAGTGCTTTATGTTTATTGATTAAACAGCACCCAGAACAAGCACCGGGTAAGTCCTCAACCGGTCGAACCGCAGTTTGGGTGAAGCCGAAAGAAGCTAAGCACACAGAGCAATTTCTTCGAGGTCGAGTTCCATAAGATGCTCCAGATACAAGTCGAGTTCTTCTGCCGAGAACTGCGCCAGAAACTCCGGCTTGGCCCCTTTGTTAATCTCGATTATAAAGTCGATGATTTCCCGTTTGCTCATATCTTTGCTCCATCTAAATCCAGGACTCAGGCTTCTTATAATGAGCATATCGGACG
Organism: Planctomycetota bacterium; assembly: GCA_013349435.1. Lineage (GTDB taxonomy): Bacteria > Planctomycetota > Phycisphaerae > Sedimentisphaerales > Anaerohalosphaeraceae > QNBT01. The sequence goes on along the minus strand of DUZQ01000020.1, from coordinate 2,701 downwards.
GGCGGACGGATTTTCTTGAATCGGTCCAGGAGTGTTGCCAAAGTTAAAGTGAAGACTGTAAGGTACTAAATGAGTCGAGGTTTTGTCTGTGAAACACATCATATAGTATCGGACAAACGCGGATGTCGGGAACGCTTTGAAAGGTCCAATAATAACGGTTTTGTTGCTTTTTGAAACACGACCAAAATTTGTAATTTTTTTTCACACATTTCTTTATGACCCAGCCTGCGCCTTGAGCTGTCATCTTACGCCGTGTTGAGGCCAAGTGCTAATCCAGTCGCACCGCGACAAAGGTTCTTACGCCAAGGCAGACGGGAAAAAGCAACTGAGAACTATGCTAAGGTTGAGGCAGGTGAGCTTTTCGGCCATGTACTTTTTCGTAGGCTCTGCAAAAGGGACAAATACGTGATTCAATATTCTTAACCAGCCAGAAAGCCAGGCCCTTTTGTTTGCTGCGCGCGCGTTTGCACACAAGGCATTCGGCGCACCTTTGTGCCATCCAGCGGTCTTTCTTTGTTATTTGGCTGGATTCCATTTCTTCGTATTTCTCAATAATTAACGTAAATGTCAAAAGCTCTCTATGACTTCCAGCTCCCGCGGTTTTAGCCTTTTCAAGAGGGCAAGCTGATTTTTACCGAGTCTGGCCTTTATTGTTACGCTGCTGTCGATGTACTGTCGGTCCAAAATCGCCGCGTTTGCTCTGAGGAAACTTTGCACCTTGCCGTTTCCCGCACTGCAGCTTACCTGAATGGTAACGTCGGAGCCTTTTATTTTTGCAAGTACGGCGGCAGCCAGCCTGTCCAGATTCAGGCCGGTCTTGGCTGAGATGCATATCGCATCGGGGTACACCGTCTGTAGTGCCTCAAAAACAGCTATGTCGCCGAGCGCATCGGCTTTATTGAGCAGGAGAAGTTTTTCTTTTTGGGCGCAGCCGATATCCGCCAGCACGTTGTCCACACTTTCGATTTGTTCAAAGGCTTCCGGGTTCGAGGCGTCGGCCAGGTGCAGCAGCAGGTCGGCGTTCACCGCTTCTTCGAGGGTGGCTTTGAACGAGGCGACTAAATGGTGCGGCAGGTGCCTTACAAATCCGACCGTATCACTGAGAAGCACCTCGGAGGCTCCTTCGAGGATCCACTTGCGGGTTCGAGTGTCTAAGGTGGCAAACAGCTTGTCTTCAACGAAAACACCGGCGGCGGTTAATGCATTCATAAGCGTGCTTTTCCCGGCGTTTGTATATCCTACGAGGCAGATTTTATAGTGTCCGGCCCGACCGGCTATCTCCCGAAGCTTTCTTTTATCGATACCAGCCAACTGTCGCTTTAGCTCGGTAATTCTTTTTGCAACGAGCCTTCTGTCTATCTCAAGCTGCTTTTCACCTGTACCCCTTGTTCCGATCCCTCCCACTGCTCCTGCGGCGGTCCCTCCGGCGGCGCCCGCCAGTGTGTCGAGGTGTGACCACATTCGTGTAAGTCTTGGATAAGTATATTCCAGTTGCGCAAGGTCAACCTGAAGCTTCGCCTGGCGGGTTTTGGCCCTGGTCGCGAATATATCGAGAATCAGCTCGCTACGGTCCAGTACCTTCCTTTGTATAATCTTTTCAAGTTCACGAATCTGCGCCGGTGAAAGGTCGTTATCGAATATAATAACATCGGCGCGATTTTTCTTTACCCTTTCGGCGAGCATCTCGGCCTTTCCTTTGCCGATATAGGTTGCAGGATGAATGCGGGAGATTTTCTGCTGGAACCTATCGATGACAATCGCGCCCGCCGTCCGTGCCAAGGCTGAAAGTTCCACCAAATTGTCGTTATGGTTTTTCCGGCCTCGATGAGCCGCCGCCACGAGCACCGCCCGTTCTTTTCGCACCTGTAACTGCTCTCTGACCTTCTCCAATTAGGCCGGGACCTCCAAAAATTAAATATCCCCACGGACAAAATGCAAATACCTTATATTTTGTTTGATTATACCGAATGCATCGAGTTTTTTCAAGTTCTTTTGTGCGTAAGAAAGCAGTTTTAATGATGAGCTCCTGTAACCATAGACATTGCAATTACTTACAGCAATATCTTGTTTGTGATTAAAGGCAATAAACAATAAAGGTTCACGAAATTTCCCGGTTTTTTTTACCTTCTTTTGAAAATCAGTCTTCGACAAGCGTTGCATCCAGAACCACCCTGTCTGCAGGAAGCGGGCAGTTAATTACAACCAGCGACACTGAATCTTCAAAAGGTTCCCAGTTAAGTGTGACAGAACCAGCCGGCTTTTCATCCACCCGACAGATAAGGACATCATATTTGCCCTGTCTTGCAATATTGAATTTGTAATCAAACTGTCCGTAATAAAGAAAGCCCATATAAAACAATCTCATCTTTTCCGAGAACGCGATATTCCAGGTTTTGTCGGCATCTATCGCTTTCAACCTGCGCAGGACCGGTCCCGAAAGAGTCGAGCCGCCCATACGGTAAGGTGAAGGCAGATTACGAAGGGTTACAAGTACCACGATTGTTATAACAACGGTGCGCAGAATCCGGCGCAAGCTCTTTTGACAAATACCGCATTCAAGCCTGTCAAGTATTATTAGGCCGGATGTTACGACCATCGGAATCAGAAAAATCTGGCTGCGTACCCTGCGCGGCAGGCCCGGGCTTCTGTTCAGAACAACACCGTAGATAAACAATATCAACATCGTTACGCAGGTAACCAT
>DUZQ01000019.1 GCA_013349435.1 Planctomycetota bacterium | reverse complement strand
CTGCGCACCAACACTGCCGCCGGCCCGGACATATTGACTGAACCGGCACCAACGCATCAACCCCAAAACACAGAACGCGTAACTAATGTCAAAACAACAGCTTACAAATGACAGTGCCATTAGCGTCTGATACTGTTTATCATCCATCATTTCCAGGTGCTCCCTTAAGGTTCGTCATTCTGCCGAATTCTATTCTAAGAGTTTTGAGTAAAAGGCTCAATTGTAATATTCGGCAAGATTGCAAAGAGGCATTAACCAAATCCGAGGCTCTCGATGAATCGGGGGCATCTGCGTTTTGTAGTTTATTTTTTTTGTTTGATAATGAAACACCGGCCGCTCATCCTTAGTTAAAAACTACGGAGGGTAGATAGGTGTCGGGCTTAATAATCTTCGGTCCTTTATCGGGCACCTTGTCCGGCAGTACTTATGGACCGCGCTTCTGTTTCGGCAATTTGACAATATATACAGAAGCCGAGCCGCGCACCCGTCGAGACGCCGTCTCGCCGCGGCTGAAGCGGCCGAATTAAAGAGTAATGTAACAATATTATGCTTGGGGCGCCGCAAGCAGCCGAACCACAAGATGGTATAACAAAATTATCCTTCGGGTGGCTTGCGCCGCGACGCTTTTGTTGTTATGACGCGCCGCTGCTTGACAATTTGGCAGCTTTATTTAAAATCACGGGGTGGTTTCGGGTTCAGATGTTATGAATTCAGGCGAACGGTTTTATGACAACAGATTCAAAATCCGAGCATATAGGGGCGGTCGGTCTTCTGGTTGCAACCGCTGTTTTGTGGAGCTTCGGGGGATTGTTAATTAAACTCATTTCCTTAAATCCGATGTCGATAGCGGGGGGGCGGTGCCTTTTGGCGACGGCAGTCATGCTGTTTGTGATTCGCCGGCATTATCTGAACTGGTCGTTTGACCAGATTGGAGGGGCGGTATGTTATGCGGCCAATGTTATCCTGTTCGTTCTGGCTACAAAACTGACGACTGCGGCAAACGCAATCTTTCTTCAATATACCGCACCGATATACGTTGCAATATCAGGATTTTATTTTCTCAATGAGAAGATGCGCGGTGTTGAATGGCTGACGGTTCTTGCGGCAATATTCGGAATGGCGTTGTTTTTCCTCGACCGGCTCAAGTTTGCCAATTACTGGGGCAATGCTTTGGCAATACTGGCGGGTATTACTTTTGCGGGGATGATAATTTTTATGCGCCGACAGAAAGACAAATTTCCGTTGGGTTCGATATTTCTCGGCAATATTCTGGCAGTGATTGTATGCGCTCCTTTTATGTTCGGCCAAGTGCCGAATCAGGCCGGATGGCTGGCTTTAGCGGCACTCGGGATTGTACAATTGGGGCTTTCATATATTTTTTATTCGATTGCAATCAAACGGGTTACCGCCCTTGAGGCAATTATGGTGCCGGTAATTGAGCCTGTTCTTAATCCGGTTTGGGTATTTTTATTTTTAGGCGAACGACCAGGAATATGGGCTGTGCCGGGGGGCATTATCGTGATTTTCGCTGCGGCTACGTGCGGCTGGCTAAGAGTATCTAACAAAATGACCGGACAGTCACCCTGAGCGAAGCCGAAGCAATCTCATATCTTGAAACAACGAGATTGCCTTTGGGTTGATCGAAATGACAATAATAACGTTTTCAACAGAGCAGTTGTCTATCTTATTAACGTCAGCCCTCTTTGCATTGCATGTTGACGGACTTGTTCAATTTCATCGGCACGTGGGTAGCGGTTTATCTGCGGATGTCGGTCAGCCCTGTAGCAGGGCCGGTATTGGGCCATTACATTAATAGCTGTGGAAGTTGAAATTTCGTCGGCTAAAAAATCTATTATCTCAAAGCTGCCGGCAAGCCGGTTCGGCAGGACGAGATGTCTTACCAAAAGACCACGCTCGGCCAGGCCCTTTTCAACCTTCAAATCGCCGATTTGGCGGTGCATCTCTTTCACCGCAGCTCGGTTAATTTGCGGGTAATCGGGGGCATCTGAAAGTTGTTTTGCCACATCTGAATCGGCGTATTTCATATCCGGCATATAGATGTCTATGAAGCCGGACAGCAGCTTGAGGGTATCGACCGAATCATAGCCGCCGGTGTTATAAACCGTCGGTATTGTTAAGCCTTTGGTTCTGGCTGATTCAACGGCTGCAGCTATAGGGCCGGCCAGATGGGTCGGCGTTACAAAATTGATGTTGCTGCAGCGGCGATTTTGCAGGGCGAGCATCGCTTCAGTCAACTGCTCAATACTCCTCTCGCTGCCGTAGCGAAGATGGCTGATGTCGAAGTTCTGACAAAATACACAGCCTAAGTTACAGCCGGCAAAAAATATGGTGCCGCTGCCTCCGGGTCCGACAAGAACCGGCTCTTCGCCGAAATGCGGCCCCACAGAGCTTACCCGCGGCATACCGGCTATCTCGCAAAAGCCGGTTTCACCTTCTGAACGTCGAACTTTACAATTTCGCGGGCACAGTGTGCACGGATTCATCTTCCGCCATAATTTGCGAACCGGCTCGCTGAACGAATCTAAATCAACTGGTGGTTTAAACATCTTAAATTATGGTTCCCAGTAAATAATTAACCCAAACCGAGCTATTGTCAGTTTGAGTATTTTATTATACTGCGATGGCGGGCCGAAATTTAGTGAAATCCTTTTGCCGGTGGCTTATAATGGGTAAAAATTCAGTAAGGAGACCTCGAATGGCAGAAGAACTTGTCGGGATAATTGGAGGGACGGGCCTGGGAGATGAGCTGGCCAAGCTCATAACCGATGCTAAGAATGAAGATGTCCGCACGCCGTTCGGAAGACCGAGCGGACCGGCCCTTGTGGGTCAAATCGGCACCCGAAGGATAGCGTTTATCAACCGCCACGGCCCGGGCCACAGGCTCGGCCCCGGCGAGGTGCCATACGCAGCCAATATCTTCGCCCTGAAAAAACTGGGCGCAACCTGCTTAATAGCAAGTGGGGCGGTCGGTTCACTCACAGAAGAGATCGCACCGAAGGACCTGGTTGTTGCCGACCAGTTCATCGACAAGACCTTTCGCAGACAAGATAGTTTCTTTACCGACTTCGGGGCGGTTCACTGTGAGCTGGCTGAACCTGTCTGCCGGCGTCTGAAAAAAGCAATTTTGGCGTCGTCAGACCACCTGGACACAAAAGTCCACACCCAAGGCACTTATATCTGTATGGAGGGGCCGCACTTTTCCACACGCGCCGAGTCGCTGATGCACAAGCAATGGGGCGGAGATATTATAGGTATGACCGCTATGCCTGAGGCCAAATTAGCCCGCCAGGCGCAGATGTGCTACGCCCTTATAGCACTTGTAAGCGATTATGACTGCTGGCGGGAGCATGAACCCAGTGTGAAAAAACAGGACCTGTTGCAGGAAATCATCGCCAACTTACAGGCCGCTACGCAAAATGCCGTTGAATTGATAAAGGCCGTCCTGCAATCGGAACAGACGCTTTGCTCTGACAATTGCCCATGCAGGAGGAGCCTGTCTCTTGCCGTCTGGACGAAGCCCGAAAAACTCGACCCGGCAAAAAGAAAAAGTCTCGATGTACTGTTTGAGTAAATGAGCCGGGTACAATTATCGCTCCCCCGTGCGCGGCTCAATAATTGTTCATATCGTGCCTGTTGTCGAAACAAGTCACCTGCCGGCAGTGAGGACGGTGTCTGTGATTTGCGACAAGTGGTTTGAAAATCCGAGGTTGGGTCGTTTTTCGGAAAATTCCCCACAATCTTTGGGACGATTATTACATTTCCGAAAAGCTTGATTTTTTGGAGTCAAAATGATACAATAATCTTGGAGATGTCTTTTGGGGTGAATAGATGAAACAGGTGGTTTTAATTACATCAATTCTGTTTGCGGGATTGGCATTTGTCGGGTGTCAGCCGGAAAGTACCACTTATCAGTATCGTGCAGGCTCATTATACGAATATAACAGGCTTATGGATTCCTGGATACCCAATAATGATACCTTGCCGCCGCTGCCGCCCGCTTCAGAAGGTTCGCAGGGTCGGTGGATTGAGGTGCCAGCCCCGAGCAAAGAATCAGAACCCCTTTTAACTCATCATTCTGAGCCGCAGGTTTATATCGGTGCTTACTACGGCTGGGACCGGCCTTACAGAAGTTGGCGCCACGCGCGGTCTTGTTGGTATCCGGGCCGGTACAGGCCCGGCAGCGGCTTTTCAATCGGTTTGAGCTTTGGCCCGGCGCTGCACCGGTCCGCATGGGGACGTTACGGCTATTGGGACACCTGGAATCGTGACTGGCCTCATACGGGTGCCTGTGTCCCACGACATTTCAGGTGGTAGTATTCCGTCAATGCTATTTATGTGAGAATGGACTCGACATGCTGTATGCCTGTCATTCCCGCGAAGGAATGTCACCCCTGCGGAGGCAGGGGCGGGAATCCAGAAACCCAGAGCAAATAAAGAACGCTCGTATTCTCACAATGTTAGACATGACACAATAGTAGTGTATTATTGTACATTTCCGGTCGATGACCCGGCAAGTGATAAAACATCGATCTAATACCAATTGTAATTAATATGTGCGATTACCGTGTCCCGGACTCGAGGAACTTGACCAGATTATATACAGCCTGGTTGCAGGGAACGGCAATTTGGTGCTGCGCGGCAAGGGATATGACAGCGCCGTTTAAGGCGTCTATCTCGGTCGGCTTTTCAGCCAGGATGTCCTGCAGAGTGGATGATTTGTGTTCAGCGGTGTCGGGGACGAGCCTGTCGTAGAAAACCTTAACAAAATCGGTCGGCTTTAGCCAGTGTGTGTTATAGCCGGAAGCAACCATAACGGCGAAAACCTCCTTTATAATGCTATCCATTATCACCCGGGTAAATTCGCTCTCTGCTAATCGCCCGTAGGGAACGTCAAAAATCGCACCAAGCGGGTTTAGAGCGCAATTGTAAAGCATCTTGGCCCACAGGTCCTTTTCAATGGTTTCAGTCAACTCACAGGCAATGCCGCCGCCGCTTATAAGCTCACACAAACCGGCCATACAAGACAAATCACACCCGAACAAAGAACCTATATGGACAGAATCGGCGTGCACGGTTATCTCGACTTCATTGGGCCTGGGGCGGACAAAACCTGTAATAACACGGGCGTTGTATATGCGGTCGGTGCTGAAAAAAGAGCTGAACTTGTCTGCGTTGCCCCATCCGTTCTGAAAGAGCACGATTTTTGCGTTTTTGCTGAACAGCGGGGCATGTTCTGATAGGTCCTGTGCCGCACCGAGGGAATCGAACGATTTCGTGCAAACAAGTATATAATCATATTGAGTGTCTTGAATCCAGTTTAGTGATGTATAGGCACCAAAAGCGGCCGGCGGTGCTTCAAAATCATCAAAAATGCCCCTTCGAAACAGTCCGTGCGTGCGCAGAGCCACGACCGTGTTTTCCCTTGCGATAATATCAATATCGGCACCGGATTTAAGCAGACAACTGGCGATGCCCAGTCCAACCGAACCAGCACCATATATCAGGATTCTCATAATAACGACTATTATAAGCCCCCGCCGGGACGAGAAAAGAAAGAAACCATCCCCAAGGCCTTCGGCCAAAAGGCTGAATATATGAAGAGTATGAAAAGTAGATTGTTAACAATTTTCCTCTAGAATTGTTAAGTGTTTTTTGTTTGTGTCAGGAATTCCCAGACCTTGTTTGTGGCGTATTGCTCAAGAGTGTTGAGCCGGAAGGCGGAGTCGAATTTTTCACCCTCGCCCAGCAGCATCGGTTTCGGCCAGATAAAGGCCGTTTCGATAAGCAGCTTTCTCGGCTCGCGGAACAAAGACTCGATTCGCAATTCCACGGAACACGGTTCTTGTTCAGGGATTTCCTGCGGCGGCATAACGAATCTGAGACCTCCACCTGCTACCGGCCTTGGACCGAGGCATCGAAAATCCTCGGGCGACTGGCCTAAGCGCCTCTCCCAGAGATACTGAAAAGCGTGCGTCTGGGAGCTGTAGAGGTGCTGAATCTTGGCGGCACAGCGGATAATCTGATACTGGCCGGTGCGATAAGTCTGCTGATACGCATCTGTCGCCGAAGAAGCTTCCTGAATAAACATCTCAAGGTCGTAGGTGGGCGGTGATGAGATTATATAAATGCCGGAGACCTGTGGAGCGGGAGATTCGAGTTTTACCTGCAGATGCGAGGGTTGAGTGCGGCTCAAAGTAAAACTCCTTGGCCCGGCGTTGGTTTGAGAAAACTCCAGCCCGTTGTCCAGAAGCGCCTTTTGGAAATCAACGGTTACAGCTTTATCCGGCGTCCAGCCGCTTGCGATTGCATAGTTTATGCTGAAGTGTACACTTGTCCGGCTTTGGCGATTTATTGCATCCATTGGCTACCTCTCTATATGTAAACAATTTGGCATATTGTAAAGGCACTAAGAGCGAAATGAAAGAATAATTTGGAAAAACTCTCACCAAAGGGACTGATAATAAGCAACCTGGCGAACTTCAAATTCACCCGCCCGGTGCCGGTTAAGTAGCGTTGCGAACGGGTCGATAAGAAAATGAGTGATGAATGCCTTACAAAAAAAGTCTTCTATTAAGCGGATGCAAAGGATGAACTTGTTAGGCCGGCTCATAAAACGAACAAAATACGAGCACCGCTGGAATGTAAAAGAATATAACGTTAAGTGGTATCCGAGCAGCGGCAGTTGTGTGAGGCGCAATATGAGCAATGTCAGCCCACAGCAAATGCCGCCGCTGATGGTCCGAAAAGCAGCCTGGCGACAATGAGCCGGGGCATAAAAGGAGGCACGAAAGCCCTGTCCGTTATTAGGCGGATGGGGCTTTTTATTTTATATTTTACATTTTATATTTTATATTGAGTTTTTCAAAGCGCAACGTCCCCTGATTTATTGATGTTACAGGCCGTATGAGTATAATAATCCGGATAAGACTTGGCGTCCGGAACTGTATAAATGAATTTTTCTGTTTTGGCATCTCAAAAACCACGGTGGCTGCAGATTATCGTTGCCGGTGTAATAGCCGCTGCGACGCTTGGGGTTTACTGGCAGGTTCGCGGCCACGAGTTAGTCAATTTCGACGACCCCAAATATGTTACGGAAAACCCGATTGTTCAAAAGGGCCTGACAATTGAAGGTGCCAAATGGGCCTTTACTACCAGGCATGCCAGCAACTGGTTTCCGCTGACCTGGCTGTCGCTTATGCTGGATTGTGAGATTTCCGACGATTGGGCCGGGATGTGCCATACAACTAACCTTCTTCTTCACGTTGCAAATGCGCTGCTGCTGTTTTATTTCCTGATACGTACAACCGGCTTACTTTGGCCTGCCGCTTTTGCAAGCGCCTTATTTGCCCTGCACCCGCTACACGTAGAATCAGTTGCTTGGGTAACCGAAAGAAAGGACGTTTTAAGTACATTCTTCTGGCTGATGACAATGTTGGCCTACGCGCGATATGCCCGGCGTCCGACAATATCAAGATATGCGATTGTTTTGATATTGTTTGCCTTTGGCCTGATGTCAAAGCCTATGTTGGTTACGCTTCCCTTCGTTTTGCTGCTTTTGGATTACTGGCCGTTGGGCAGATTGCCCTTTTCCATGCCGCACAAGCGCTTGCAGAAGCCGAGCCGCGCAAGCGGCCGAAAAGGTCGAGCTAAAAAAGACAAACACAAAGAGCAGACTTCTTTAATACTCATTCTGGAAAAGGTACCGCTGTTTATCATGTCGGCAGCCTCGTGCATTGTAACATTGTGGGTTCAACGGGGTGTGGAAGTTCCTGCCCGCGTGCTGAGCATTCACAGCAGGTTAAGCAATGCGATGATTTCGTACGTGGTTTATCTTTACAAGATGGTTTGGCCCGTGCGTTTGGCGGCATTTTATCCGCATGCAAAGACCTGGCCCGCGTTACAGGTGGCAGGAGCCGGCCTTTTACTGCTTATGGTAACGACCTTGATGATTCAAAGTTACAGAAAAGGTTATACCATAGTGGGGTGGCTGTGGTATCTGGGCACATTAGTTCCGGTGATAGGTCTTGTCCAGGTGGGCGTCCAGAGCTATGCGGACCGATATACTTACGTGCCGCTAATCGGTATATTCATTGTTATAGCCTGGACAGCAGCCGATTTTGTCAAAGATAGAGTTTACCGAAAAATTGCGGTGTCGGTTTTAGCTACGGTCATACTCGCAGCTCTCGGTGTGTGCACACAGATTCAGGCCGGCTACTGGCGGAATAATGTCGCCCTTTACGAGCATGCGCTAAAAGTTACCGCCGACAATCATGTGGCCCACAACAATCTCGGAGTCGTTCTGAGAGAACAGGGCAAGACGGCCGAAGCCCTGAAACACTTCGAGGCTGCGGTCAAAGTATTTCCGATGTATATCGACGCTGTTGTCAACCTTGCAGCAGGACTCCTTGGCGAGGGAAGAGGCCAGGAGGCAATTTTCTATTGTGAGGCGTTCTTACAAAAGGGCCGCGGAAATTGCCTTTTGCACAATAACTACGCAAACGCCCTCAAAGCCGCCGGCCGAATTGATGAAGCCATCCGGCAGTACTACAAGGCCCTTGAGTTTGATAAAAACGCCTGGCAGGTCCACTGCAACTTGGGGATGATAATGGCGGCCCGCGGCAAAATCGACAAGGCCCTCAAGCATTTCCAAGCCGCTGCCAAGGTAAATCCGAACCACCCTGCCGTGCGCAAGGGCCTTGAAGAACTCCTGAAAATACAGCGCCAATCAAATCAAAAAAACTAAAAGCGGTAATTGACAAGACCATCAATCGGATTGTGTTGCGGCTTCTCGCTTTGCTTTGCGGCTTTTCGGCGGCCAGATGAGAATGTCATCCGTTCTTGAGCCATCCGGCTTCTTCTTACGACTTTCGCCATTCTCATCAATGTTGTTTTTGCCCTTGCTGTAAATAGTGAAACCATCATCAGTGAATCTGTAAACGAACGAGCCATTATTGATTGGATCGACAAACAATTCCGAAGGGGCTAAAGATTTGACATCTGCCAGGCTCTGAGGCCACCGGCCATGCACGTTTTTATAGTGCCTTAATGCGACAATAATTCTGGCAGCATGGCGTCTTGCGAGTGTTTCAAGCCAACGCTCATAAAGTATGTGATACATAGCTTTTTGTGGCCCGCATTGTTTCCAAAACAGCCAAGTAAGGTAGGATGGTATTTTTAACATTAAATCTTCAAATGAGGGTGACTCAGTCGGCCATTGATATTCAAAGTTGGACATCTCATAATAGTCTGAAAATTCATTCTCTAAAATTGTACCTGTTGTTTTTGGTTTTGTTGGTAAGACGAACCAATAGTATATTACCCATGCTCTGTCCAAGCGCTTTCGCCAATATGTTACAGGCTGTTGTACTCTTTTAAGGTAAATATGTGACGAGTTTCTTAAAAATCTTATTTTTCCTTCAGAATTAACCTGATAGTACATACCGAAAAAATTCTTTGCGAAGAGCTTCTGATAATCAAGGATTCTTGGCAAATCTGCAGACCAGTTGAAATCAATTTCTTCTATAGCTTTGTCAATGGACGAAAGATTCTGTTCTACTAACTCACAGTTTATAACAGATTCGTTTATCTGTCCGATTGCGATACCTTCTACAGCAAGAGCAATAAGAAAATCCATCATCGTCATTTGCTGATACATGTGGCTTGCAATTTGTAGTACAGCAAGTTGCTTTCTAAGTGATCGGTCAATTTGTCCATTACCAAGATCATAGTTCGCCGCCCTAACAAGCAATCTGGACCAATATTTCACAGGGATGTTGTATTCAAATGTCTTCTCTAAATTTATGAGATCAGCATATATTGGGAAACGGCACTGGTCTTTTTCAGAAGCTTCTAATAGGGTCTCTATGGTCTTGTTTTTTTCAGTTATCCACAGTGCTAATTGTGGACATTCGTCACTCTTCCAGGGTCCGGACCTCGTTATACAATCAAGGTCATCGCCCATAAAATCAGGTTTGAAGTCATTGACGTCAAATATTTTGATAAGTTTATTATAAATAGTCGCTGCGTTTTCTTCTTCCGGTATGGCACGTTTGGCTTCGATGGCGGCTAATTCTTCATCGAATGTGTACGGCCGCCAGTCGCCATCCTCTTCGGGCAGAAAGACCCAGACAATAAGCGCGATGATGATTATTCCGAACGTTAGCCAAATCCATTTTCTTGCCCGCTTGGGTATTACAGTAAGGGAGGCAAGGATAATCGCGATTAGAGTCAGAACCTTCCAGGGTGCCTGAAAATAAAGACCTGCACTCAGCCCGAGCACAAGCAAAACCACAAATAGCCACTTAACTGCGAGAAAAACCCATCTAAACATGCGTTTTACGCGTGCCGGCTTTTTTGTATTATTCTGGTCTGTCATATTTTGCCCTTTGAATTCATTTTAACTGATAGCAACAGGAAAAACAAGGGCCTTGCAACTGGGTGTTTTATGCACGGCCAAACAAGTTTGACCGTGGCACCCATTTATATATGGTCTGACTGTACTTATTGGGGTGCCACTGTCAAGCAACAGCTTGGCAGTGTATGTTATTCAACAGTTAAAATCTTGATTTTAAGACCCCTGTCAGTGGTTCTATGTCAGGCAAAATTGATGAGCCGCTTCCTACTTCGCTCTTCGAGCTTCGAAGTATGGGTCGCGGGCTGTTTCAGCAGATTTCTCCGCTTCGTCCCGACAAGTCGGGGCTCCGGTCGAAATTACCTGGACCCCGGCTCAGGGGCCGGGGTGACAATGAAGGAGCCGGGGTTAAGGAGGTTGATTTACAATTGCTTTTCGGATAAACTTAAAAAGTGAACTCGACTTATCTCAACTTAGTTAGGCCAGGAAGGCACAATTAATGAAGACCCTCGTTGTTGCTACACGCGGTTCGCGTCTCGCCCTTGCCCAGACTAATATTGTCATTGATGCCTTGAAAAAAACGCACCCGGATGTCAATTTTGAAATCAAGCGGATAACCACCAAAGGTGATAAACAGACAAAGGTTGCACTGTGGCAGTTAAGCGGATTCGGCTTTTTTACCAGGCAGGTGGAAGAAGCCCTTCTTGCCGGCGAGGCCGATATTGCCGTTCACAGCTTTAAGGATATGCCGACCGAGAAACCCGAGGGGCTAACGATTGCAGCGGTTAGCGAAAGGTTTTTTCCACAGGATTGCTTTGTATCAAACAAGGCCGCTGGTTCGCTCGACGAGGTGCCTGAAGGGGCAAAGATCGGGACATCGAGCTTTCGTAGAATCGCCCAGATAAAGCAACTGCGAGGTGACCTTCAGACAACTACTATCCGCGGCAATGTCCAGACGCGCCTTTCAAAGGTTCAGTCCGGTCAACTTGATGCCGTTATCCTCGCAAGGGCGGGGCTGGAACGGTTGGGCCTAGCTGAGGTAATATCCTTTTCTTTCGACCCGCTCGAGTTTATCCCGGCACCTGCTCAGGGTGCCCTGGCAGTACAAACAAGGTCCGATGACCCGGATACAAACAGGATTGCCTCTTCAATCAACCACGCCCCTACACGTCTTGTAGTATCGGCGGAAAGGCGGGTGCTGGCCGCGTTACACCCGGGCTGTCATGCGCCGGTGGGAGTATTTGCAAAAATTACAGGTTCTGATATTATGATTACAGCGTTTGTCTCGGATATTGAAGGAAAAGTTTTCCTGCACAGGAAAGTTACTGGCCCGAACTCAGAATCGGAATTGCTGGCCGACAGAATCGCCGACGAGCTTGTTAAGGATGGAGCGGCTCGGCTTTTGGAGAATTTGAAGCCTAAATGAAGTATGGTAAGGTATATCTTATTGGTGCGGGACCCGGCGACAGCCGACTTATAACGCTTCGCGCGGTCGAGTTAATTAAAAAAGCCGATTGCGTGATATACGACGGCCTGGTCAATCCGGTGCTGCTAAGATATGCGCCGTCCGCCACAGAGCTGATTTCCGTTCGCAAACGCACCGGACCTAAACCGGTTATTCAACAAACAGTTAACCAACTCATTATCGAAAAGGCCCGACAGGGAAAGACCGTTGTGCGACTCAAAGGCGGCGACCCGGGTATGTTCGGAAGAGCTCCCGAAGAAGCCAAAGAATGCGCAGACGCCGGAATCGCTTTTGAAATAATCCCCGGCATAACCGCAGGCCTTGCCGCCGCGGCGTACTGCGGCATATTTCTGACCGACAGAGATCACAGTTCGCAGGTCATTTTTGTTACTGGTCATGAAGCGCCCGGGAAGGAACAAAGCAATATAGATTTTGATTTGTTGGCAAAATTTACCGGCTCAATCGTATTATATATGGGAGTTGGAAATCTTGCCGAAGTAACAGCAAGACTCATAGAGTATGGCAAATCCCCCGACACACCCGCCGCTGTAGTTGAAAACGCAACTTTACCTGCGCAGCGTTTTGTCCAATCTTCACTTGATAAAATCGCCGCAGAATGCGAACGGCGGCAGGTCAGGGCACCGGCGATAATTATAATCGGACAGGCCGCCCAAAGAGACACACGATTCGACTGGTTTATGAGCAAACCGCTTTTCGGCCAAAATATCGTAATTACGCGCGACGGGCGAGGTAATGCACTCTTTGCAGAGAAGATATTAGCTCAAGGCGGCAATCCGATACAATTTGACTCGATTGAAATACGCGACCTTACCGCCGATGAGAAAGTACAAGCTGTACTGGCGAACCTGGGATGTTTTGACTGGATAATATTTACCAGTGCAAACGGCATCAGGACAACATTCCAGACGCTTGATAAGATGGGCAAAGACGCGCGTTCGTTTGCACAGGCTAAGGTTGCCTGCATAGGCGCCGAAACCACCGCTTGTTTAGCACAATTCGGGATAAAGGCGGATTTTGTTCCCACAGTTTATACAAGCGACCAGCTTGCAGAGCAGTTGACCCGGCATACAAGCGTCGAGAACAGGAAAATCGTTCTGCTTCGCTCGGCGGCAGCGCCTAAAAAACTTGCCGACTCCCTTACAAAGTCCGGCGCCATAGTCGAGGATGTCGGCGTTTATACGGTCGAACCAAGCCAAAACGAGCCGAAAAGACTAATTGAGCAAATCAAGGAAGGCAAAATCGGCTGGCTGACCTTCACCAGCACCTCAACTGTCAAGGCGTTTTTCGACTATATCACGCCGGAATTTATAAGTACGCACGGAGTAAAGGTCGCTTCCATAGGTCCGGTTGCGACCGAAGAACTTAAAAAGCTCAACGTAAAGGTAAACACACAAGCCGATATTCATACAATCGACGGCCTGCTGGCCGCACTAATCGGAGAATCGAAATGATAAATGTATCAAAAATGTATCGCGGCCTGGCCGGTCAATCGGATTCGTTGCGATATGCAAGTAGCAAAACCAATCGGCCTATAGTTGTGTATAACTGCACCTTCCGCTGTAATCTAAAATGCCTGCACTGTTACAGTGCTTCCGAGGCAGCCAAATCCGCCGATGAATTGTCAACCGCTCAGGCCAAAGACCTTATTTCGCAAATCGCCGATTTCGGCTGTCCGGTCGTCCTGTTCAGCGGAGGAGAACCACTGATGCGCGGGGACCTTTTCGAACTTATCGCTCACGCCGGCAAGTCGAATATAAAGGCGGTTATTTCGACCAACGGCACTTTAATAGACGGCCAGGCGGCAGAAAAGCTCAAAGAGGCCGGCGTAAGTTATGTAGGAATATCGATTGACGGGCCCGAGGCCTTTCACGACAAGTTTCGTGCCGTTGACGGAAGTTACCAGGCAACTATGCAGGGATTCAATAACTGTCGAAAGGCGGGTTTAAGAACGGGACTGAGATTTACAATCACAAAATATAACGCCGACCAGATAGAGACGGTATTTGATATCGCTGAAAAGGCCGGCGTTCGCAGAATCTGTTTTTATCACCTGATACGAATGGGCCGGGCAAAAGATATCCCCGACCAGGCCCTTGAGCCAAAGCAGACCCGTCGCGCCGTCGATACGATAACCGAAAAGACCGACCGGTTTGTCAGTGACGACCTCGTTGATGAGGTCCTCACGGTCGGCAACCACGCTGACGGGCCTTATATCGTTACCAGACTTCAGCAGGAGAACAGCCCGCTGGCGGCTGAGGCGGTCAATCTGCTGCTCGTAAACGGTGGCAACCGAATCGGACAGAACATCGCCGCGGTAAGCTGGGACGGCAGGGTCTATCCCGACCAGTTCTGGCGTAATTATTCGCTTGGAAATATTACGGAGAAAAACTTTGGTGAAATCTGGAATAATTCGGACGATTCCGTTTTACATATACTGCGCAACAAAAACGAATACCGGGACTTGCGTTGCGCAAAGTGCAAATGGTTCGACCTTTGCAAAGGCAACTTCAGGTTTCTCGGTTCGGACAGCAGCATAGAGAACTGGCAAAACGAGCCGGCCTGTTATCTTACAGATAAAGAAATCGGAATTACAGACTGATTGGAGAATGGCTATGGCTTTTCCAAGAACACGTTTAAGAAGACTTCGACAAAGCGAGGCGATGCGGCGGCTGGTAAGCGGCACCAGGCTTAGCGCAGAAGACTTTGTTTACCCGCTTTTTACCTGCCCCGGCACCGGTGAGAAACGGCCAATAGAGTCGATGTCCGGCTGCTTCCATTTCTCCGCGGACCTTATTGGAGCCGAAGCCGCCGAGGTTGCTTCTCTGCAAATACCGGCGGTACTGTTATTCGGCCTGCCCGAAAGAAAAGACCCGACCGGCTCGGAGGCATGGAGCGATAATTCCGCGGTGGCAATAGCCATAAAGCAAATCAAACAGACCGCCCCGGAACTGTTGGTAATCACGGACGTATGTCTTTGTGCATACACCAATCACGGCCACTGCGGTGTAATAAAGGACGGTAAAGTCGATAACGATTCAACCTGTGAACTGTTAGGCAAGACAGCCGTTGCACACGCCCGCGCAGGTGCCGACATTGTGGCTCCTTCGGATATGATGGACGGCCGGGTCGGGGTAATCCGCGAAGCGCTGGATTCAGCGGGCTTTGTTGATGTGGCTGTCATGGCGTATTCGGCCAAATATGCCTCCGCTTTCTATGGTCCTTTCAGAGACGCCGCCGAAAGCGCACCTTCATTCGGCGACCGCAAGACATACCAAATGGACTTCGGCAACCCGCGTCAGGCAATGACAGAGATTGCCCTGGATATAGAAGAAGGAGCCGACATCGTAATGGTAAAACCGGCGCTTCCGTATCTGGATATTATCTGCCGTGCGAAACAGCGATTCGACGTGCCCATCGCCGCATACAATGTCAGCGGAGAATTTATGTGCATAAACGCCGCCGCCGATGCCGGCTATATGGACAGGCAAGGCGCTATTCTTGAAACCCTGCTTTCTGTCAAAAGGGCCGGTGCCGACATAATAATAACGTATTTTGCAAAGACCGCCGCAAAAATGCTGCGAAAATAAATCTGAATTATAAAGAGGTTCGCAGGGTGGGCTAAAAAACCACCTTTAACGCCTAAAACAGTGAATAACAAGATTATAAAACCACGCATCATAGCCTTTGAGGTTACGCAGCGATGCCCGCTTTCGTGCAGGCACTGTCGCGCGACGGCCTCACAGGACAAAACCGATTTTCTTACGACCGGGCAGTGCCGCAAAATCCTTAAATCCGTCGCCGATTTCAATAAGTGCGTTATTATCCTGACCGGCGGCGAGCCGATGGAGCGGACCGACATATACGACCTTACTGAATACGGTCGCCGACTCGGCCTGCGGATGGTAATGGCTACCTGCGGCTATCATATCACAGAAACCGCGGCAGCAGGATTGAAGAAGGCCGGCATCACGGCGATTTCCTTTTCATTAGACGGAGCAACAGCCGGAACGCACGATGCATTCAGACAAAAACCGGGCGCTTTTCAAACCGTCCTAAGCGCGATTGAAAAAATCCGTGCCGCGGGCATACGCTTTCAGATAAATACGACATTCACGAATCTGAATATTACCCAAGCCGGCGAAATTGCAACCCTTGCCGAAAAATTGGGTGCTTATTGTTTCAACCCGTTCATACTCGTTCCGACCGGCAGAGGCGACAAGATAAGAGATCTGATACTTGCTCCTGACCAATACGAAAAGTTACTGACGGACCTGGCCGAACTCAAGCGGAAGAGCAAAATTGAGGTGCGTGTTACCTGTGGCCCGCAGTTCGCACGAATTTGCCGAAGCAGGAAAATCGAAGGCGCCGAAAAGGTAACCGGCTGTCTTGCCGCCACGGATTTTGCCTTTATAAGTACCCGCGGCGACGTGCAAACCTGCGGTTTCCTCGAAATATCGGCCGGCAACCTCGTGGAAAACAATTTCGATTTCGCCGACATCTGGTTGAACTCAGAATTCTTAAACGACCTTCGAGATTTGTCCAAATACAAGGGTGCGTGCTCGGCGTGTGCATATCTTTCCGTATGCAGGGGCTGTCGGGCGAGGGCATATACCATGCTCGGTGATTACTTGCAGCAGGACCCGATTTGCAGACTCACACTTAACACCAAAAAGGGTAAAAAAAAGTGGCCATAGCACTAAATAAATTCCAAAAAAAGCTGTGCAATATCATCCAGGAACCTTTACCCTTACGGGCCGACCCTTTTGCTGCAATTGCTGAACGTCTCAAATCGGACGAGGCGACAGTCATAGAACAATTACAGAAATTAAAAGCCTTCGGTATCATTCGGCGTTTCAGGGCAACCGTAAACTGTCGCTCACTGGGTAAAGTGGCAACCCTGGTAACCGCGCATATTCCGGCTAACGACCTGGTCGGCGTCGCAGCCGTGATTAACGCAATGCCCGGCGTATCCCATAATTATCTCCGCGACCATAATTATAATCTGTGGTTTACTCTTCAAGCCGACAATAACGAACAAATCGAAAAATTACTGGCCAATCTTTCACATCGCCTCGGCTGTGAGTTTCACTCATTGCCTGCTGCAAAGGTTTTCAAACTCCACGTCCGCTTCGACGCCGATTTGGCCGAAGAAAATCTGTCTGTCCCCGAAATCCAGACCGATACTTATGAAACAGTAAATCTCGACTCGGCTCCTGCACACCTTACAGAACTTGAAAAGGATATCCTGACGAAGTTGCAGAAAGATCTTGAAATTTCTCCTCGACCCTTTGATTTTCTTGTTGCCGACACCGTTGATATTGATACGGCACTTGAGACGATACAATCGCTGACGGATAAAGGCGTAATCCGGTCGATAGCTGCGGTTTTGAATTATCACAAGCTTGGTTTCGCCGCAAATGTAATGTTCTGCGCCCGCGTCAAATCCGATATAGTCGATTATGTAGGCCAAAAGCTCGCCGGCCTCAAAATTGTAAGCCATTGCTACGAACGAAAGACTTTCCTGGGCTGGCCCTACAACATTTATGCCATGATGCACGCCCGAACTGACGGGCAAATCCGCCGGGTGATAAATGAAATCAACGCATCCGAAAAAATCGAGGAATTCCAACTGCTCGCCACGACTGAAGAACTCAAAAAGATACCTGTCAAACAAAGTTTTCCCTGAATAAGCCGTTGTTTGCCGAAAGGGCGAATTTTACTTTCATCCGATTTTTACACTTGTCCCTGAACGACTATTGTTGTAGAATCTGCTACTTCCAGTGTTAAGTCCAGGATAGCTTTATTTTCAGGAGAATTGAATAAGTGATTGATGTCAACAACATACGGAATATTGTACTGCTCGGCCACGGCAGCAGTGGAAAGACCGCGCTCGCTGAGGCCATACTACACAAAACTGGTCTGATAAACCGTCCCGGAACCATCGAGGACAAATCGACTGTGAGCGATTTCGACGATGAGGAAAAGCAGCGTGAGCATTCAATCCACTCGTCGCTGCTGCACACCAAACATAAAGAAAAGCTCATAAACATAATAGATACGCCGGGCTATCCCGATTTCGTAGGAGCGGCTTTGCAGTCGATACCGGCGGCCGAAGCCGCCCTTGTCGTGTTAAGTGCTTCGGCGGGTATTGAAGTGAATACGCGCAAGCTCTTCGCCGCTGCAACCACAGCAAAAAAAGCAAGAATAATTGTCGTCACCAAAATGGACGCTGAAAACATCGACCTTGCGCGCCTGATTAAGAACATCCAGGACACCTTCGGCCCGCAGTGCAGGTGTGCAAATCTGCCCTCGACCGACAAGGCTTCCGTTATAAATTGTGCGGCAAATGACAGCGGTGAATCAAAGGTGATGGATGTGGCACAGGCTCACACCGAACTTATAGAGAGCATCATTGAGGCCGACGATGAACTGATGGAAAGCTACCTTGGGGGCCAGGAAATACCGGACCGGAAAATAGCTGATGTCTTTGTCAAGGCCATTGTGGCAGGAACAATTGTACCGATTGTATTCGTTGACTCTCGCAGCGAGACCGGAATCAGCGAGCTGCTCGATTTGATTGTGCAATGTGTTCCTTCACCAACACAGGCACCACCGGCGGTATTGAAAGACGGCGACAAGACAACCGAAATCAAGGCCGACCCCAAAGGTCCTCTGGCGGGACTGGTCTTTCGTGTCGGCTACGACCAGCGGTCGAATATGAAGTACGCTTCGATTCGGATATTCAGCGGTAAGCTGACCTCTTCAACCAGCCTGCTGATAAACGATGACAAAAGGCCCGTTCGTCCCGGTCACCCGATGCGGATGCAGGGCGGCGAAACCGAGGAGGTAGATTCGGTCTCGGCCGGTGATCTGGTCACTCTGGCCAAAGTGGAAGCCCTTAAAGTCGGCGATTTGGTACATGACGGACGAATGACCGGAGCGTTTGAAATGCCGGCGATTCCAAAACCGATGTTCTCGCTGGCACTTGAGCCTGCCTCAAGGGGAGACGAAGGCAGACTCAGCGGCGCTCTTGACAGACTGTGTGAAGAAGACCTGTGCTTTAAGATTACCAGGGATTCGCAGACAAATGAACTGGTTATCAGCGGACTCGGCGACCTGCATCTGAGGGTTATGCTCTCTAAGATGGAAAAACGATTCAAAATATCCGTCAATACAAAACCCCCAAAAATACCTTACCGCGAGACCATTACGGCTAAAGCCGAGGGACATTATCGTCATAAAAAACAGACCGGCGGCGCAGGACAGTTCGGTGAGGTGTTCCTGCGTGTCGAGCCTGCCGAGAGAGATTCCGACCCGTCGCTGCAGTTCAGTTGGGACATATTCGGAGGTTCTATTCCGGGCCAGTACGAGCCGGCGGTGGTAAAGGGCATAAAAGATGTAATGGCCGCCGGTGTGGTCGCAGGATTTCCCATGCAGGACATAAAGGTCTCCGTGTACGACGGAAAGCATCACCCGGTCGATTCAAAAGAGGTCGCGTTCCGGGCAGCAGGCAAGGGTGCTTTTTCCGACGGCTTAAGCAAGGCAAAGCCCGTCCTTCTGGAGCCGATTGTAAATATCGAAATCACAATTCCCGCTGATAACATGGGCGACATCACGGGCGATTTAGCCTCTCGCCGGGGAAGAATCTCCGGCCAGGAAATGCTCGCCGGAAATATGGTCATTGTAAAGGCACAGGTGCCGCTGGCCGAAGTCGCTCAGTACAACAGCCAGCTAAAAAGCGTTACAGGCGGGCAGGGCAGCTATTCGATGGAGCTTAGCCACTACGAAGCTGTGCCTCCCAACATCCAGCAGCAGGTTATTGCCCAGTATGCAAAAAAAAGTTGAAGTGACTAAACACATCGCCCTTTTTGGCCGATAAGCCGGGTGGTGAAAATAACTACTGAACAATTTGTCCCGGTCGATTTTATTGAGCGGATTTGCGCCGACAAAAAGGTCAAATTTCGGCCTGTACGCACTGCCGGCGACATCATGAATAAAAACGTTAAAACACTTACACTCGACCACACCACAAAGGCCTTTCTCAACTTTATGAACGCTCATAAAGTCCGGCACGCACCGGTGATTGATCTTCCCGGCGAACATAGCAAAAAGCCCTGTTT
The DNA here is from genome assembly GCA_013349435.1 of Planctomycetota bacterium. Lineage (GTDB taxonomy): Bacteria > Planctomycetota > Phycisphaerae > Sedimentisphaerales > Anaerohalosphaeraceae > QNBT01. Next base: position 20,246 of record DUZQ01000019.1, on the reverse strand, counting down.
CATCGGTGTTGTTTCAGAAAGGGATGTGTTGAGATTAAGGCCCAAACGTGTTACCGACAGCGACGATGAAAACATAAATCCAAAGGCCATGAGGCAGTTACTGCAGCAGATAGTTGCCAGAAATCCCTGGTCCACTTCACCGGATACGACTGCACCTGATGTGATAAGGATAATGGTCGAAAATCACATCGACATGATTCCCGTCCTGTCCGATGGCAGAATCGTCGGTGTTATCACGACCACAGATATTCTGAAGCTCTTCAGCAGGATTGATACCGCGATAGAAGCACTCTACCCCGAACTTAAGGAACAAAGCCGGACGAAACCCCCTGCTCCTTTTGACGCCGCTGACGAATCGACTTTGTTTTCATGGTTTTTTCAAAACCTCGGTGATGTTATGACCCGTGAAGTTGTTTGCGTAGAATCGATGCGTACGTTGTCTGATGCGATTGATGCGATGAAGAAAGGCGAATTCAGACACCTGCCGGTCATCGATGAAAACGCAAGGCTGGCGGGAATCATTTCCGACAGGGATATTCTCAGGCAACTGCCGTTCGCCGGAAGACGCCCGCCTTTGCAATCGACGAAATTCCGCGACCATCTCTTCAGGGCTGACGATGATACCCCTCAGCTTCTCCTGGGCGTTACAGAGTTTATGACACGTCAGGTCATCAGCGCGTCAGCGGATTGCCGAATTTGTGAGGCGGCAAAGACGCTGTACAGCATGAAGATAAGCTGTTTGCCGGTTCTTGGACCGCAGCGCAGAATACTCGGAATCGTTACCGTCGCCGACCTTATGCGAGCGCTGTTACCCCTTTACGAGACGACCGGACAATCGAAATCATAAAACCGGTGTCATTCAACGTCTGCATTAAACGCCAATCGCACCCTACATTTGCCGTTGTATAAAAATCACCCGCAGCTAATATTTCAATCCTTGCCAACAGTCGGATTACGCTGTAAAATCGGGCTATTAAAAGCTTTACAAACAGAGGTAAAATCAAATCCTTTCTCTCTGTTATTTATTGAAGGATAGTTATGAAAACAGCGTATTTTGACTGCTTCGCGGGAGCGGCTGGCGACATGATATCGGCGGCAATGTTAGATGCCGGCTTAGATGAAGCGTTTCTTGCCGGTCAGCTTGCTTCCCTGGGTATAGAAGGCCTGCATATAAAAGTATCCCGGACGAAGCGATGTGGGATAAGTGCGGTTCTTTTTCAGCCGATTAGCACCGACCGGCACCTGCGGCACCTTACAGATATCACCAGGCTTATAAAAAACAGCAGAGTAAACGACCGGGCCAAGCAGCGCGCGATAAAGATATTCGAGAACCTTGCGCAGGTGGAGGGCAGGATTCACGGCAAAGGTGCCGACGAGGTTCATTTTCATGAAATTGGAGCTGTCGATTCTGTCGTTGATATAGTCAGCGCGTGTATCGGGCTGGAGGCACTCGGCATAGAAAAAGTTTACTCATCCTGTGTATCGGTCGGCGGGGGGGTAGTTAAAATCGACCACGGCCTGGTGCCCGTGCCCGCTCCTGCGACCGCTGAACTGGTAAAAGAAGCAAAAATCCCGATAAAAGGCGGCCCCGACAATAAAGAACTTCTCACACCGACCGGGGCCGCGATTTTGGCGAATTTCGTAGATGAATTCGGCGTCCTGCCGGATATGAAGGTTCAGTCTATCGGTTATGGTGCAGGTATGCTGGAGTCGGATGAGTTTGCGAATGTGCTGCGGCTGATGATAGGAGAGACCGCTGGCCCCGGCAGGGCGGATATTGATTGCGTGTGTTTGTTGGAAACGAATATTGATGATGCAACCAGTGAGCGAATAGGGTTTGCATTTAAAAAACTCATTGAAGAAGGTGCACTCGATGTGTTCACCACCGGCATCGGGATGAAAAACAACCGGCCCGCTGTTAAATTATCGGTAATATGCCGACCTGCCGACAGCGGCAGAATGGAATGGATTATCTTTGAGGAAGGTCTGACCCTTGGTATTCGCAAACAGATTGTGCAAAGGATTAAACTTGCGCGAGAAATGGTTACCGTCCAGACAGAATACGGCGAAATAAGAGTCAAAACTGCAAGGGCCAAAGGCAGATTGGTAAGCGCTAAGCCAGAGTATGCCGACTGCGCAGCGGCGGCAAAGCACCACAAGGTCGCAATAGGTAAAATACAACGAGCTGTGATGAATTCATTTGGGCGAAACATTTCAAAATAATTATGATGTCATAAGTGCCTTTTGGTAAAGGTGTTATGACAAAACAAATTTATTTTGTTAATTTTCTTGCCGTTATTGACAAAAGATAAGCCGATTGCTATAGTAGTGAAAGTGGTTTGGTCCTTAATGAGAGGTCCGATAACAAAATATAGAATATGGCGGCTTTCTTCTTTGCCGTGGTATGCTTCCGGAATATATGTGGATGAATGTTCCGGAAGCTTTTTTATGGGCTTTTGAACCATAACTCTATTTAAGACAGGGATTTGCATTTTTATGGTCAATTCAGGCAAAAAGGCTTCTGTTGCAACTGTCATCGGTAACAAGGCGTTAAAAAAACGGTTTGGGCGATTGACTATTCAGTTTACAGGCGAAGCAGCCGGGCGTTTTTTGCAGGTAATGCCGGGCCAGTTTGTTCAGATAAGCCTTTCGGAGGCCGCTTTACCGAATCCGGAACGTATATCGAGCGACCTTGCGGATAGTGCTCAGAGGCAGATTCTTCTTCGCAGGCCATTCAGTTTCTGCGATGTAACGGTTGATAGACCAAATTGCGTCCAAGTCGAAGTACTATATTGCGTTTTAGGTCCCGCTACCCTGCGTATAACTACCCTGTCAAAAGGAGATAAGATAAGCATTATTGGGCCTTTAGGGAATGGCTTTTCAATACCACCGGGAAAAAAGTATGCCCTGCTTGTAGCCGGCGGGATGGGAGCACCGCCTCTGAGGCACCTTGCGACCTTCATAAGGGCAAATAAGCCAAAAATGCGGCTTTTTGCCTTTGCCGGCGCTAAATCACTCGATGATTTGCCTTTCACTGTGGAGGGGCCAAAAAGTGAATCACCCGTTATTCCGGAATTTTCAGGGGCAGGTACCCGGCTGCATATTGCCACCGACGACGGCTCCGCCGGGTTTTGCGGGCTTGTTACACAATATATGGAAAAGTGGCTCGATGAAAGCAAGATACCTCCGGAAGATATTATCGTATTCAGTTGTGGGCCGGAGCCGATGTTAGCCGAGGTGGCAAGGCTGTCGGAAAAGTATGGTATAGACTGCCAGGTAAGTATGGAGCGGATGATGGCCTGTGGGATAGGTCTTTGCCAGAGTTGTGCTGTGGAATGTAAAGGGGGCACAAAGGGCGAGACAGTGTACAAGCTGTGCTGTAAGGATGGGCCGGTGTTTAACGGGCGGGAGGTGGTTTTTGAAAGCCGATAGGGTTGACCTTAGCGTAGATTTTACGGGCATAAGGCTCAAAAATCCGGTTGTTACAGCATCGGGAACGTGCGGCTATGCGGACGAACTATCTGAATATATGAACGTTGACAAACTGGGCGGCCTTATCACAAAAAGTATTACGCTGAAGCCGCGAAAAGGCAATCCTGTGCCGAGGATTGTCGAAACCGATGCGGGGATGCTAAATGCAATCGGTCTTGCCAATATAGGACTGGAACGATTCATAAAGGAGAAGCTGCCGATTATAAAGGAGCTTAAAGTACCGTTATTTGTTAATGTGGCCGGTGAAAAAATCTCCGATTATGTGGCGGTGGCCGAGAGGTTAGCCACAGAAGAGGCAATATCGGGGATTGAGCTTAATATCAGTTGTCCGAACGTTAAGGAAGGCGGGATTACTTTTGGTACGGAGCCGAAGCAGGTTGAGAAAATTACAAAGCAGGTTAAAAAGGCTTCGGGCGATAAACCCCTGATAGTCAAGTTGACGCCAACCGTTACGGACATCGCAGTTACCGCTCAGGCGGCGGTAGGGGCGGGTGCTGATGCGCTTAGCCTGGTCAATACCTTTACGGCGATGGTGATAGATATTGAAAGCCGACGGCCTTACCTCGCCAATCGCACCGGCGGCCTCTCCGGCCCGGCCATAAAACCTATAGCGGTTTACCTTGTCAACAAAGTTTATAACGAGGTGGCAAAATCTGCTGGTGTGCCGATATTAGGCGGCGGGGGGATAAGGACGGCATCTGATGCGATTGAATTTATAATTGCAGGGGCTACGGTAGTGGCGGTGGGTACGGCAACATTTATTGAGCCGGACGCGGCAGTGCAGATTATCGAGGGGATGAAGAAATATTGTGTGAGGAAAAATGTTTCTCGTGTCGGAGATTTGGTTGGTAATCTGAAAGATTAATTTAACCGCGGATTCACACTGATTAACACTGTTTTTTTCTACAGAGCCACGAATATGAATGAGAGGTCATTACGAGCTTGTCGAGAAATCTGTTAAAAAATATAGCGAAGCGATTCAATCAACAATTAACTATTCACGAAATAATAACGACTAATCAACTCCTGGGGCAAGTCCGGGATGAGCGCACTGCCAAGCTTACGCTTGACAGTGGCACCCAAAAGTGTACGGTCTAACGACGCCTTATATGGGTGTCATCCCTGCGGGCCGGGGTGACAAAATTAACATTTTCTTGCAGTTTCGGTATTTCAATGGTAGAATCGAGGGGTGGTTTTCAAAGGATTGAGTTTAGTTTTTGGCGGGGTTTGATATGAGTGTACTGAAGCTATTATATGATTATTTTCCTATGGCGGTATATACGGGCAAATGCCTGGTCTTTGTTAGCGAGGAGTGGCGGGTCGAGTTGACCGAGCATAAGAACACGGATTTCAGCAGATTAGAGGGCAAGATGCCCCTGATAAGGGTCAGGATATTCAAGAAGGCCCTTGACGGGGATTTTGTGCCCGGTCATTACGAGGATTTTCTGCTTGATTCGCTCGGTGAATTAGCGTCGCAGATTGAACGATATGTACAATTTGCGGTGGGCTGTAACATCCGGGAAAACGTATAAGATATGGCAGGTGTGGACATCACAGAGGTGCAAGACGGTGTGGTTTTGGTGGTTAAGGTGGTTCCTGGCGCCAGCAGAACGGCGATTTCGGGCGAACTTGACGGGATGCTGAAGATAAAGGTTTCTGCCCCGCCTGAGAAGGGAAGGGCGAATCAATGTCTTATCGAGTTTCTGTCAAAACGACTGAGGGTGAAGAAAAAAGCGGTGAGCATTTTGTCGGGGACAAGCCATCCAGCCAAAAGAGTGCAGATTTCGGGGGTGACTGCCGAGGAAGTGATGGGTGAACTTTTGCCCTCCGGCAAATGATGTAATGCAAGGCTGGGTAAGATGATAAACAGATATGTCGTCATTGCTTTTGTAGTATTATCCCGGCTCGTAAGTCCGGCGGGGGGGTACTACCGGTTGGCGAACGAGGGCAAACCGGGCCTGAACATGTTTTCGATGAACAGGATTTTAACCCTTGACGAGGAAGATATCGACCTGGGCACGGCGGCACTTCTTCTTTCACGCGAGTGGGGGACTCGCCGGACCTTTCATGCGTACCGAAACAAGATGGACGACATGGCACAGGAGATTATCGGTCGGCTTGAAAAGAATCGTATCGGCAAAGACCAGCGGGCTATACCGGTAATAAATGAATTTCTTTTTGACGAACTCGGCTTTAAATCGGTTGAAACCGCGGACGACCCGGAAGATTTGTTTCTACATACAGTAATTGACGAAAGACGTGGTTACTGTCTGAGCCTATCGGTGCTTTATCTTGCCCTTGCCGAGCGAATCGGTCTGCCGATGTACGGCGTTGTGGTGCCGGGGCATTTCTTTGTCAGGTATGACGACGGGAACAAGCAATATAATATCGAGACGACCAGCAGGGGGGGCATGGCTCCGGATAAACACTATCTGGAGAAATTCAAGCCTCCGGAGACTCCCGAAACCGTATATATGAAGAATTTGACAAAGCGGCAGACTTTGGGGTGCTTTTTCAATAACTTAGGCAACAGTTACAGTGCGGTCGGTGAGATTGACACGGCTATTTACGAACTGGAAAGGGCGGTGAGCATAAACCCATCGCTGACCGAGGCGCATACAAACCTGGGTAATATGTATCTTAAGAAGGGCTGGGCGCAGGACGCGATAGAACAATATATGTTAGGGCTCAATGTTATCAGCGACGACCCGAAGGCACACTACAATCTTGCCAATGCGTACAGCCAGACCGGCCGGTTCAAAGATGCAATACTTGAATACAAAAAAGCGAAAGAGCTTCAGGACGACTTTGTCGAAGCTTACAGAAACATGGCAAATGTCTATCGAAAGCAAAAGATTTTTTCTAAAGCCATACTCGAACTGAAAACCGCGATTAGTATCGAACCTGACGACAGTGAAACTTACAGGGTACTGGGTGATGTTTACAGAGAGATGGGTCAATACTCTTCGGCCATTGCTCAATACAGAAAAGCGCTGAAGATTGAGCCGGATTCTGTCAGTGCCAATATCAGCCTTGCCTACGGTTATATGCAAAGCGGCAAGCTTGAAGAAGCGGTCGCACAATTCATAATCGCTATCAGTCTTGACCCGTCTGAAGCCGGTGCCTATTTCGGTCTTGCAACCGCCTACAACAAACTGGGCCGGACGGACGACGAAATTGATACGTATCTGGATATGCTGGCAATTGAGCCTGGTATGGGGGCGGCGTTACAGAATCTCGGCAATGCTTATGTATCCAAAAAGATGTACTCCGACGCGGCGGAGATATACCTTCGGGCTATCGAGATTGAGCCGGCTAATTCCCAGTTGTACTATAACATGGGTGTGGCCTATGCAAATATGGAGCTTTACGAGCAGGGGGCCCAGTGGTATCGAAATGCCATTGAGCTTGATGGAAAAAACGGTGCCGCTCACCACGGCCTTGCGATAAGTTATTACATGCTAAAAGAATACGACCAGGCCCATCATCACATTGGTGTTGCCAAAGAACTGGGTTTTGAGGTGAATAAAGAGTTAGTTGAAGCAATCGGTAAGAAACTGTAAACGAAAGGAGTGTGAAAAATGAAGAAGGTGTTGGTAAAAATTTTGGTTGTAATTTTGGTTTTGGTGGTAGTTTTAGCGATTTTTGTAAATCTTTTAGGAGACCGGTTGTTGAAGGCCGGTATCGAAACGGCTGCGACCAGGGAATTGGGAGTTGGTGTTACCGTTGAAGATGCTTCGCTGGCGCTGTTCGGCGGGACTCTGGATTTGAGAAGCTTGGCGATAAACAATCCGGCGGGCTATGAGCATCCGACTTTGCTGGAGCTGGGCAGTGCTCACGTGGAGGTGGACGTAAAGTCTTTGTTGAGTGATACCGTGAAAATAAAAGACATCAAACTGGACGGTGTTACGGCTGTTGTGGAACAGAAGGGTCTATCGAACAATCTCAATACCGTGCTCGCCGGTATTCCGAGCAAAGAAAAGCAGGATGACAAGTCCGCGGAGGCGAAAAAACCGGGTAAAAAACTGCAAATAGCGAATCTGGAGGTTTCAAACGTAAAGGTCAAGGTGAAACTTCTTCCGATTCCGGGCAAGGCTGATACGGTGGAGTTAACTTTGGCGCCTATCAGAATGACGAATCTGGGCGGCGAACAGAAACTGGATACGGCCAAGCTTACGTCGAAGGTTCTGACCGCTATCGCCAAGGGGGTCGCAAAGCAGGGAACAGATGTTCTTCCGACAGAGATTGTGGGACCCATCAAGTCAACGCTGACCGACCAGGGGGCGCTTGTTGTCGAAACGGGTAAGAAGGTCTTGGAGGAAAGTAAAGACCTGGGTGAAGATATTATCGAGAAGGGAAAGGGCATAGGGGAAGGTGCGGTTGATGCAATTAAAGGTATTTTCGGCGGGGATAAGGAATAGCCGCGACCGATGACCCATAAAAGCAGAAGTAATCAAGGCAGACAATGGTTCGGAATATATTTGAATTGGTGAGACAAAAAGAAGCTCAATTCAGGCAGAGTTTACGGCGCGGGGTAATAATTACGCCCGGCGCGGTAGGGGACTGTCTGCTCATGCTGCCGCTGGCAAGATTCATGAAAGATTCCTGCAGGCTGGGCGGCATAGAGTTTATCGGCCATACCGAATATATAGATTTTTACCCGGGCAGGACGTGCGTGGACGGTGTGCGTTCGATAGATTCGGTCGATTTTCATCGACTTTTTGCCGGGGTGCAGGATTTTGCGGTCGAAGACGGGGATTCATTGATAACGGCGTTGGGTCGTTATGAATGGATTACCAGTTTTCTGGGCGCCGGTGACAGTAACTTCGAGCACAATCTGATTTACACCGTCAACTGCCACAGGGCCGCGGAGGTTACGGTTTTGCCGCTGGAGGCGAAAGGGGGTTTCGGCGGGCATATAAGTGAAATCTACATCAGCCGCTTTAATGCGGCCAACACTCTTTGGGTTGCGCCGCCGAGGTTTGACGCCGGGGCCGGACTGATTCAACCGACACAGACGGATATTCATGCCGGTCAAATGCTGCTGCATTCACAGGGTATAGACCCGGCCGAGCAGGTCGCTGTCATTCATCCCGGCAGCGGGGGCAGTGAAAAATGCTGGCATTTGGATAATTTCTGCAAATCAGCCGAAACGCTTGCCGCCAAAGATATGCAAGTGCTGTTTCTGTTAGGTCCAGCCGAACTGGAAAGGTTTGATGGTAAGGCCATCCAAAGAATTGAGGGCAGCGGTAAGTGTGCATCCGATTTGGGGCTTTTGGAAGTGATGCAGATTCTATCCTGTGCGGATTTGTATATCGGCAACGACAGCGGGATTACACATCTTGCAGCCGGTGTCGGCGCACCGACAGTAGCCGTCTTCGGCCCGACAGATGCCAAGACGTATCGGCCCATCGGTCCACAGGTAACACTCTTTAGTGCCGAGGCCGAAAGCTTCACCAGGCCGTGCACCGAATCCGTTCGGCAGGTTTTCGATGCTGCCTGTCAAATAACAAGAGCGGGCCAATGATAGAAGAATGCTATCCCTTTGGCCTTCCTACTCCGTCCCGATGTAGCTTGGGACTACGAAGGACAAGTCGGATGAAAGGCTGCCACCCAATCGCTTCGCGACGGGTTTGAATAGATTCTTCACTGCGTTCAGAATGACATTACTGCGTTCAGAATAACGTTCAGATGAGGGTGACTTGTTTTCTCGCGTTTAGCTGGGAGATAATCATTCCTGTGAGCATTAAGACACAGCCGGTAATACTTCGGAGGGGCAAAGTTTCAGCAAGGAAGAGGTAGCCGCCGAGGACGGCGAAGACGGCTTCGGTACTCATCAGGATAGAGGCGTGTGTGGGATGTGCGTGTCTCTGAGCTACGACCTGGAGTGTAAAGGCAATTCCGGTGGACATTATACCGGCATACAGGATTGGTATAAGAGCGGCGAGGATTTTATCAAAGATAATTGTTTCTGAGATTATTGCGGCGGCCCATGCAGCAACCGAGCAAACGAAAAACTGGAGTAATGCTATCCGAATTGGATGAAACTTTTTAGAAAGTCTGGCAATGATAAGAACATGAACGGCCCATAACAATGCGCTGACGAATACGTACAAATCACCCGTGTCTATTATAAAAGCGCCTTTAATGCTCAAAAGGTATAGACCGATGGCGGCCAACAAAGCACCTACCCATGTACCAGGCCCGGTCTTGTATCCGAGTCGAATACCCATGATCGGAACAAATACTACATACAGGCCGGTAATAAAACCTGCTTTTCCGGCGCTTGTGTAAATCAGGCCGTGTTGTTGAAAAGAGGCAGCAAGAAAGAGGATTAAACCGGCAGCGAGAGAGCCGAGAAGAAACGATTTATGCACCGGCTGGTCGGCTGAAGTCCCGCCGTTAATCGAAGTTACAAAAAGTATGGGTATTAGGAAGATTCCGCCCAACAGGAACCGGACCGCTATGAACGTAAAGGGGCCGACGTGTTGCATACCTACTCGCTGGGCGACAAAGGCAAATCCCCATATTGCGGCGGCTGTAAGGAAAACAGCATCGTATTTGAGAGCTTGAAGTTTTGAATCCATAGATTACAGGATTTTACGTAATACTGTCACCGGAGAGTCCTAAAGCAAGTGCAATTTTATTGTTTTTGAATTGTAAGTCGAGGTTAAAATTCAGGTGGATTAGAAAGTTCAGGTCTCGCTTTTTTTATAATCCCGGTGAACTTGGACGGTATCTGGAATAAAAACTTTCATATCCGGTTCGTTCAAGAACACAGGTTAAATCTTGCCGGAGCCGGACGTTGATTAACTTTAGTCGTCCCGGCCCGAATCCTCGGTCTGCTCGCCGGCGTTTTCTTCTACTTTGTCTTCGAGCAAATCTTCGGACTTCTTTGTTATGTTGTCGGCCTTATATCCGGGTATCTGGTAAATCCAGCCGGTGTGCTTTTCGTTGAAGGACCTGGCGCTGTCTCTGGCTAACAATATGGCCTCTTTCTTTTTAAGCTCCTCTTCGGATTCCACCTCTTCATCCTTTGTTACGATTGTATGGTCGGTGAACTCGGCCTGGCATTTGACGTATGTCTTGCCATCCTTTTCTGCAACAGAGAGGGTGTAAACCGTGGAGTCGTCAAGCCGGCTTATATATGTCGATTCAAACTTCAAATCGGAAGCATCCTTTGTAACGTCATCGAAGGTAAGGTTTTCAACTGCATTAAATACCGGGTCGGATACAGCTTCCCTGAGTTTTTTTCCTTCAGGTATATTAGTAAGCTCAATGACACCGGTGTCTGACTTGCTCAAGTTATAGCTTTCATCCGGGTAAGTTACGGTGACACTTTTGATTTTGTCACGGTTGACATTCAAAAGGAGGGTGTCGATGAAGTCAATATCGCTGAAGCTTGCGGGCCACGAGCGGCCGAGAGTAAGATATACATCGTTACTCGATATAAGTCTTACGTAAGAGCCGTTTTTGTCGGGGTCCGGAGGGGACATAAGCAAGCCGATTATCGGATTTCCGTCGGAGCCGAAGAGTTTCACAATGTGGTCGGCCTCGGCCTCGGTTACGCCGAGGTCGGCGTGGTTCGCGGGATTGTCTGTTATAAATTCTGCGGTCTTTATGTCCAGACAGGCGGCGATGACACCGTTTATTTCGGTTGTCTTGGCCGGATAGTCGTCTTTGTTTGCGACGACAAAACGGTTGCCGCTGCGGGTCAGTATTATCTGTTCGTCTCCCTTACCCAATACAATTGAAGCAATCTTGTTTGTGTCCAGACCCTGTATCAGATAAGTGGGGCCGCTCAACGTAGCGGATGGATGCGTATCAGATAGCCGCATTTGCACGCCGGCCAGTATAACCATTACAATTGCAACAATACCCAGTATCGTAAGTTTCTTATTGCTCATTATTACTCTCCCGGTGAAGTTATTCGGTCTCAGGCGTCGCTGGCATGACTGATGCGATGCCTTCGCATTACAGCACGTCGGATGCCTAAAACAATTGCTATGATAAGTGTAACAGTCGGCCCCGGCAGGGTGCAGAAATTCTGAAGACGCGTGCCGAGGCGCTCGATACGCTCTCTTTTTATCATTTTGATTCGTCTAAGCTGCCGCTGAGCGGCGTGAATCTTGAGTTCCAGGTCTTTTTTCTTCTGCAGGATAGAGGTTTCAATTATGTCGGTTTCGGTCTGGCTTGAGGTTGACAGTATTTCGCCTAATTCCTGTTGAAAGCCTGCGATTTCAGCGTTAATTCTTGCCTCTTCCTCAGCGGTTTCGGCCTCGGCCTGGACCTCGATTTGGTCCACAACGCTGAAGGGGCGCTGGAAATTGCCGCGGGAGCGGATTGAGATAAGATTTGCCGAGCCTGCCAGTTCCTCGATGGCATTTAGCAGCAGGGCATTGTTGTCATCCACCACCGCCAGGCCGAAGATAGTCCGGCGGTAGGCCACGATATCGCTGATGAAGTCAACATCGGCAAATACGACCACAGCACAGTCTTCCCCGGCTTCTGTTAACCCGGTTATTCTTTTTGTTTTGGTGCTTTCTTGTTCCTTTTCGGATTCATCATCGTTGTCGGTCCGGTCGGTATTTTGGGCCGATTCATCTTCTACTTCAATACCCTCAGGAAATGCGGATTTGAAGCGGCCCGTGGCAAGATATGCCATTGCCACCGGTTCCGTTCCCTCTGTGAAGTTTTTGAGCAGAGTCGGATAGTCAGGCATCCTCAACTCGGCCTGGTTTGCAACGCTCCAGGAATTGCCGCGGTTTGTGGTTGTGATAAGCCGGGTCAATTGAACCGCTGATTCAGCCTGTTCGGTTTGCCCGGCTCCGGCTTCTTTTAATACACCCGGAAAAAGGACTCTGACCTGGTTCAGGTTGGCGCTAATAGCACTATCGGTATTGAAACAGCCGGCTGTCAGAAGCAGGTACGCTATGATTTTATCCCGCCTCTGATTCGGCACCAACGAACCTTCAACTGCCAGAGTTTTGTCTCCTGCGAAGGTATTGTCCGGCATCTGAAGGCCCCAGGCCCGCAGGAGTCTGTTCAGGTTTGAGCCTGTTATATAGTTGAAGGCCTCGTACGGATTTCTTGACACGGGGGGGTTGTCGGCAATACAATGCGGATCAACAAACACAATTGCCCGGCCGCCTTTAAGCACGAACTGGTCGATTGCGAATTGCGTTTTTTCGCCGAGCTCCTTGGGATGTATCACAAGGAGGATGTCAACGTCCTTGATTTGGTCAACATCGGCAGCGACTTCTTTTACATCGTACATCTGTTTTAATTGCTGTACCATACCCCACGGAGGGGCGGGCTGCTGGCCCTGCATTCGCATCATCTGAGCCATATAACCGGTTACGTTATCGCCCATAACATTCAGAGAGCTTAAAATGCCGAGACGTTTCTTCTGTCGGGTAACAGCGGTGTCGATAAGATAGCTTATGTCGTATTCGACAAAATTCTGGCGGTCCGGTGTGAAGAATTCGATGGTTTTTTCGACCCCCCACTGAGTCTGGAGCACCAGGCCGAAAAAGAAACTTTCTTCTTCGGTAATAGAAAAACGCCTCAGACCGTAACGCAGTGCCTGGGCCTCTTCGTCGGAGAAGGGGCGAGGGTCGATAATCTCCAGGTTCACCATTGCTTTTCCCTGGCGTGAGTATTCTTCGAGCAGCGCCCTGACAAAGTAATAATATTCGTTGAAGTAGCGAATCTGGTCGGGACCTTTCATCGCGGCGGTCTTTGTATAATATAACTTTAGTTTTATAGGCTGATTGAGGCCTGCAAGTATGGCCTTTGTGCCGTCCGAAAGGGTGTACAGCTTTTGTTCTGTAATATCGGCCCTCAACGACTTTCCGGCCGTCTGGCAGATGCTAATGGCCGAGAACATAATAGCAGCCACAAAAACAATTGCTATTATTGCACGCGTTAATCTGTTCATCAGCTTGCCTTCCTTTCATCCAAGATAATGCTGCAGGCGGCAATCCACCCGATAATCAGTATAAAAAAGTATGCAATGTCCCTGAACTCAATAACTCCTTTCAGTAGGGAGTGAAAGTGCATCTGGATACTCATATTCTCTATCACGGAAACCGCCGGGGCCGGTAAAATGTTTGACAGATAGTCAAGTGTTGTCGGCATACCGGCATATACAAGAATCCCACAGGCGACGACAGAGAGGATAAAGCTTATGACCTGGTTCTTGGATAGCGCAGAAAAGAACGTGCCGACCGCAAGGAATCCTCCGGCTAACAGGAAGCTGCCTATGTAACCAGAAATTATCAGGCCCTCGTCCGGGTCGCCCAGATAACAAACCACAAGTGGAACCGGAAAGGTAAGCACAAGGGCGATACCCAGAAAGCACCAGGCCGCTATGAATTTGCCGATTACGGCCTGCGGTATGGTTACAGGAAGTGTAAGAAGAATCTCGATAGAGCCGGATTTCCGCTCCTCGGCCCATAAACGCATTGCTGTCGAGGGGACCATAAAGACAAAAAGCAAAGGTAAATTAGAGAAAAATGCACGCATATCGGCCTGGCGAATCTCGTAGAAGCCGTCGCGGAATGTGAGGTAACCGGCAAAAAACAAAAATATCACTAGAAATACATAAGCAATCGGCGTTGCAAAGTATCCCTTCAACTCTCTTTTGAATACCGCCTTAAAACTATGCATCTGTTAAACTCCTGATATAATCCGGAATATTTCAGCCGATTTGGTAAGTGCCGGCTAAGCACTCTTTTTCGTTCTTGTAACCTTGCGAAATACCTCGTCCAGACTGCAGTGGTATTTTTCCTTGAGCAGGGCGGGGGTGGAATCGACAAGGATTTTGCCACTTGCGATTATTATAGTTCGGGTGCATACCTCTTCAACCTCTTCAAGGATATGTGTTGAAACGATAATGCATTTATCCTTAGCCATTTTATTGATAAGCAGCCGAACCTCGTGTTTCTGGTTCGGGTCGAGGCCGTCTGTAGGTTCATCAAGTATCAGCACGTCGGGGTCGTGAATCAGCGCCTGAGCAAGACCCACTCTTCGCCGGTAGCCCTTTGAAAGTGTGTCGATGGTCTGATGATAAACGGAGCCGACCGCGCACATCGGCACAATTCGGTCGAGTGCCTCTTTTTTTGCCTTACCAGCTATCCGCCGGGCATCGCAGATAAAGTTCAAAAATCCTGCGACCGTCATCTCGCCGTAGGCCGGTGCATTTTCGGCTAAGTAACCTATGGACTCTCTGACCGCTACCGGCTCGGCGATAATATCATGTCCGCAGACTGTCGCTGTGCCGCTGTCCGGGGCCAGAAAACAGGCTAACATCCTCATCGCGGTGGTTTTACCCGCTCCGTTAGGACCGAGAAAGCCTAAGACCTCACCCTTGGCGACGTCGAATGATATGTCGTCCACCGCAACTATCGGGCCGAAAGTGCGTCTCAACTCCTTAACGCTAATCATAATCTTCTCCACAAATCCGACATTTTATTAATTGTTGCAGGCTTGAAATACAAGCAGCAACCTACGGATACTAAGCTCGTGACGAGCTTGATTTGAGGCGTAATTTTAATAGTTTGCATGAAAAAGTCAAGACCGTATTTGTACTTGTTTTTCGGAATCTGTTTTTATTCCCAGCAAAGATTTATATCCCCTTGTATTGGTTCACCCTGCGAATTCGTATTCTTGTTATGTTGCTGTATTGACCAAACTTACTTAATGACGATATATTCGGCGGTAGAGTGTGGTTCGGGAACAGGCGAGTTATCTTCAGCCAATCCTCGAATATGCATCTCAATCGCTTCGTACATATTTTGCTCGACTTGCTCGCTCGTCTTACCTGTTGCCACACAGCCAGGCAGGTCCGGGGAATATGCCGAATAGTTACCATCTGCCTTTTCAATAATTACAAGAAATCTGTACATAGTGATATCACCCCTTTTTCTTTAATTGAGCCTGTTTGAATAGTATTGTGCAAAGATTTAGTGGATAAGTAAAGAAAGATTCGACCGATTTTCTTGAGAAGGGGCACGATGATTAACCTTTTCTTTCTGAAGTTCGAGAATCGAAATTTGACCGCAATCGAAAACTATTCTCGGCTATTTTCAACTTTCGATTTTCGATTGCTCTGCTACTTTTTCGCCAAGGGGTGAAAAAGTAGCTGGGGAACAAGGATTCGAACCTTGACTAACTGATCCAGAGTCAGTCGTGCTACCGTTACACTATTCCCCAAGTTGTTTAATTAGTATCTGTTGCGGAAACGTTATTTTGTCATTCCTGCACCGTATCGGAGTACGGCATAAACTCCAGCAAGAATCCATTTTTTAGACCGTGGACCCCTGCTTCCGCAGGGGTGACAGATTGATATCAGCTTTCCGCAACAAGAACTAATTCCTCAAATGGACCGATGGTCAATTTGAGTAAGTTGTCTTTGTCGTATTATTGTAAATTCCGATATATCTGTAACCTTACGATTATTTTACACCTGACCTGGAATTTTGCAAGTAGATTGCTAAAAAAACATCGATGAGTCCGCGCATTATGCTCACAGCTTCGGCAGGTTTGCCGCGGGCCGTATGTCGTATTGCGCAACACGCATCACACATAACGCAATACTTATTATCTGGCGCATATATCAATCAGTTGAAGTCTTGCGTTCGAAAACCAAAATCCGGTCCTTTGAGCGGGGTTCATAACCGCCGGCCTGGTCATTCCAGCGATATATGGTGTGTTCAGGGTAAATGTCGATAAGTCCAATTTCGACATAATGATTGTTGCAGTATGAATTAAACCAATCAAATATATGCTGATTGGAATCCGGACCAGCCGCCCAGGAAGAGGGAATATGTACAAGGATTAAAAACTTTGGGGATACCGCCTCAATTTCAGAAATCATTTCCTTTTGCATCTGGAGTGCGAAAGCGTGGCTTTCCATCAACGGGTAAGTATATATATAGCCCGTGGCGGAACGCCTGTCTGAATAAAAGTAAATTTGCGGCTCTGAACCGAGAACGGCAATCCGGTCGGTGGGGGCCGATCGCTCCTTGATAAACCGGGCGATTTCCAGGGATTCGGGAAAAGGGCTGATACCAAATGCTGCGCGCGAAGCTGCCGTGGGACTCATAACAAACAAGAAGTCCCACTGTTGATATAGAACATGACCTATAGCAAGCAACGCAAGTGAAATTGGTATAATTCTGCCCACTATGAACAACCGACTCCGTTCAAAAAGACGGTGAACCGAATCGACTCCGACACCTGCCAGTAAAGCTACGGACGGAAGCAAAAGGATAAAATAATGGGGACGAAAGTAAAAACCAGGGCAGACAGCCAAGAAAGAGAAAAGTAAAAATCCGACAAAAAAAAGGATGTGCCGACCGGCTTTTTCATTCCAAAACATAGTACCAAAGCCGACGCCGGCAAGGCTCCAGAGCAGAATGGCCGAAGTAACAATACCTGCTATCCTTCTTCGCAGGATTTCCAAACCGTCTGATAGTGATACTGCAGAGGCATATTTGGATGCGTAAGAGAATGTCCAAAACCAGAATTTATCGAAAGCGCCACACCACCAGAAAATCTGACAGGTTACCGCGAACGGCAGCAGCACACCGGCTATAAATATAAGACAGTCAGTCAGAAAACACCCGAACACAAAGGGTCGCCGGCGAAGTCCACATCCGGCCAGGTACAGCCCCCCGAAAGCAATAAAAGCGAAGCCATGCTGCTTCATAAGAAATGCCAGCCCTAACGATACGGCTCCCACAAACAACTTGAACCGGCTTTTTTGTCCGATAGACCTGAGCAACAAAAAAATTCCGCCGACAGCAAAAAAAATGACAAAATGCTCCGCCTTGGCGAAGGTGCCTCGAATCTGAAGACCTAATGAGAGCAGAGCAAAGGCCGCCGCCGAAGCGACAGCAGCTAGGTGGGAAAGCAATTTCTTAGCCAGTAAAAATATCAGAAAAATGGTGGCGGCGTTTAACACAGCCAGGCCCAGATGAACACTGATGTGGGTCTGACCCAAAAAAGCAAAAATCAAGGCATAGGCGGCGTAAATGCCCGGCATTTTCATATTGTAAAGATGAGTATATGGAGCCTTGCCCTCAAGAATAAGCTGAGCGGCATAGGCATATTCCCCCGTGTCGCGGTCAAGCGGAACACCAAGAAGGCGAATGCGAATCAGCGTGCTCATCACTACGATAAGTAAAACGAGACTCCAATACCAATAATTAATTTTCATAAAGCCCAAGCCACAGTTGTCGGGCCGAATCTCATTCATTGTGTCTGTCTCGTTAATACTTTTTAGTTCTAAAGAGAAGGATGGTTTTCTCAGGGTGACATAAACTGCAATATACAAACAAGCGGCTATAAGTCAAACGAAAAACAGGTTAGTCCTGTCGGGGAAGATTGTGATATTTTGGCGCTGTATTACTGTCCCATAAGAAAGGCCCTTTGTGTAAGGCAGGGGGGGACCATATCGGTTGTGTGGGGGGCCTGTAACGTGTGTAACGCGCGTAAAACCGCAACAATCACTACAGGTATCACAACTGCGAAAACCGCCTTTGAATTTCGCGCAGAGGTCTTGAATTAAGCTCAAGATGTATAAAGGGGCGGATTTTTATTGTCGATATTTTTTGTGCGTAGAAACAATAGGGCGGCATCGAGCCCGTTTTGGAAGGAAGGGAATATGAGCAAGCTTTTAGAGATATTTGGCAAGGCGATAACGGTTGATACGGCTGATTTGATATGGCACTGGCTCAACGTCGTAAAAGAAACGCCGGCCGGGGATGACGGACGGTATGAGCTGGACGAAACTGTCGAGCTTTTAGGCAATATGGAGCTGGACAAGGCCCACGAGAAACTGCAGTTCTACCTTTTCGAAAATCCCGAATGCGTGCGCGGCCGATTGACCGCGGCTGCAATATGTCTGCATCAAAACGATATAAACGGAGCAATCGAGCAGACTCAATCGGTATATCTGCGTCAGCCCAGCAATACGATGGCACTTTATACACTTGGTTATTGCCTTGAGCGACTCGGCAGGGATGCTGAGGCTATGGAATTTTACCAGGATTGCATAAAGTTTAAGAGCCATCTCCAACTGCCAAGGCAGCGTATGGCAGCCATATATTTAAAGAATGGAAGGCTCGATAAAACCATAACGGAGTATGAGTTATTAACAACCGAACACCCGGAGGACATATCATCGCTGGTGCTTTTGGGGTATCTGTATATGGCGGACCGGCAGTATGAAAACTCGATTGCTACTTTCAATACGGCGATTGTGTCGCATCCCGACAATTTTCATGACGAAAGTGAAGCTCAGGAAATTGAGGGTCTGATTGAAACAGGCCAATTTGCCGATGCAATACAACGCACTGAATGGCTCATGGAGCAGGTCGGGCAGATGCCGGACCTCCATGTCAGATTGGCCGATATATTAAGCCGTGAAGGCAGGCCCGCAGAAGCAATCACACATTATGAAAGCGCCCTGCAAAAACAGCCTAATTACCTCGAGGCCACTATAAAACTGGGAACGCATTATCTGCGGTTCGGACATGCTTCTTTGGCTGCCGAGCAGTTCAACAGAGCTGTGGAAATCAACGATGAGATAGTGGATGCATATATAGGCCTTGCGCTGGCACAGTACCTGGCCGAGCAAACGGATGAATCTTATCAGACCCTGGCATTAGCCTCATCCATACAGCAAAACAGTACATTATTGTTCGCCGAGACCGCGACGTTGAATCTTCAGGTAACACTTAATCAAAAGCCGAACATGGAATATTCCCAGGAAATAACGAAAAGTTTGCTTACACAGGTAATTAACGCGCACCAAAAGCAGATGAGCAATACCCCTGCAAGTGCCGACATACACTATAAGTACGGCATTTTAATGATGATCACAGGCGACTTAAACGCTGCAATCAAATCGTTCGAGGCAGCTCTCGAAATCAATCCGACACATCACCGTTCGCGCAGCAAATCGACTTTATGTCTTTATGATTCCGGCAACAATGACCTTGCAATATCCAAACTTTCTGCGATTGAGCCAATCGAGCCGAGTACATTTGATTTGCATTATCGAACCGCGATTCTCTATTGTGACAGCCACAGATTCGCCCGTGCACTTTGCAAGCTTCAGGATACCATGAAGAATAATTTCACTCAGTCTGATGCAATAATGAATGTGAGCGTTGTGCTTGAGAACCTCGGACTTGTGGACAGAGCAAGCTCAACCTGGGACAGACTAACCGAAGCCGCTCACAACACCAAAAATACCCATCATTTATAGGCGCTGACCGAAATTACTAACGGAAACTGACCGATTTGTAATTTTTGTCTTTTTTGCTGAATGTAACATAAGATATATTATCGGACGTTATAAATGGTGTTTGTCTAAAATGCATTAATATTAGGGTTTAAGCTCTAAAAAGCGGGAATGACAATCACTGTTAAGGAGGTAATTCTTGCGCTTCACTGTCAATCCCTCGAAGCTTGTCCTTGGGAAAACAAAGAGCGAGAATTCCGTTTTAAGCACAGGAACCGCAAGCGATTGACAAATCTGGGTTAATCAGTAAAATGCTTCACAACAAGCAAAATAATAAATCCAAATGGTATTATTGTTAAAAGTTGGTGTTATGGATGTGGTAGCGTCAAGAAAGTTTCGCACATTTTTTTATCGCTTATCAATCCAGTCATTTTCCTGTCCCAACCCACCCCATGGGGTGGGCAAGTTATCGGACTATCCGGCTGTCCTCATTTGTTCG
>DUZQ01000018.1 GCA_013349435.1 Planctomycetota bacterium | reverse complement strand
GTCTTAAAAAGAGGGCAGGTTTTCGACAAATTTTTTGGCGAAAAAGGCGTGTCCTGTCCAAGGGCAATGGGACCTATTATAACGGACAAGGAAAGGGACGTTAAGATGGCAACAAAAAAACAGGGGCCGCAGATAAAAACGATGAGACTGGTTGACATGAAGCCGGCGGAATATAACCCGCGGGAGATTGACGATGAGGCGCTGGCGGGACTGACGGCATCTATGAAAAAGTTCGGCTGCGTGGAGCCGATTATCGTCAACGTGCGCGGCGGGGCCAACACCATAGTCGGCGGGCACCAACGGTTCCGGAAAGCAATTTGCGAACAATGTTGCAGGCTGTGGAAGCAGGCAAAATGGCAAATATATGATTTTTTTGCTCCACCGGTGTCTGCTATATGCGGCACCGGCGGAGCAGTTTTGAAAGGGAAAGAAAATGTCGATTATTTATGAACCGAGGGGCAGGGCGGCGGAATACGCTCATCTTGC
Organism: Planctomycetota bacterium; assembly: GCA_013349435.1. Taxonomy (GTDB): domain Bacteria; phylum Planctomycetota; class Phycisphaerae; order Sedimentisphaerales; family Anaerohalosphaeraceae; genus QNBT01. Next base: position 40,008 of record DUZQ01000018.1, on the reverse strand, counting down.
GATTAACCACTACAAGGGATGCACGCACGGGTGCCTTTACTGCTATTGCCCGAAGATTATGCGGGACCCGGCTTTTCACAGACATTTGGAAGCCAAAGAGAACGTGATAAAAGCGGTTAGAAAAGAGGCCGCATTTATCGCCGGGACCAATAGGCGCGTGCTGCTGAGCTTTGCGGGCGACCCTTACAACGGATTGGAGCCTGATTTCAGGCTTACCGAACAAATACTCAAAATTTTGCGTGCAATGGATATACCGTTCCAAATCCTGACTAAGGGCGGGCTGTTGGCGGCGGCGGACTTCGGACTTTACGGGCCGAAGGATGCTTTCGCGGCTACAATGACGCTGCTTGACGCCGGTCTATCCAAGCGAATCGAGCCAGGGGCGGCGCTGCCGGCCGAGCGGACGGCGGCGCTGAAGGAGGCCTACATAAGGGACATTAAGACATGGGTGTCATTGGAGCCTGTGCTGGACGGCGAACAGGCGCTGGAGATTATACGGCAGACGGCGCCGATAGTGGCTCACTACAAAATAGGGGCGCTCAACCACGCCGAGCTGCTGCCAGAGGGATGCGACATACCCGCCAAAAACTACAGCGCTGCCGACTGGCGGCGGTTCGGGGCCGAGGCGGCGAGACTGTGCGAGCGGTACGGACGAACGTACTGGGTGAAGCAGTCGCTGGCAAAGTTTATGGACGGAATAAGCTTTTACAACACGGATACGCGGACGGTAGATGGGTAAAAAAAAAAGAAAAAACGGCGAAGCCGGACAAAAACAGGACCCGGTCGAGATCGCACGAAAGCAGCGGCATATCCAGCTGCTCGACAAGGTCAGGCAGGGCCGGGCGCTGGGCAAGGCCGAGATAGCCGAACTTGCAGAGCTCGAGGCGGCGTCGCAAACGGCGGCCGGCGTGCCTGCCAAGCTGGACCCGGCGGACGTGTGCCGAAGCCAGGTCGAGGCGGCGGCGTTCACAGGCGTCACGCAGCGGACAATCCGCCGGTGGAAGGCCGAGGGGATGCCGGTCACCAAGTACGGCCACTACCCCAAGTATATCCTCATCGAGTGGGCGGCAAGGGGCAAGGACGGCGCCGGCGAAGCCGAGAGCGACAAGGCCCGGTTGCGAAGGGCGGAAGCCGACCTCAAGGAGGTCAAGGCCCAGCACGCCAAGCTGCTTTTGGAGATTGAACAGGGCGAGTGGGTCAGACGGGAGGAGGTGGAGACGAAATGGGTCGAGATGACGCTGGCCTTCAAGCGGGCGCTATTAGGCGCGGGCCGCAAGCTGGCCGGCAAGTGGGCCGGGCCGGCGGCGGAGAGGCGAAAGATAGAGGCCCTGATAAACGCCGAGGTCAGGGAGATTTTAGGCAGGCTGGCGAAGAAGTAGCGAGAAGCGTGAAGCGTGAAGCGTATTTCGTGGGTTGAAAAAAAGCAAAATGAGAAATCAGAAATTAGAAAGAGAGAAGCAATGAAGATTGCGGCTGAAAAGACAATAAAGTCGGCGGACAGGGAAATCATATACAGGATTGAAACGGAAACGACAGAGGACATCTGGCTGACAAGACTTAACGCCCTGCGCCTATTACTTGACGGATTTATCACGAAGGAAACCATGCTTAGTGAGGCTTGCAGGCTTGAAGACATCAGAGCACAGGCCGAGGAGGACCTTGAAAAAATCAAGAAATCAAGTTGAAAAAGGCAAAAGTAGAAGTCAGAAGTCAGAAGGCAGAAGGCAAAAGGCAGAAGGCAGAAAGGAGTAGTTATGAAAAAAATAGAGAAATATTACAAAAGCTTTCGATATAGGGCCTATCCCAATAAGGGCACGATAAGGCGAACAATCAAGATTATGGCGTATGTAGCCGCTCCAATATACAACAAGGCAAATAATGAACGAAAGGAGACCTATAAAGAATCCAAAATCGATAATAGTAAAAAGCCGGTGAACTCATATCGGCAGCAGTATCGTCTGGTAAGGAAACGTGACCATCCCGAATATGGCGGCTATGATGCGCAGATGCTCCAGAATGTTCTTGTCAGTTTGGATGCGGATTGGAAATCCTTTTTTACGTTAAATAAGCATGGCTTCAAAGATGCGCACCCGCCAGGCAACAAGGGGATTCATAGGAATTTGACGTTACGGCAATCCGGCTGGCGGATTGAAGGAAACAATTTGCTCATATCAACTATCGGAAAATTCAAGATGCGGATGCACCGGCCGATTGAAGGCAAACCCAAAACGGCAAGCATCACGCTTAAATCGGGCAAGTGGTATGTATCGATTTCCTGTGAATCGGAAAAACCGGCCGAAAAGAACAGAAAGAGGAAGCCTGTCGAAATATATTTTCCACCCGATACATTCATAAAGGATTCAGTCGGATTGGAAATCGATTTTCCGGAGTTTTATTTTTCGAGAATCGGCACATTAAAAAAATTATCCAGAGCATTGAGCAAAAAAAAAGGCTCTAAAAATCGAAGAAAGGCAAGATACATGGTCGCCAAATGGCATGAAAAAACAGCCAACAAAAGAGCATATTTTTTATGGCAAATCGTTTTTTACTATACGAATAATTACAGTGAAATCATAGTACCCAAACTGCCGTTGAAATACAGAATTCAATACGCGACCACCAGTAAGAAGGCGATGAAACTGTGTGATGCCAGTTACGGGCTGTTTATGAATATGTTAAGGCAAAAATGTAAAGAAAAAGGTGTAACATTTATTGAAAGAAAGGATGAAGAATGGGGAAGACAAATCAACAAGGCAGAGCAAGCGGCTCAGATGGAGCACGCTCAAAAGCTCTTGCGAAAGGCAAAAAAGGCAATGAAGTACCAGAACCCCGCTCACTTGAAGTCCTTAGAACGCGACCTCAAACGAGTACCGATCTTGCAAAGTTGATGTACGATGCGGTTTATGACAATCTTGCGGGCGCTATATCTGTGGGCCAAGGTAACCTCGTGCTGAACATGGCCGGCAAGGTTTTGCAGATCAAAAAACTTGAACTGCAACTCGGCTCCATGAGGAAAACCGTCAAGGACCAGGCATTTGAGTTGCCGGGCATGTAATGAACGAAACGCTCTTTGAAAAATGCAAAAATTACGGGTCGGTGTACGGCCCTGCCGCCATAAATCTCCGCCGGCACAGATTCGCAACTTGTTACAAAGCGGGGATTTGCGGCAAGACTACACACTTGCTGCTGCAAGTGACCTCGATTTGAGGGGTAGATACAACGCAAGTCGTAACATCTGCTCATAAGGTGAGCTGCAAGTGACCTCGATTTGAGGGGTAGATACAACTCTCGTCAGTGACTTGACGAAAATGTGCGAGCTGCAAGTGACCTCGATTTGAGGGGTAGATACAACCCGCGTGCTTTGCTGTGCGCCGCACCCGGCGCTGCAAGTGACCTCGATTTGAGGGAAAAAAAGAGATTTAAAATATGAGATAACAAATACAATTAAAGAGTGCGGGTCCGTCCGCGGCCAGTCGCGACAGCCAAGGGCGGGGCAAGAGTAAAAAAAGGGTTACACGGGAGCCCGTGTCTTTCGTGTGCCCTTTTTTTATTGCCCGCGAGCAAAGCGTGAAGCGTGAAAAGTGAAGCGTGAAGCGTATTTCGTGAAGCGAGATACGGGCATTGGGAATCGAGTAAATGTCACGGACGGCGACAATACTGCCGGAGGCGGTAAGGGAGGCACTCAGGCTGCCCTGGTCAGGGTCCGTAAGCGAGTGGGCCGACCGGCACAGGATACTTTCGGGTCCGGCCTGCACGGAGGCCGGACAGTGGCGGACGCAGCGGGCGCCGTATTTACGCGGCCCAATGGACGCCTTCGGTGACCCGGAGGTGGCCGAGATTATCATCGTAAAGAACGTGCAGTCCGGCGCCAGCGAGGCGATGCTCAACCAGATGGGTTACGCAATGGCCGAGGACCCGGGGCCGGGGATGCTGGTCAACCCGACCGAGGAGAATACCGGCTACGTGCAGAGGGACAGGCTAAGGCCGATGATAGAGGCCTCGGATGAGATGAAAAGGCACACGACAGGCAGGATTTGGGACCTATCGGGCGACGCCTTCCGGTTCGATGTGATGTCGCTTTACTTCGGCTCGTCAAACTCGATACCGAGCCTTCGGGGCAAACCGGTGCGCTACCTGTGGCTGGACGATGTGGACGCCTACGCGGCCTACGCGGGCACCGAGGGCGACCCGGTGAAGCTGGCAATGGCCCGTTCAACCGCCTTTTGGGACAGCAAAATCGTCCTAATATCGACCGCGACCACAATCAACGGGACAATATGGCGGGCGTGGCTGCGTTCGAACATGCAGCAGTATTGGATGCCCTGCCCGCGGTGCGGGGCGTACACAATCTGGACGTTCGAACAATTGAAGCTGCCCAAGGAGCTGCGGGACCCGGACGAGATTATCGAGAACGACGGCTGCGTGTGGTACGAGTGCGCAAAGTGCGGCGGCAGGATAGAGGAGACCGAGAAGGAGGCCTCGGTGGCGGCGGGCGTCTGGGTGCCAGAGGGCCAGGCGGTGGATGAGAGCGACAGATTGACCGGAAAACCGAAGCGAAGCCGGCGGGTCTGCGGCTTCCGGTACTGGGCGATAGTCAGCCCGTGGGTGGCGTGGACCAAGATAATGGCTGATTGGTTCGAGGCGAACACCGAGGAGGGCATAATAACCGGCGGCCTGCACGCATTCCTGAACAACACCCTTGCCAAGCCCTACCAGGAGACGGGATGGGAAAAGAAGCCGTCCGAATTTGATGCGCTGCGGGGCGAGTTCAGCCGGGGGACGGTGCCGGCGGATTGCGCAATGCTGGTGGCCGGGGCCGACTATCACAAGTCCGCCGGCGGGGTCGTTCGCATAGACTACGAGGTGCGCGGGTTCGCGCCGGGGCTGAAAAACTACGTGGTGACCAGCGGGTCGGTGGACAGCTTCGAGATGCTCGACCTGGTACTGTGGCGGACACCGTATCCGTGGGCGGACGGCACGGCCGCCGACAGGCGGGCGTGGCTTATGGTGCCGACAGTGTTCGTGGACTCCGGCGACAAGCCCGATGACGTCTACGACTGGTGCCTGACGCAGCGGGGAAGGGCGATACCGACGAAGGGCAAGCGCGGGCCGCTGGCCCGGCCGCTGCAGGTAACGGATGTCGAGAGCGCGACCGAACGCAGGCTGTCAAGGCGGGTGCGCAGAAAGTACAAAGGCCTTGCGTACATCGGCGTTGACACGCACTTTTTCAAGGACCAGGTGACCGGCTGGACGGAGCCGGTGAAAAATGCCGAGGGCGAGGTGGTAAAGCAGCCACTTACCCAGTTCTACGCCGAGATTCCGGACTATTACTTTGCCGAGTTCACCAACGAGCACAAGGTAAAGCACAGGACCCGGCGCGGGGACGTCCGCTGGGTGTGGGAGCCCTTGACGAGCAGCTCACCTACGCACTTTTTGGACACGGCCGTTCTGGCGGCGGCGGCGGCGTTCTACAAGGGCCTGCACTACCTGCGGGCGCCGGGCGAGAGGGGGACGGGGACCGGGCAAAGAAGGATTAAAAGAAGGATTGGGCGAGTTTACAGATAGAAAGGATGTATCGAATGAAACTGGAACAGAAACTGATCAAGAAGACCAGAGACGAGCTGGTCGAGCAATGCCGGGACGAAGAGCTGCCCTGCGAAGGCACGAAAAAGGAGCTTGCCAGACGAATTGTCGTCAAGAAGATGGGCAGCGCCGGGCACCATGAATTCGGCATGACCAAGTGCAAGGTCTGCGGGGCGCCCGTCAAGGTCAAGGGCACAAGGACCGAGGACTTGGGCGACGGCAGGCTGCTGTTCATCCGACAGGTGCAGTGCACCGGCAAACACCGGCACAGGTATCCGCTGAAGGAGGTCAAAAAAATCGATTAGAGTGTCACTTGACCCCCGCAAGTCCATTGCAGACAAGGGTTTAAAAAATACATTCCAACTCTGGAGTGTGCCATATTGCACTTGACGCGGCTGCGCCGTAGCCTGAAAACATGAGCGCAGCAGACCCGACACGGCAGGAAATGCTGACGGCGGTGAACGCCGCAATATACGCCATCCTTACGGGCGGCTACAAATCGCTTTCGGCCAGCGAGCGGTCGCTGACCAAGCTGGGGATTTCCGAACTCAGGGACATTAGGCGAGAGCTGGTGCGGGAGCTGCGCAGTACCGAAAACACGGTGAGCTTGGGAGATGTTTCAGGCAGTTAAGAACAGATTGTTCGGCGGCAACGGCGGCAACGGGGACAACGACAACGGTCCCGGCGGTGACAACGGCAGCCGTAGGATGCGGCGGCCCCGCCCGATAGGGGGAAGGGGCCGGATGCGCGGGGCCTCCGGCGTCGGATACGAGGTGACATCCACGAACCGCCGGCACCGGGTCTACGCCCTAATGATGGGGCTTATGGCCTCGGCGGACAGGCACCTTGCACGAACCAATCTGGGTAGGCTTCGCGAACTCTGCCGGCTGCACGACCGGCAGAGTTCGCTATTATCGGGCATCCTGGACAGGGCCATAGACAACGTGTTCGGAGCAAACTTCGACTTTATACCCAATACCGGTGACCAAAAGCTCAACCGCAAGGTCAAGGACTACATAACCCTGAAAATGCAGTCGCGGAACTGCGACGCCCGCAACTGCCAGGAGTTCGAGGACATTGCCAGGACTGCGCTGCGGGCGGTGTGGACGGACGGCGACTGCCTGCTGGTCAAGCGAAAGGACGGACGGCTCCTGCCCTTTGAGGCCGACCAGATAATGACGCCGGGAGGCGGACAGGAGGGGGTGCGGATAGTCCTGGGCGTGGAATTGGACGAGGTAAACAGGCCGGTCGCCTACCATGTCAAGCAGAGACAGACAAGGGGCGACTATGGCGGGCTTTACAAAACCGAGAACACCGAGCGGGTTGACGCCCAGTATGCGATAATGCCGGCCTACCGCAAGCGGTTCAACCAGACACGGGGCGTGCCCTACCTGGCGGCGGCACTGCAGCAGTACGACAGGACGGAGAATTATATCGACTACGAGACGCTCGCCGCCGAGGGCAACGCGATGCTCGGCTACAAAATCAAGAGGGAGGTGACCGAAGAGACTCTGCCTGGATTGGAGGACAACGAGGACTCCGAAAGCACGTTCGACAAGGTCCAGAAGATGGAGCCCTTCCAGATATTCGAGCTGCTTCCGGGCGAGGACCTGGACATGATAAGCGCCCAACGGCCTGGCTCGCAGTTCGAGCCGTATATCGTGTCATGCTGCCGGATAATCGGCGTGGCGGTTGGGATGCCGCTGGAACTGGTGATGTTGGACTTCTCCAAGACCAACTACTCCAGCGCCCGGGCGTCGCTGGGTGAGGCCAGGCGCAGCTTTCGTCGGTGGCAGAAGTTCGGGACCGACAAGATTTGCCTTCCCTGGTATCGCTGGCAGATTAGCAGGGGCATAGCCTTCGGCGAGCTGCCGGCCAGACAGGAGCTTTACAGGGCCCGCTGCCAGTGGCCGGCCTGGGAATATATAGACCCGCTGAAGGAGGCCAAGGGTAATGAAACGGCAATCAAAACGAATACCAAGAGCTTCAGCGAGTGCATAAGGGACAGGGGCGGCGAGCCGGATGAGGTATTTGATGAGATAGCCGAGGATATGGAAAAGCTCAAGACCAGGGGGATTCCGGTGACTGTATTCGAATCGAAAGGGCCTGGCAATGCCATATGAGAACGAACATAGCTGCCGACTGCGCGACCCCGATGATTTCAAGGAAGATTCCTTCCGGCGCACGCGGAGAAAACATAACGGCAGGCCATATTCGGTAATCATGGGCAGGCTCAAGGGCGAGGAAACGATGACAGAGCAGGCGTATCGATACAGGAAGCAGGACTGGTCCGAATCCGAGGCCAAAAGTCACTGCGAGGATCACAATGGCAGCTTCCATCCAGCGGCAAAGGACTCGGAAGGCCGGGCCGTATTCGGCCTGCCAATGGTCACCAACTACATAACAAAGGCGGACTGGGCGATGGAATTGGGGGCTTTGGAGAGGCTGACCGACGTGGTTAATAACAGGCTGCTGGGACTGCAAATCAGCGCCGAGACGATTGAGCAGATACGGGCCAGCAAAAAGCGGGACTCCGACCGCGGCTATGAAGTGACGGGGGGTGGAGTGGCGATAATACCGGTGACCGGAATCATCGCCAAGTACTCGAGCATGGTAAATGACATCAGCCTGCCGGCGGGGACATCGGTGGAGAAGATAGCGGGAATGCTGATTGACGCCCAATCGGATAGGGGTGTTCACTCCATCATTCTGCGGGTGGAGTCGCCCGGCGGCGTCATTGACGGAGTGCCGGACCTGGCGGATGCCATATACGAGGCCGGCAATTACAAGCCGATTCTCGGCTATGCGGACGACCTTTGCGGATCGGCGGCATATTGGCTGGCGAGCCAGGCGCAGTCACTCCATGCCAGTCAGGGCGCCGATATCGGCGGCATCGGAGTGTACACGGTACTTGTGGACTCCTCCAAGGCGGCCGAGCGGGAGGGCTTGAAGTTTCACATCTTTCGCTCCGGGGAGCATAAGGGTGTGGGCGAGGTGGGCATACCCATCACCAAAGCCAACCGTGAGGCGATACAGGAGAGGATTGAGCAGAAGTTCGAGATGTTTCTGGCGGGCGTAATAAGGGGCAGGCTGCCGGCGGGCATGGATGAAAAGGGCCTTCGCAATCTGGCAGACGGACAGATCTTTGTTGGCAGGCATGCGATCGGAAAACGGCTTATTGACGGCATCTGCACATTTGAGCAGATGATAGGTATAGCGGAACATGCGGAAATAACGGAACGAATGACGGCCGCTGCCGTGGCCGGCGACTTTAAGGAGAAAGAAATGGCAGAAGAAAAAGAGAAATTGGAACAGGATGCGGCAAAAGCCGCGCAGCAGGCGGCTACCGAGGAAAGGAATCGGATCGGCGCAATAACCGAGGCGCTTTCGGCGGAGGAATTCAAGGCGGTATGCGAAAAGGCGATAGTTGAGGGGATGAACTTGGCCGAGGCCAAGGCGGCGGCCTTCGACGCTGCAACCGAGGTTTTTGGCAAGAGGACCGAAGAGATGCAGGGCAAGCTTACTGAGGCTGAAAAGAAATTGGCTGCGATTACCGGCGGCGATTCTACTTTGAAGGCCCAGACACCGGAAGACATCGTAGACGAGCCCAAAAAGGCCGGCGGCAAGGACGATGGCAAGCCTGAAACCTACACGGCCGCAGTGGCCGACTTAAGGACGAAGGGCGAAACCAAGGGCAACGCCTATACCAAGGCCGCCAAGGAGTATCCGGAAAGCCATAAAGCCTGGGTCAATGCCAAGCATCAAGAGGTCTGAGCAAAGGGGCGTTTTGGCTTTGAAAAGTTAACAGTCCATCCTGGCCGGTGGATGCGAAAAAAAAATTGATGACTGCATAGGGGTCTGAAAGTTCCTGTGCAGTCTTTTTTTTGGAAATGAAAAAAAACAGCTTTTTAGGAGAGAAAGAAAATGAGTGGATTGGCAATTCGTAATGAGGGTCCGATTACCGGCACGGCAGGCGAGGCGCTGGCGGCCGACAGGTTGGTAAGAATTTCCGCCTCGACATTCGTCTACTGCGATGCCGCCCAGGAGCCGGTTGGCATAACGATGGATAACTATGCCAGCGGCGCAAAGGCGGCGATTTGGCCGATCAATAAGAGCGGCCTGGCGAAGGTGACCGGCTCGAAGTCGATTTCGGCCGGCGCTGCCATCTATCCGGCCACCGACGGCAAGGTTAGCGACGCCGCCGGCGGCGGCCGGCGGATTGGCACGCTCTGGGAGGCGATAACGGCGGACGGCGGCAAGGCTGCGGCGATGATAAACATATTCTCCGGCGATGCCCTGCTACACGACACCTCCGTTATACGTTTTCACGAGGATTTCATAACCGGATGTGCCGAGGATGGCCACAAGTTCTCCGAATCCGCCGACAAGGCCGACTGGCTGAAGTCCTCCACGGACGGCGATACGGATGGTGGCGATGTCTGCAAGGTCGCCGACGACGGGCCAGGCGGGCTGCTGCAGCTTACCTGCAACGATGCCGATGCGGACAATGAGAATGTGCAGCTCAACGGCGAATCGTTCAAACTGGCGTCCGGCAAGCCGCTTTGGTTCGAGACCAAGCTGGCGCTACTGGATGTGGACAAATGCGACTTCTTCATCGGCCTTGCCATAGCGGACGTGGATATTCTGGGCGCAGTCACCGATAGGGTGGGATTCCAGAATGACCATGACGGCAACATCGACTGCCTTACCGAGCAAAACAACACTGAAAATAACGAGGATACGACAAGCGATATCGGGGACTGTGCGGCCATTGCTAATTTCGCTGCCACGGCAGTGAAGCTCGGTTTCTACTGGGACGGCGTGGACAGCCTCAACTTCTTCGTGGACGGTGTGCTCAAGATAACGATGACCGACAACGGTACGACCATTCTGGTTCCGGACGATGAGGCCCTCTCGCCGGCCTTCCAGATCAAGACGCACACCGGAGCCGGCGCGGTGCAGACGGCCTGGATTGACTACATAGACATTGTCGCGGTTCGCTGAATGACAAGTGAATAGCGGGGTTCGCCCGCCTTTGGCCAGGCGGCGGTCGAGGCAAGAATAAAAAGGGGCAGCATGGGTGCCTATGCCATTCGTGTTGTCCTTTTTTATTGCCCCGCAGGGAACAAAAAAAAGACTTTTAACGATTTTTTAGGAGAGAAAGAAAATGCGACCAGAATCAACAAGTGTGGTTTTTCGAGAGGACCTTTCCGCGCTGGCAAGCGAGTTCGACGCCGCAAAGGCGGCGACCCGTTTCATCGGCCGCCGGGCGGCGCCGATTTTCACAAGCGGCATATGCGACGGCCAGTACCCGGTAATGAACCGCGAAAACTTTAAGAAGCCAGCCTCCGGTGACAGGGCCAAAGACGGCGCGTACAACCGCATTACGGGCGAGTTCGGAAGCGGGACTTTCGCCTGCGAGGAGCACGGCCTGGAATACCCAATCGACGACAGGCGGCGCAAAAGATACGCGAGCCTTTTTGACGCCGAGCGGGCGGCGACCGAAATACTGCGGTACCAGTTGCAAATGCTTCACGAGATAAGGGTTTACACGCTCTATTCCGGCGGCGGTTGGACTAATCACAACGTGAGTACCGCATGGTCGACAACGGCATCAGCCGTTCCGTTGGACGATATTGCCGCCGGAATTAACGCGATTTGCGATGCCTGCGGATGCCTTGAGAGCGAGCTGAGCCTGATTATTCCGCGGGCGGACCTCCTGGAGATGATACGCACCGACCAGGTAAACGACAAATTGAAGTACACCTATCCGGGAGTTCAGCCGTCTATGCTGACCGCCGCGCAGGTGGCTGCCATGCTGGGAATCAAGCAGGTATTGCGGGCGACCAGCGCCTATGACACCAAGGAAGAGGGCGTCGCCGAGAGTACCTCGCAGATATGGGCGGCGGGCGTCATGTGGTTGGCGTTGCTCTGCAATGAGAACGATTCGCTGGAGATACCGTCGGCGGCCAGGACAATCCTGTGGACGGCGGATGCGCCGGAGCTTCCCGTAATTGAGACTTACCGCGAGGAAAAGGTTAGGGCCGACATTGTCAGAAGCCGGGACGATACCGACGAGGTTCTCATAGGCGAGACGGACCTTTTCGTCTACCAGATTACCAATACGTAGTCGAAATGAAGGTTTGACTTTTTTGCCGGGCGCATTCGGGGCCGAGGGATCGACCCCGGATGCGCTATAACTTCATTTTGTACGGAAAAGGATGGCTTGGCGAACTTGAACGAAATTCTGGTCGAAGTCAAGGCGGTGCACAAAGACGTCGGCAAGCTGCTGCAGTGGCAGGCCAAAGTTGACGAGCGTTGTCGCAGCAGGGGCGAGAGATTGGAAAAAATAAGTGACACTCTTTACGGCAATCCAAACTCCAATCACGGCCTGATTGCCAAGGTGCAAGGATTGATCAACCGCAAGAAACAGATGACCGAGAGCCGCAAGTTCTGGCTTTTTATCCTGCGCTACATAATAGCCGCCGGGATTGTGGCCCTGATGACATGGTTGTTGTGGCTTTTCAAAGCGATTAGTACGTAAAACGAAAGGGTAAATATGAAACGCGCATTCTGCCAAAAACATGACACTTTCGGTTCCGTTTTACGGCGCCACGGCGGATGCCGAAGGCACTGTCGATGTGTTCGGATATCTATTTGATGCGTGATAAAAAAAGGGGATAAATTATGGCTATAATTTGGAAGGTCGAAATCACGCCTTTGAATGTGGACAAGAAGGAAGCCAATGTCACCGCAACACGAACCGATGATGTAACCGGCAATGTTGAGACGCATCGTGTTTATAATGCCCTGCTCGCCACACAGGCTCAAAAGACAACAGTGGTTAATACGTTGTGGGAGCTGCATCTGGCAGAGCAGCAGCATCAAATCAAAATCGAGGCTTACATAAGTGATTTGGCGGTGCAAGCTAAAGCTAATCTGGAGGCAAGAGAAACCTAATGGCAGATACAGGAATAAATTGGCCGGCATCATGGACTACCGAATTTGATGGAACATTAACTACTGGTGGTACTATTGTTGATATTTCAGACATCATTGACTTGGATATGAAGGCATCGGTCGAAATTAGCATCACCGCCGTTTACAACGACTATGCTAAGGCCACAGGCGGATTGTTCGTTTATATTTTGCGAACTACAAATGGCACCGATTTTGAAATTTCTCCCTATATTGATGCAAATAGTCAACCGTTCGGTTTTGAGATGGCATTTTCGCAAAATGGCGAGATACGCCGAACGTTTTCGCTTTCTGCTTTGGAAGTTTCGAAGTTAAAAATTCTTTTGTGGTGGAAAAACACAACGGCTAATAGTGCCGTAGCTGTAACAACGAGGTATCAGAGGTCGACTGTTCCGGTGGCGTCATAATAATGACAACTGCACTAAAACCATTTTTGGGAACGATTTTGCCAGGCGGAGCTTGGAGGCAAGACCCGCTTGCGCACGGTCTTGCGGGCTACTGGTCGGCAGATGGTACTAAATCTGCTATTGATTTATCCGGTAATAATAACCACGGCACGCTTGTCGGTGACACACACTGCGTCCCTGGCAAGTTTGGGCACGCCTGGGATTTTGACGGGACTGGTGATGGAATAAAAATCGCTGCTCGGCAGCATTTAGATAATAGGGGTACTTTTACTTATATCGCTGCTGTGTATTTAACTACAACAGCAACAAATGTGGGGGCTATTGTTAGTAAAAACGCAGGTCAGGCTGCCCCTTATGGCAAAGCATTTTCTTGGTGGATTGGCAAGACATATCATAATGACGTTTTTTATGGCCTTGTGAAATGTGCGACCACAAATGCTGAAGCATGGACGGATAATTTTTATGGTTTGCTTCGCAATGATGGTTGGCATATAGTGGCAATGACGTATTCATCGTCTGATAAAACCATACGATTTTATCTTGATGGTTGTGAGGTGTCAAAAGCCTCTGACACACCGGGTGAGGGTGCTGAATCGGACGATAATCTTGCCCAAATGTGGATTGGTAATGGTGGACAGTATATAAATCAAACGTTTAAAGATTACATAGGTTTTGTTTTGGCCTACAATCGTGCCCTTTCCCCCGCCGAGATTCGGACTCTTTATGCCCGTGGCGTCGACCCGTTTTTGGTTCGGCAGCGGCAATTCAGGCTACCTTTGATTGTGGCTGCGACAAGTGTGGCGGGCGGTGTTACTTATTACGAGCTTGGCTTGACGGTCGAAATTGATGGGGTGGTTGAAAAAACTGGCGTGATGTCTTTTGTGGATTCATTGTTATTGGCTTCGGTGGATGCCGCTTCGGATAAGACCGATGCTGCGACGTATACGGATGCTGTCACGGCTATTGTTGAGGTCGTGTGCAGTAAGGTTGATGCGGCAGCGTTTGTGGATACAGCTTTAGACGTAGCGATTGCGGCTGTAGCTGCGGTGAGTGATGTACAGGCATTCGTTGACGGTCTTATAGCGGAGATAGAGGCAGTTGTTGATGTTGGTGATGTGCTATTGATGTCCGATACTTTATCGGCAGAAATAGAGGCGGTTGTATCCAAGGTTGATGTCTTTGGTGCTGTTGATACTGGCCTGCAAACGGTTGTTGTTGCTGTTTTAAGTGGAGAAGACATTGCCGCTTTTGTGGATGGTGTAACTGCCGAGGCTGCGGTCGTTATTGGTGCCTATGATGCGATGGCCGATGTGTTTAAAGTATATTGGGCTGCGAATGTAAATCGAATAATTGAGTAATTTTAGGGGATAAAAAATGGCTTATGATATGGTCCAAGAAGGTTTGCAGTGGTTGCTGGAGGTGGCATTTTCCGAAGAACAGGCTGTACCGGCGAACTTCTATTTGGGGCTTAGTCAGTCCGATGTAGCAACGCTTACCGAGACAGCCACGCTGGCTTCGATAAATGAGGTTACGGGTACGGGCTACGCACGGCAAACTGTAGCGTCGGACAATGTGGACTTTACATCTGCGGTTGCCGGAACGAACGACCGAAAGCAGACTACCAAGACGGTGACATTCACGGCATCTGCCTCTGATTGGGATGATGCCGAAAGTGCTTTTCTTGCGACATCAAGTGATGGCTCCGGTAAACTTGTGGCTATTGTTGATTTGTCCGAAACAAGGTCACTTGTCAATGGTGATAGTTTGGAAGTTTCTATGGTAATACAAATTAACGGATAAGCTATGTTCCTGAAAAACACGGCGCAGTCTTTATATTTTATGCTGATTTCTGCAACGGACGGTTCGGTTGTGACCGGCGCAGACGTAGCGGCTTATGTAAGTAAAGACCAAGAAAACCAGGTAGAAGCCGCCGGCAGTGTAGTTGAGTTGGGCAATGGTCAATATCGCTTTGATGGCACGGCTGCGGATTGGGCGGGTGATGAGTTAGGTTTTGCATTTAAAACGGTTGGAGCTATTGCGGTAAGCCTGTCAGTCAGTACAAAAATTGATGAGAGTTTAAGTACCTGGTATGTCTCAAAGCAGGGCAATGACGGCAATGGTGGTCATTCTTGGGCCGATTCACTTTTGACGATAACTCAGGCAGTAACGAATGCGGCAAGCGGGGATAAAATTATAATTGGGGCAGGTACTTATACTGGGGATGTTAACGCATCAGCAAAAGAATTGACCTTTATCTCGGCTGTTCGTAGGGCTGCAATTGTTCAAGGAGATACGGATAAGGCACTGTGGCTTGATGATAATTCGACTGTTATCGGCTTGCAGATTATCAGTGCTGATTTAGCGATGGCTCAGGGAATTTATTGTGCGAGTAAGAGCAATGTAAGGATTATAGATTGTTACGTCTGGGGGAAAGCCGATGGTGTTTGGGCAATGGCGGCGCAACAATTAAGAATAGAAGAAAGTTACATAAAGAGCGAATACGATGGGCTACTTTGTAGTGGCGGCAGGAACATAATAAGAAATACGGTTGTCGAGACGACAGGTGTTGATACTAACGAGGTTCGAGCAATAAAAACGGGTGGAGCTACTCAAGTATTTGAGAATGTGCTCGTAAAGGCGGCCCGCTCGGCAACAGCAAGCACGAATGTTTTAGGATTTGACATCGATGATGCCAGTGTTATTCTGCGTGATGTTTCTATAGTAGTGGATTTGGGTACAAATGCAAGTGGTGATGCAGTTGCATTGGATATTGAGGGTGTCACAACTGCGTCAAAAGTGGTCGCTCAAAATGTTATTGTTAGGACAAGTGTCACACACGTAAGCTCGACAGCTTACGACATTGTTTTGGCGGCTAATCAAAAACTTCTTGTGTCTGGATGTTTTTATGATGAATCAAAAGTTGATAATTCGGGTGAGATTACTCAAATCAATTCCGGCTGGGCGGCGGCGGTGAATGCCGAGGTTGATACGGCTGTCAATAGCGTGCTTGGTGCGGATATTACTGCAATCAAGGCCAAGACCGACAACCTGCCAGCCGACCCGGCCGACGACAGCGACATAGACGCCCAGTTAGCAACCATTGTCGCCGACACGAACGAGATTCAGACGAAGCTGCCGGCCGGCGATTTGCCCGACGCCGCCGAAGTGGTGGCGGCCCTCATGGCCGATACCGGCATAACCGCCGGCGGGACCTACACCTTCGAGGACTTCTGCAAGGCACTGGGCGCATTCATACTGGGTACCTGGCAGGACAAGGGCGGTTCGAGTACCGTCCAGGAAATTCTGGACTGGGAGGACGACTCGACCGTGATACTTGAGGTCGAGGCGTCGGCGACGTCGCCGTACAAAAAGACTACGAAAAAATAATGAAGACTTTCGATGAAATTTTGGTTGACACGGCGCCGGCCTTCATGGTCGCCGAGCTGGGGGTCGAAGACGTTGTCTACTTAAAAAGGCGCTCGGAAATTTCGGCCGGCGATTTGAAGAAAATGGCGACCATGGGAACGCTGACCGGTGAGCCGGCCGAACTTGCCGCGGCCGGGATTCTGGCCAAGGGAGCGCCGGCGACCGAGGAGCGGGCCATCGAGGCCCTTGTCGATCGCTCACCGCCGGAGGGGATAGGGACGGCACCCTACGGACAGGGACCGGTGGCGATAATTCGCGTATTGAACGACGATGCGGATGGCATAACACCGGACGAAGTCGATCGGGGCCTTGACAGGGTGAGGCTCGCCTGGCCGTGCTACGGCGACGATACGCAGGACAGGCGCATTGCCGCGATTGTCGGCCAGGATGCCGGAATGCTGGCGCTGGAGGTGCGATAATGGATGCGGCTGAAACCTTGAAACTGATTGAGGAGCTGGGCGGCGAGACCGTTATTTACAGGCCGCGCGCCGGCGGCAGCAGGGAAGTGACGGCTCTAGTCGATCGGGACCGGCCAGGCGGGTTGGGCAATGCACCGCACGGTGAGAGCGGGACGGCCGAAATCCTTGTCGCCAACAGCAGCGAGATCGGAATCGCCGCCTCCGAGGTCAACCGCGGCGGCGACAGGGTCGAGATGGTGTCTCGGCTGGGCAGGAATGCCGTGGTTCGGCCGATAAAGAGAATCTTAGCACACGATGGGGGTGGTGTGAGATTGGAGATAAGGTAAAAATGATGCCGCAGGTTGAGGTAAAGGTCAACAAGGCCCAGCTTGAAAGGGTGCGGCGTAAGTTCCGCCGCGTGCCGCGTGAGGTGCCCGGCATTATGGCAAGGGCCATCAACAGAACCGCCCGCTGGGGACGCGGTGAGATTGCCCGAAAATTAAGCAAAAAAACGGGTATCACACAAAAATACGTTCGGTGGGGCATTTTGCTTCGCAAGGCGACTCGAAAGAAATGGCAGGCCGAGCTAAACCTCGGCCCCAAAAGCAAGATTGACGTCTATATTGGCAAGAGCGGAACGCACGGTATAAAGGTGGTATCGGGCAAGATTCGCCGCCACATTCCGCTAATCGCCTTCCGCGCACGACAGACGAAAAGGGGCGTCACATACGGCATTATGGGTCGCCGTGAACTGGTCAGGTCGGCCTTCAAGCAGACGATGCCGCACTCGTACCACAAGGGCATTTTCATAAGGCGGGGTAAGTCAAGGCTGCCCATCGACCAGGTTTACGGCCCGACTCTGGGCGGACTTTACGCCGGTGCGCCCGGGGTCGCCCGAAAGGTGAAGGCCGTCGCAAGTAAGCGGCTAACCAGGGAGATCGATAGCCAGGTGGACTATGTTCTGAAAAGGAGGGCAAACTAATGTCAACGCCGATTATAGAGAACATAGCAGCCAACGTCGCCGCCGCGGTCGGCCAGGTGACGGTCGCCAACGGCTACAACCAGGACCTGACCGCCGTCCGGCCCAGGCGGGTGGACTTTTCCGACATCGTGCCGGAGGATAGACTGGTGCTTGTCATGCAGACCGACAATGAGCCGACCGCCAGCCAGTTCACCGGCACGAAGCAGTGGCTACAGACCTTCGAGCTTCAGGCCCTTGTTATTGACAGTGACGAGGCAATAGGCTCGGTTGACACCAGGATAAACCAGATCGTCTCGGACCTGCGAAAGGTGATGCGGGTCGATCCGCATCGCGGCGGATACGCAATGGACACAATCTGCGGCGCCGACAGTCGATTCGATGACGAGGGATTTTCAGGCGCCGTAATTGAGATGGGCGTGCTTTACCGGACAAGGGTAGACGACCCGTATTCGCAGGTTTAAAAAATTGACAGTTAAATAGTTGCCCCGCCCCGCCGCCAGGCCTGGCGGCGGGGCGGGGCAACAGAAAGAACAGGGGCCGCATAGGGGCTTCAAGCCTCCGTGCGGCCCCATTTTAATTTTAAAGGAGAAAAGATATGGTTTTAGCAGCTCCTCTGGTTGAAAGATTGAGGGTGATAAAGGTGGCCCTTGAAGACTCAATGGGCACCAAAGTGGCCGGTACGCAGGCGATATTGGCCGAGAATTTGACAATAGATGATAACTCCGAAGTCATCGAGCGCAAAGGACCCGGCAAGTTCCTAGGCTATGCCGAGCCAAGCGTGTTCGGCCCGGGCTTGGGCGTGTGCAGCTTTAGTACCGAGCTTCGCTGCAGCGGCTCAGCCGGCATGGAGGCGGGCCTGGCGATACTTTTGCAGGCCTGCAAATTTGCCAAGTCGTCCGAGGTCTATACCGTGAATTCCAACCACGCCTCCGATAAGGCGATAAGCATAGACGCCTGGGAGGACGGTATAAAAAAGGGACTGGCCGGCGCCGTTAGCAACATAACAATTCACGGCGAAACTGGTAACCGGATTCTCTGCGATTTCGAGTTTAACGGCATCTGGCAGACGCCCAGTGACGAGGCGGTGCCCGCCTTCACGCCGAGCGCCACGCTGCCGCTGATGCTCAAGGGGGCCACTTTCACGCTCGACACAGAAGCTATCAAAATCGCCAGCTTCTCGCTCAATATGAATAGCAATGTAATCAGCCGGCTTGACGCCGCCGCCGACAGCGGCATAGCCTACGCGATGATTACCGACTTTGCGCCCATCCTGACGCTTCAGGTCGAGGCCGACAAGGTGGCCGGCTACGACTACTTTGCCAAAAAGTCCGCCAGTACCGAAGTTGTCGTTCAGCTTGTCGCTGATGACGGTACAGACAAGGTGACAATCGACATTCCCAAGTACCAATACCGCGTTTTGAAGTCTGGCGAGCGGGACGGCATCGCAGTTTACGACCTCGAAGGCCAGTGCAATAACAGCAGTGGAACGGCGGACGATGCGGTGAAGCTGACAGCAGCGGCGGTGGTATAGTTTTAACGATTATGGAAAGGAGATGCCCATGCTGGACATTGAGACTATCCGCGAGGCAATTTGCAGGCACCGGGGCGGCCACGAGACGACCCCGGGCGACAGGCTCAGGATCCTCTGGCGGAGCCTGCCGCCGGACCTGCGAAAAAAGTACCTGGCGGACCTGAAACCGGAAAAGAAGGAAGCGAAAAAAGTGAAAGGGACAGACAATGCCGCTGGCGACAAATCCGCGAGCAAGGTTTGAGGTCGTTCTTGAGAGCGACAAGGGGCTGCCTGAGGACAGAAGGCCGAAATTTATTTACCGATACTTGACGGGCCACCAACAGAAGGAAATCGCCGACATTATCGATTCGATTGGAAGGGCAAAGTTCGGCAAGGAGGGCATTGACCGAATTTTTAGGGCGGCCAAAATCGGTTTGATTGATTGGCAAAATATTTGCAATGGCGATGGCAAACCTGTCGATTTCGACCCGGAAAAGCTTGAGCAAATTCTGGGTATGACCGAGGCCCTTGAGATGGCACAAAAGGTGCTGGGGCAGGCTCCGGATTTTGAGGATAAAAAAAAATTAGACTCGCAGTCGCCCTCCAGTACGGGGCAATCTGCCGTGGATGTCCCGGCCTTAAAAAATGCAAAGACATCCCAAGTGCAGCCCAGCCCATCCGAATCCGGTGTCCCGGCTGCGGTGGTGCTGGATGCCGAGCTTGCCAAGCCAGCGGCAGAGTCCAAATCGAGCAGTGTCCGCAAACGCTGATAACGCCGGATGTCTGGCAGGTAATCGAGATGGCCGAGCTGTTCTACAAGGGCCTGCCGCCGGTGGCCGGCGGCGTATATGACCAGGCGGCGGTTTTCGTACATGCAGCCAGATTCGTGCGGGCCGAGCAGGAATATTACAAAGCCAAAATGTTGGAACTGGAGAATTGACAAGTGGCAATGACATCGAGCAGTGTAAGTGTGCTGATAAAGGCAAGGGATGAGGCATCCCGAAAATTCGGTCATGTCGGGCACTCCGCAGCTGCAATGGGTTCCGCCTTAAAACGGGTGGGCGGCATGGTGGCCATGTATTTCGGGGCCCGACAGATGGGGTCCCTGATTCTTTTCGGGGCCGCCTTTGAAAAGACAATGAGCCGGGTAGGAGCACTGGCGGAGGCGTCTGGAAAAGACTTAAAAAACCTTACGGATACGGCGAAAAGGCTGGGTGAAACAACCGAATTTACCGCCAATCAGGTAGCCCAGGGTATGACCTTTTTGGCCCAGGCCAGCTTCAAGACCGATGAAATCATAGCGGCCATGCCGCACACATTAAATTTGGCGTCCGCCGGCCAGCTTGAACTGTCCGAGGCCTGCGACATTACCGCCGGCATTATGAGGGGGATGGGACATGATACGACCCAGCTAAGAGATGACGTGGATTTGCTGGCCGTAGGATTTACGAAGGCCAACATGAACTTGTCAATGCTGGGTGAAGCCTTTGAATATATGGGTCCGCTCGGTCGAACTGCCGAGAAAAGTATGGTGGAGCTTATTGCCACTTTACAGGTTATGGCCCAGGCCAATGTTAGGGGCTCGAAGGCAGGCACTTCTATGCGCCAAATTATGGGTAGATTAAGCGGCTCTGTTCCCATCGCTACGAAGGCTATAGCAGATTTGGGCGTTGAGACGGTGGACGCGGCCGGAAAGCTGAAGTCCATGCCCGACATTATCAATCAATTCAATAAAAGCATGGCTGATATGGGACCGGCGGAAAAGACGGCTGTTATTTTGCAGATATTCGGCCAGCGGGCCGGCCCGGCAATGGCGGCCCTGGTGAACGAAGGTGCAGGGGCGATAGAGAATTACATGAAACTGCTGCAAGGATCAAGCGGAAGGGCTGCCGCAATAGCCGCCGAGCAGCTTGACAACGTCGCCGGCGAGCTGACCAAAATCAAGTCGGTTTCGTCCGGTATCGTAATAGACATCTTTATGAAGCAGGCTGAGGCACTGAAAAACTACCTGACCAAGTTTAGGGAGGGCCTGAGCGTATTCGGCGCCCTGATTGACAATGCCGGGCTGATTATGGACATTGTCTGGAATAAAATGTCGCTGGGCCTTTACGGCTTCTGGGAGGACATAAAGCATTTCTTTGGTTCCACCATTCCGGAATTACTGCTCTGGTTTGGTAGAAATTGGCGACAAATATTCACCGACATCTGGAATTCGACCAATACAATCGTAATGAATATGGGATATAACCTCAGGAATTTTTTTGTGTCTGTATGGCACTGGCTGAAGGGGGAGGGGTTCGACTACACCTGGACGGGCCTTCTGGAAGGCTTCGAATCCACTCTTGAGGAGCTGCCCAAGATAGTGAAGCGGGAAATGACCGCTACTGAGAGGGCGCTGCGGGAAGAGATAGACGAGCTGAAAGAGGAGCTTGCGGCCAACATAGTGGCTAAGCTTGAGGGCGACACGATGAAAGTTCCCGTAAAAGTCGAGCCGAAAGAAATACCGCTTGAGCCTGAAAGCAAGGAAATTCTCAAGCAGTTTACTCAAAAGGGAAAATTGGAGCCGATGATAACGCCGTACTTGACATTCGAGCCGGGCAAGAAATTCGAGCCGCAGGTCCAGGCCGCCCGGCAGACGGCAGAAAATACCCGCAAGCAGATAATGTTTTTGCGCGAGATGAATACCTATATGAAACGGCTGTTGATAGCGGTGCAAAAGGGCCTGCCGCCATTCCATAATCGCCAAACCGAGTCGGTCCTGGTGCCGGCGAACCTGGGATAAGACATGGCAATATTGAACATTAGGGAAAGCTGGGAGGACATGGGCTATGAGGCCGGGGTGGAATCGGCCTCGGCGCCCCGGGTCTTCACCGTCCTGTTCGACAATGCCGACGACCCGTTCACCCGGCCGGAAATGGCCTGGAACGCAGCCACGCATAACGTAAGAATACCTTATATTTACGAGCGGCACCCGAGCAAAACTTGGCTGTGGGTCCAGCGCAAGAGTGTGCGGGCTCTGAGCCCATGCCTGTTCGAGGTGTCCATCCACTATTCAACCCGTCCGGCCGGCCCGGCCGATGAGAGTCAGATTGACCCGACTGTGAGTCCGTTACAATTGCCCTGGCAGATAAGCTGGGGTTTTGCAGGTCGCGAAGAGCCCATAGACAGGGACATCAATGGCGATCCGATTGTCAACTCGGCCGATGAGGCGTTTGACCCGCCGGTAACGCGGCCTTTTTACGATTTGACTCTAGCTATCATCCGCAATCAGGCCGAATACAATCCGCTGTTGGCCGCCGATTATAAGGATACCCTCAACTCCGACTATTTCTATGGCTTTGCGCCGGGAATCGTCAAGTGCGCCGATATTTCCGCCGATTCGGCGCGAAACGCCGACTTGTTTTACTGGCATGTCCACTATCAGTTTCAAATGCGCAGAATCGGCTGGGCGCTGAAATTAATAGACCGCGGCTACCGGGAAAAAGTAGGCGTCGACGGCGAAGGCAAACCTATTTATGACGCTATTATGATGGGAACTTCGGAATCCGGCGAGGCCGATGACGACCAGAAAGTGCCCGTAAATCAGCCGGCGTATCTGGACGGTTCGGGAAGGAAAAAGGCGGATTCGGCGG
The DNA here is from genome assembly GCA_013349435.1 of Planctomycetota bacterium. GTDB lineage: Bacteria > Planctomycetota > Phycisphaerae > Sedimentisphaerales > Anaerohalosphaeraceae > QNBT01. The sequence goes on along the minus strand of DUZQ01000018.1, from coordinate 17,092 downwards.
CCATTACCGTTCTCGAATTCGACATTTTGGAGAGCAAGGATTTCTCCGTTTTGGAGCTGTAAAATTTATGGCTTATTTATTGAGTGAAAATGACGTTAAACTGCTCAAGAATGTGGTTTGCCGGTGGCAATCGGGCGAATTTGAGCGTAAATTTTATAGGCGACGTGCAGCGCCAACTTATGCCGTCGGCAAAGTTACCTGGGCAAAAGTGATAAATGGATTAAAATACGCCGACCCGGAGGGCGACCCGCCGGAAGGCTACAGCGAATACACAGTTCGCTTGCTGACAATGCAGTATGAAAAATGGGCGGAGGGGGTAAATTATGAGAAAGATGAGGAGTTGACGCGAAATGATTATCTGTATAGGGCTAAATTCAATCATGTTTCCACGGCTCTCAACGGCCCTACCGGTACGCCCGAATCTAATGGTTTTTGGCAGTGGGTAGAGACGGAAGTGCAGGTTTCGGGTATCGCAATGGAAGGCGATTATTTAAGTGTCGATTTGCGAAATTGGGTGCGATGGTTCGTCGAGGACGACATCATTCCGCTGACCAAACGAAGCGGTAATTATTATATATGGCAGACGTTAATTCCTGCCGGAAGTTCCGGTTTTATGAGCGTTAGATGGCATGAAACGGAAAATCGAATAATGGCAGTATACAAATGAAAGGGATTCTTAAATGGCGGACAAATACTGGTACGGCGACGGTGACGGAGACCAGGGCAGTAACTTGGGCAAGTGGGATTATGACGACTCCCCGGGCTATACGAGCAGCAACTGGCGGCTGTGTTCGGACGGTTCCGGCTGCGCCAAACCCGCCGACGGCGATAAAATTTTTATCGACAATCGTGCGTATTATAATACGACCGATGATCGCTATCAGGATATAAAAGACGGGATGACCGGAGCGGAGACGGGAACTCCGAACTTGGCCCTCTTGCGTGTGGCGGGCAATTACGATGGCAATATCGGGCTTGCCGGCGAATATCTCGAGCTCGAGATACACAGCGGCTCTAATCCTCAGTTTATCTGGGAGGGAGCCGGAGTCGGTTACGTAATGCTCTCGAAAGGCGCTTCGGCCGATGCTATATGCGACTTGCTCATCATGAATGCCCTGGGCGCATATCTTTATATCAAGGGCAAGGTCAATGATGCGAGCTACAAGGCCGAGATTACAAAATTGATAAATTACGCCGGAAATTTGAATATGGCCACGGAGGCCGATGCCGATATTATTGCTCCGAGAGAGGTTATTTGCAACGGCGCTAATGCGGTGATAATCATTGGCACCGGCTGCGAAGGTCTCAAAACCGGCGACACCTTCAAGACAAATTTTAATCTCGTCAAGGGCACTATCACCTCCGATAGCCCGATAGGCGATTGTGAAGGTTATGCGGGGACTTTCAACTGGGGAACTGCAGACTCGACACCCGCGGCGGATGTTGACCTGACGGGACTCTTGACATTATGGCAGGATTTTACCTTCAACTGGAGGGCTCACGATACCGGGACATCGGAGCTGTATCAATTCAAAGCTTACGGCGGCAAGCTGGATGCGAGCTCGGCGATCAACGCCGATGTTCCTAAACAAATAGGTTCGGGCGCCGGTGAAATCAGCGAGATATGGCCGTCTGCGGAGGTGAATCTAAACAGCGGTCTCGGCAATATTTCATTCGGCTCGGGCAGCAAGATTGCTTTTTACGGCGGCACCTTAAAGCCCTCTTACGGTCAGGAGATTAGTTGGTGACAAGCGGGACCGTAAGCTGGGAAAGCGAAAGCTGGCCGATAGAAGCCGCGGGCGAAATATCATCGCAGCATTTTGAGGACTTGCGAAAGCGGATATGGCTGCTGAGCGGCTGGCCTTTTCCTCACTGGCAGTCCGCCGGATTTAACGACTACTCGGGTTGGAAAATACGAACACATACCAATTGGGGTGATTCTCCCTTTTTGGCTACCGATCAACCGGCGCACCCCGGCAGCATAAAGACTTTTTTTAAGAACCCAAAAACCGAATTGATTCGCCTTTATAGTAATTATTATTACGGCTATAAGGACGCAATCAACCCCGATTGGGAATCGGACGCCTGTGATTTTCAGATGGACACTTTTTTTGACCTCTACGAAAAAGCGGGAAACGTATGGCTTAACTGCCCGGTAAACCCGGACGGTTCCGTTAACCCGAACTGGAGAGAGATACCCACGGGCAATAAGTATCACCATTTCGACCGCAACTCCGGCAAGTGGTTGTTGCATCACAGCAGCGGCAACACCGCTTATACTTGCAGTCCCTATGATGTCAAGCTGCCTGCATATAAATGGCTGCCCCGGCAGACAGACCCTTACGAGCAGGTGGTGCCAGTGAAAGATGATGATGCCTGCAGGAGGAGGTTTTTTCCGGTGGAATTCGCCAAGCGGCACATAACAAAGGGTTCATTAGCCCCGGAGAACATAACAGGCACGATCGGCGGCGAATGGAACCGTGCTTACGACCCTGAGGATATACCTGCCGAACCGAACGGCTGGAAGGGTATCTGGCCGGAAAAAAATAGCCCCTATATTGTGGACGACCCGCATCCGTTTGACAGCCGGCTCGCCGGCCTGAATCTGACTATGTTCAAGCACAGCTATAAGTTGAGCACCGCTTACCAGGAGTGGGTGCTGGCCGTTGCCGAAATCGCCGGAAAGCGATTCGTACTACCCGTCGATGATGATTGGATTGCCCAGTGGAAGAAGCGCAAAAAAGAGGAGGCCGTCGATTGGCAGGCAGGAACAACTTATTACCCGGGCGATATCAAAGTCAATGACGGCGAGTATTATACCTGCTATGTCGAAAATATAGACGTGGAGCCGGGCGTTCACGCCGACTGGCAGGATTACTGGCTGGTCGGTGTATATCATCCCGACAGAGTGCCGCAGCATCCGAGCTTTGAAAATTTTCTGGACGAATACTGGAATTGTAATTGCTCGGCGTTTGAACTGAGCCTGAAAATAATAGGTGAGTATGACTGGTATTGGGACCCGCAGACGCCTACAATGAATTTAGGCGTTCACAGAAACAGGTTAGACGCCTTCAGATTGGGTAATCCAACATCCCCTTTCCCCGAGGCAGTGGGCTGCTGGCGCCGCACTTGGAAGCATTCTATGGGTCGCGTGCGGCTGCAAGATGGTACGTATGCTAAGATGTGGCCGCAGGATATGGGGGATCCAAATGATTATTTTGGAATTACCAAAGGACAATATCTCGTAGGCAGCCAAAACATTTATGATGGTATCTATAGCGAATTTAAACATTTTTTTGAAGTCATAGATATAAATACTATGGCACAAAAGTATAACAAGGCTCTGAGTCAAAATGAGCAGAAGTTTATTAATCTTAGCCAGCGTCATGACCCGGTGCAAACCGAGCACGTTCAGGACGAAGGCGAATTTGTTGACACTTCTATCGCTATACGCTGGCGGCCGGGAATGATATGGCCGGAGAATTATCCCGTAGAGCATCACGGCGTTTATTATAAATTGTTAAAGGATGTAATTGTCGCCGATGTTGAGCCGCCCGATGCACCGGAGACATACAAGCCGATGCGAATTCCGGAATACGAGCTGCATCACGACCTCGTAAATAATATGCGGGAGATGCTCGTCCTGTTCAAATACGTGGACGCCGAGGAGTGGATAACAGGCTACACTTACCAGAGATTCCAGGGCGGAACACATAACCAGCCCATGCAGATACGGCCCTCTCGTCTGGACGCACTTAATTACGGCGAGGAGAGGGTAAATGCCGTTGACTTGCTGGAGTACAAGTGGATTTCTGCCGGCGGCGGCGGTTACGGCAAAACCGACTTCGCCGACTGCGGCTACGAGTTAGGTTCTACGACCGACAGTGGTGGGTATGTAGTGACGGGCATTCCTTCGGGCGAATGGTATTACTATGGCGATACCGACATTCCCGGAATCGGACAGATGGCAGGCGTCATAGTTTATAGCGAAGATTATCCGAAAATCTTCGGAAGGTCTCACCTGGCAATGAAGGTATGTTACCGGGCCTATACTTCTTATCCTTCCGAGGATAGGGACACTTGCCTGCTTGGTTTTGCGGATATAACATTCAAGCCGGACAAGGATGATGATACTGTCTATTTTGCTTACGCAGACTTAGGACCGCACGGCATAATAGAGGAAAGCTTCACCTGCGACCCGTCATCGGGCGAAGGCACATTGAGAAGGGGTGGAACCGCCGATGAGCCGATAACCGAGCGATACAGCGGCACGGAATGGCAGGCCGCGGAGCTTTACAAGACGGAATTGTTGAGCCCGTGGCCGCATAAAGGCGGAGAATCGCGGGATTGGCTGCTCAACGGCGAACCGGATCCTTACGGCGGTTTGAGATGGAGCAGAGAGACTATAGCCGCTGTGGCGCTCGACGCTCACCTGCCATACATAATCGAGATTGACTGGAATATTTACAGCGATGCGCCTGAGGGTGATGTATTCGAGCTGGATTGTGAAAATGCTGTCGAATTTGAGGATTAACGGTAATGGCGGACGGAACAGAATATGACAGGCTGATAGAGCAGAACCGGCTGATTATGCAGTTTATCACCGTCCTGGCCGAGCTGGATAGCTGCTTTAGTGACATTAAAAACCTGTTCGCCGCCGGCTCGGACGACCTGAGGGCGTCCGCCCGGACGCTTGCCCGGCTGAAGGCCGAGAGCTATCAAATCAAGGCCGCAATAAACGGCACATTGAACGGCGAAAAAAAATAGAAAATCCTATCGACAATTTCCCCGCCGAAATTTTCTGCAAAAATTTTTTGCCCAAAACTCCGCGTTTTTACGCCAAAAACGGCGATTTTGCAAATTTTTTAAGATTCTTTGGGTTTTTCCGTTGACAAAAACAAATATGCAGTGTATATTTGTATATAGATTGATAATTAAATAATGATAACCAAATTTGATAGGAGCGAAAAAAATGGAACGCGTAAAAGTTACAATTGAGAAGGAAACGGCGAAGGCATATTTGCTGAATGATTTCGATGGCAATAAGGGGTGGATTCAGCAGCGCTGGCTGGGGGCGGATAGTACCGTAAATAATACAACTTGGCAGAAGGCTATAAGTAACTATTCCGAGCGTCAAAGCGCCTGGCGGGAAGCCAAACAATGGTCACAAGATTATCACGTAATCAATAAAATCGACCGAGAAACTGAAAAAGCCGTAGCCGTGAAGGTGGCCTTTGATGCTTATAATCTGGAGCGGACTTTCCGGAGATTGATTTGGTTCCCGAAATCGATGGTCAAGGATATGGCTGTGCAAGGTTGGCTAATAGCTGCCAAAGTTCGAGAGGCTGGCGAGCAATTATCAGAGGAAATCAATACCGGTGTAATGTTTCTAACGATTGGGATTGAAGATTGTCAAACTATAATGTTATAAATGAAAGGGGCGAAAAAATGAAAGACGCAAGGGTAAAACTCCATTTAGAGTTGGGCTATCCGGAATCCTTTCAAGCTGACCATAAACGGTGTGTCAGTTTGAATGGTAGCCACAATAACATCGAGTTCCACCGTGTGATAATTTTCAAGGGTAGCCTTGAAGAATGCAAAAAATTTATCGCAAAGTTCAATGAACCGGAAATAGAATAAAGGATACTTGAAAGGGGCGAAAAAATGAAGACACGAGAAAAATGGTATGTATCATTGGCGAAGAAAGATTGGGAAACTTTGAAGAAAGAGGGAGTGCCGCCCTTTGATGGCGACCGAGGAGAATTCGAGATACACTCTTCGGGCACACCTTTAATAGGTTTTAAACTTCGGCGATCTGCTCTATCCTTCGCAATATGGGCTGGCCCCTGGTTGACGGCCCATAATAACGACCGAACCGTCAGTCTCGCATCGCCAGAATTCCATTATTGAGTAATTTTCGCTCCGGCTGGGGGCTTCGGCCCCCGGCCCGGGGCATATTTGAAAGGGCGAAACCTCACAAGCTCACATATGGTTTGACTTGTTAAACCTTTCAGGCAAAAAGTATAATAAGATTTTGAGTATTAAACGAAAGTATAATAAGTATCTAAATATAAATGAGTTAAAGGATTGCAAAATGAAGAAAAATCCCAAGCGGCACCCTGTCCTGTTGCCGGACGACCTGTGGGCCAGGCTGTGCCGCGAGGCTGGCCGGCGGCAGGCCAAGGAACAGAGGCCGGTAAGCCCGGCGCAACTGGCAAGGGAAATATTGATAAAGGACTTGAAAACTAAAAACTAACAACTAATGACTAACGACTAATCCCCCTCAGCCCTTAAGCAGGCAATAGACCGTGACGATTGTCACAAGGAAAAACAGGCCGACCACCGTGACGCAGTCCCACCGGAACAGCTTTTCGGCGAGTATTGCAAAGTTAACCATGATACCACCATGCGCCAAGCCTGTAGACAATCAGAATAACCAGGCCGATTATAAATCCGGCCAGCCCCTGCAGATAACTGAACCTGCCCGCACAGGTGACAATAAGCGAACCAACCATTACGAGGCCGCCGATAAACATACCAAGTTTGATCCCCTTGCCGGTCTTTTCGATTGTCTGAATACGTTTTGCGTTTTCTTTGGCCATTTCTGTGACCTATAAGTCACCATTTTAACTCTTTTGTCCATCTTCTACAGTCCGCCGGCATTGTCAAGCCTATTTTTTTTTTGATAATAATTGCCAGGTTTATCTTTTTAAGATTTCCGCAAAAAATCCGCAAAAATCCAATCAACACTTGATACTCCGCAAACGGCCGCTATTATAAAGGCGAAGGTGAAACTATGTCACATCCGAAAACGATAAACTTTGAGAAGGAACTGGCAATTCGCAAAATTATCCATGTTTTACGGAATCACGCGGATACTTCTTTTTGCCTTTCTTTGTTTCATGCATTATTTTCGGAATTGAAACCTCGGTTAAAATCTCATCCGTTCCAACAACAGCAGAAATAGTATCTATATCAGCCTTCATTTTTTGAGCAATTTTCTTGGCTTCTTTGTAGGAGATATTTTTGGCCCTATGTAAAAAAGCCAAGCGCTGTTTATCAGACATAGAAACGAAGCCCATAAGACTGGCTGAACACATTGGTTTCAATTTGAAAATGTTTTCAAAAAGTTCCGCTATGGGTTGGATATTATCCCAGAAAACTTCTTCTCTTTTTGTTGGCATTTCTATAATCTCCAAAATTTAGGAAAATTTTTCATATTGTAACTCTTTGTAATAAAAACAGTTAGATACTTTTAATTACATAAACTTACATTTCTGGACGTTTTTTACTTGACAAATTCCATCAAAACCGTATTTTTAAGGGTGTACTTTAGGTAGGAGTAATCGGTATGGCAGAAGTGACAAAAACTAAAACCGAAACCCAAGTCGAATTTGAAGACAAAAACTTAACGGCATCCGTGAAATGCTGGGCGGCATTCGATGCCTGGTGTGCCAACCGGGGCTATCGAACCCGCAATGAGGGCTTCCGTGCAGCAGTTGAAAAGCTTACCAACTTCAACGATGGAAGTCAAGACAAAAATCCGGAAAAAACCGGCTAATTATAAAAAAAATTAAGGCGGCAAGATGGCAAGAACGGACCTGATAAACCGAAAGCACTGCAAGGATTTCGCCCTTCGCTGGGCGGCCGAGAACCGAAAGGGCTGGCAGGCGGACAGGGTAAGTGCCCAGTTCCTTGACGACCTGAACGCCAAGGTCCGCAACGCCATTTGCTCGGCTATCGCCCACCATCCGACGGTGGGAAAGACGATTAAGTATCTTTTTTGACAAAGCGATCCTGGCGGGGCCTTGTGGGTAGGGCTGGCAGGTGGATCGAATACCTGCCGACCGATGGTGTCCAATGGCAGCTTGCCGAAATCGACCATGACCCGGACGAGACTGTCGCATTGACTACACCGCCACTGGGAATAGAGGGCCTGCGGAGGGCAAGTTTGAAGAGGAAAATAGAAGATGAATAGCGAATTTGAGGCGTTGGGTGCGAAGTACAAGGCGTTAAGATTGGCGGCAGATGCATTGTGCCGGACCGTCATAGCTGTGGTGGCCGATCTAAATAGCGGCATGCCGGCCAACTCGGATATGATAAAGGGCGAGCTGAACCGGAGCCTTGACGATTTTTCGATAGCTACCGGAGCTGCAAGCGAAAATCTGATAAGGGATTACCATGTCGGCCAGGGCGGGCCTGAGGACGTTCGTAAGGAATGAATGCGTCAAAGCGATCCTGGCCAAGGGCAGGAGAGTCTGCGATGAATGCCAGCGCAAAAAAAGGCGTTCCAAATATTATGGCAACGGCTAACAAAAGCCAATCCGACAGCCGACTCCCGCGACAATACCCGTATTTCGCACGAGGTTTGGTTCTGTTGACTATTTTTGCGACATGGCTACAATGGGCCTTATACGTAAATGTTAGCTTTTCATCACCCCCTCCGAAGCCAGCGGCTATTATGCCGTTGGCTTTATTTTTTTTAAGTGCAGAAAGGATAAATTATGATACTAAATCAAGTTATTGCTCTGGTACAGGGCAAAAAAACAAAAGCCCAAAACCTTTTGACGACAGTTCATCTACTTCTGCCAAAGCTGATGTGATTGTAGCAGGAGATACGATTCTTTCTGATGTTCCAGTTTCAGTGCTCTTATTTCTTGAAAAACAGCTTATTGATTTGCGAACACTGGCAAACAATTTGCCTACTTTGCCAACTGATAAGATATGGAAATTGGATGTGGCAAAAAATTGCTATGTTACCGAACCGGAACAAACAGTCAAAACTCAGAAAAAGATAGAGCCGATTGTTAAATACCATGCCACAAAAGAACATCCAGCGCAAACAGATTTGATTAGTGTGGATAAAACAATCGGCCATTGGGTAACGATTCATCTTTCTGGTGCGTTGCCGGAAAAAGAACGCGACACCATAATTGAACGTATTGAAAAATTGCAAGATGCTATCAAAATAGCAAGAGAACAATCAAATAGCGCCGAGGTTCTTAAAGCTGAAATTGCTGAGAATATTCTCGGTTATATATTTACAAGTTAATAGAGAGCAAGCATCTTATTGGTGCTTACAGACTTAGGCTTAGAGTTAGCCTGAAAAACCTGTTGCCGTGCAGGTTCGAATCCTGCCCTCGCCATTCACGGCGAGGTGGTGGAATTGGCAGACACATCGAGATTACTCTCGTTGGCAACATAAGCTTGAGATTATTGCTCTAAGTCTAAAACCTTGCGATGTTTGTTGGGTCGAAGGTTATCTTTTTATAACTGTGCAACGGTTCGATTCCGTTCCCCCGCTCCATGCTATTATATATTATATTCGCGGGGGTAGCTCAGTGGTAGAGCAAGTTATATTAGATTAAAAGATAACTTAAACGGAGAATACCAACAATTGCTAATCATCGCAAAATCGTGAATAGCCCCCATTTAACATGGGAAAGTTGATGGGGGCTCTTTATCAGAATTTTTTGACGCTCTTTGAAAATTGAATATGCCATAGGTGGTGCAGTTGACGGCTGGCGTGCAGTGCTGTAAACTGTTATGCGGTTTGCAGCCATGGCTATTTATGAAAGGAGGTGGAACATGTTGGATAGCCATTGCACGCTAAGAGAGTCAATAAAACTATATTCGCAGAAGCATCGGGAAGCCTGGTCAACCGGGCAGTTCAGGCGGCGGGCGTTCCGTTACCTGATTGAGTCGGTCGGCGATATTAAAATCGCCGAGTTCGACTACTGCTGCGCCGAGGATTTTCAGGGCTGGCTGGCAGGCAGGATGAGTGCCGTATCTGCTAACAGTTATGTTAAGATGGTAAGACCCGTTTTCTCCTGGGCCATTCGGCGAAGAATTATCGCCGCCGATCCGTTCGATACCCTGCGGCCTTTGCGGACCACCCAGCAGGACATCCGCGTTTTCAGCGAACCTGAAATACAGGCGATACTTGCAAGTAGCCCTAACGAATTGTGGCGGGCAAGAATTATCGCGTCATTGACGGCGGGCCTGAGGCGCTCGGAGGTCCTGAACCTGACAGTCGCCGACATAGATTTCGAGAGGCAGTTTATCAAGATCAGGCCAAAGAGGCGGACGGCATATACCTGGCCCTGGCAGCCGAAGAACTATCAGATTCGGACGGTGCCACTGTCAGCCCAGCTTTACAATTTGCTGCTCGGCGTAATCCTGCCGGGCCTGCCGGCGGGCCAGCCTTATGTAATGCTCGCTGAGAGAAGATACTGGTCGCTGCAGAAAAGAATCGGCAGTCTGTCCGAGCGGGTTTGCCTGTGTCCCGATGAGAATTTCTCAAAGCCTTTCAAACAAATTTTAAGAGCCGCAAAAATAAGTGATGGCTGCTTCCATGACTTGAGGAGAACAGCCATCACCAATTGGGCCCGATGCCTGCCCCTGCGTGACGTCATGTCACTTGCAGGCCACAGCAGCATCGAGACAACACAGAAGTACTACCTTGCCCTCGGCCCGGACTATTTGCAGGAGGCGTCACGCGCCTCAGCAAACCTAATCAAGGCGATCGGGGCGACAGGACTTGAACCTGCGACCTCGTGACCCCCAGTAAAACGGCAAAGTCAAACGCACAAGTCAAACGTTAAGCCATGGCTGCAAACCTATGGTTTTACGCGCCCACCGGGGGCCGTGTTTATTTCCTCCCCATTCCTCGAACATTGTTCAAATAAGCTAAACATAGCCGGCCTTCGGCGGGCATAATATCCATCCTCGCCTGTCGGCGGATTACTTCTCCTATTTTTTTTCCGCTAAGACGCCGAAGGCAACATACTGAATACTGAATTATGAAAATGATTAGGGTGTTTGCAAAACTTGTTATCGCATTCTTTCACGGCCTGTGGGCAATCCTGGTGCCGGGCGAGTACGAGAAAGAAACTGCCGCCGCGTCCGGGGGCAAGCCGGTCTGGGCGATAGAGGAGCACTTGTTGGGCATATTTATAGGCATTATATGCTGGGCTTTGATTGTATGGATTTTTCTTTGAGCAAAGGAGGCCAGGGATGGCCGGTGGGTCGAAATTTACACCGCTTTATGACTGGGTAATGGCAGATGAGAGATTGAGCCTATTGGATGGCCTGATTGTGGGCAGGGTGTTGCGTTGGGGCGGTAGCGGTTGTTATGAGAGTAACACAACACTTGCCAAGGCGTTTAATACCGACCGGCGGACGGTTATCAGGGCTATCAAGAGGCTTGTTAAATTAGGTTGGCTTGCCCCTTTGTATCAGTCAAAAGGCGGACGAATACTTTATGTCTGCCAGGAAAAACTCACAGCCGGACCTTTATTTGATAAAAAAAGTGGTGACAAATTGTCACGCCCCCCCAAAAAAGTGGTGTCAAATTGTCACTACCCACCTGTTAAATTTGACAAAAGTGGTGACAAATTGTCACGCCCCAGTGTCAAATTGTCACCAGTAGTAGTGTCAAATTGTCACCCTATCAGAGATATCAGAGAATTATCAGAGAAAAGGGTATCTCTTAAACTTAAAAAGGCCCGACCTTCGGTCGGGTTGTGGGGTGAGGCGTTTGACAGCAGACGAAGGGAGCAAATTAGCCGCCTGAAAGCGGAATCCAAATAAGTGAAAGGAGAAAAAATGGACGAGACAAAACAGTGGTATCAATCGAGGGCCGTATGGGCCGGCATAGTTGCCGCCATAGTCGGCATTTTGGGCACCTTCGGTGTCGAGGTGCCCGATTCGCCGGATTCTATCGCCGACAATATTGTCGCTCTCATAGTGGCCGTAGCCGGCATTATTACAATAATCGGGCGGGTTACAGCCAAGAAGAAAATAGTATCTGCTAACAATTCGTCTGCCAAATTAACTATACTGATTGTATTATTTACGCTGGTTTCTGGCTGTTTCGGGCCGATTACAGTGCACGACCCGGCATATTTAGTTGAGCTTGATAATGCAGTAGGCACAACTAGGGCACTGGCCGAGCAATGTTATGCCGGCCAGCTCGACCCTAACGAATGCTGCGACGGCCTGGATGCCGCATATAATGTCTTGAACGCCTTCAGCGACGCCGCGCACGGCAGGGACGTGAAAGGGGGTGACAAATGAGCAAGATTGATACCATTATAAAAATCCTGCCCGAATCGATACGGCCTATCGTGCGGGATTATGCATTTACGCTTATTACCATGTCAAAAGAGGATATTAGTCGGTGGATAGATTGGGCTGTGGATTCGCCGGATGCTGCGCTTTTGTATCTTGACGCCTTGGAGCAGACGCCGAAGGAAAAGATAATCGCATTACAGGTCATTGCCAATCGCGTAGCTGAGCTGAACCTAAAGCACACACAAAGACGGAATGAGGCCAAAGCGGTCATCGCGGCAATTTTCCAAGCGGGCATTCTGGCTTTGTTACAAGGATTGACTGATACGAAATGACCAAGCCGCTGACATACGAGCAGATTTGGGGCGAGCCGGAGATGGATTTGGGAACAGAGTGGTGCCGGCAACCGGCCGATTTCTGTCCGTATAAGGACGTGCAATGTCCTTATTGGGATGGGGGTTGCCAACCGGAATTGTGCGTGTATGAAATTGACGGGGGCGAAACGGGGTAAGAAAGTGAACTTGGTAAACGGCTTTCGCTTCATTACTAACGACAACAAAGGGCGAGTCCCCGGCCCCGCCCCCAATTTTTGTAAGTCAGAAAAAGGCGATGAATAAATGAAAGAAGCATACAGGGATATTTTAGAACGAATAAGTGAAGAGCCCAAATGGTACGATGCAAATGGCTGTCCCAGGTATGGGGATTTTTCGCCGGACAAGTGCCCGAATATTTATGCACGCGAGGCCGTCCTATTACGAATTAGCTGCCAGGAATGCGGCAGACATTTCGATGTGGAATTACATTCGGATATATACAGCCGCGGCATGGCTGAAGCTTTACGAATGTGGCAGGACAAAGCCAAGCGAGGCGATAAAAACAACTGGCCGCCGATACATTATGGCGACCCGCCCTGTCACGGTTGTGTGGGCGATACGATGAACTGTAATGATGAAAGAATCTTGGAGTTTTGGGTCAAGGAAGATTTTGACTGGAAACGAATGCCGGAACTGGAGATTGATTTTTGCGAAATATCTGATTATGGGTTCAAGGGGATTTTGAAAGACAGGGAAAATGGATGCAAAAAAACTTAAAATAGGGACAACATATTATTGCTTAATCGGTGGGTTGTGGTATCCAAACTTCGCAATAGTCAAAGCTAAATATATTAACAATGCCGGTTGGACATATAATAATAGATTAGTTGTTATGGAGCAAAATGTTGATGGGGTTGTACATCGATTTGAAACAACTGCAGAAAAAATCTATCCGGCGGACAAAGAAATACTAAGTGCAGTCTTACATAACGAAAGACAAAGACGACGAATACTTGAACACGATAAAGCTTTTAACCACAAAAACGCTAGAGAAAAAATTGAGAGATGGATAGCGACTCTTCCTGAAACAGACCAAAAAGCATTGCGCGTGAAATACCGTCAAGCGTATCCGGGGTTGGTGAAGAAGGACGGTTCATTTTTTAGCAGCAAATTCAACATGGCAAATTGGTATGACCTTATGAGTTTATATTTTGATTACAAATATCCAAAAGTGAAAATTCCAGTAATCAGCGAATTGAATGAAAAAAGAAAGCGAAATATTTGAAGAGTAAGGGATTGAAAAATGAAAACTGTGTATCTTTTTTTGCTCACGTTGATTCCGCTTATGAGTTCACGCGGATGTGGAGAGGGTCAAAATAATAATGCAGTTATGGTTGACAATATCCGAGTTCGCAACTATCTCGACCCGAACATTGCTGTTGACGCAAGCAGATTGGATGAGTGGGATGTTGCCGAGGACAATAGGACGGTATATTCCACATCTTTTTGCGTCGTCGTGTCACTTAAAGGGCCGTGCGGCGAGGACTTATCGTTGAGTGGGGTATTGATCACGGCAAAAGTTACAAGGACGTGGAGCGAATGGTGTACGTGCTTCCTTATTTTCCCCGAACACGGTGAACTTTCTTTCAGGCCCGCTGAAGGTGCGGGGGAGACTGAGGTGAGTGGTGAGAAGGTGGCCTTTGGGCGTACAAAGCATGGGCAAATATGGTTATATGTTACTGCCAAAGACTGGATGCCTTGCCTTATACACGGCACGGATTATTACGCAGAGGTGGAGGTGAGGATGCCCAGAAATAATCATCAAGGCAGCGGTGACATCGTAAAAACCATAACGGCAAATTTCAAGCGTGAACCGGATTCTGACTGGAAAAATGTCTATGCAGAAAGCCGAATGCTTCTGCATAAAGTCAAGCCGGACAAGGATTTTGCCGGCGATTGGTGGAGCGAAGAATACGTTTCGACAGAATCCCCGCCTCCCAATGTCGCCGCCCAGCCCAGATTAAGGCCGTATGATTACGATATGCCGATTATTGGTTCCTCCGACTGGAGTTGGCGACAGCTCCGGTGTCTTGCGGACGGCTCGTGGAGTTGGCAGGATGTCAACGACTTGGTTGTCATTCCAAGGATTGGTGGCCAGGATGGTGTTAATACCTGCGAGCCGTTCGCTTTATTTGTGAATTCGAGCGGGCTGTATGAGAATGACTTTTCGGTCAATGTGGCTGGAATGCCGCTCAATATGTATTATCTCGGCGGTGAAATGTATTGCTCAGGTTACATAATTCCCACCGAGGATGTTAATGAGCAGGGAATATGGGTGGATAAATGGGGCAACAACGTTATGGCTGTTGCCTGGCCTATTGAGTTTGGTTTAGAGAATTTTGCTTACGGCTGGCTCGGTCAATTCGGCGAGGATAATTACGATGCTGTTTATGATTTGTGGCCGGATGGCCATATAGAGTGGTTGGATTTTGCGAAGCTGGAAAGGACAATACAATGAGAATTAGGGTTACTGAGATTGCAACAATTATAATAGTAATTTTGTTGTTTTTTGGCGGATTTTTCCTCGGCAGACAAACCATCAGAAAACCCCAATACGTTATTTATGCTATTGATGAGGAGGGCAGTTGTAAGCAAGTTAATAAAGTAGTAATCGTGCCAAGCGGCTCAATTACTGAGCCGAATGACATAAAAAAGCAATGGCCGAGATATGTATATGTCGAGAAATGAACTGGCTGAAATATGTGTAGGTGAAATGGCATTGGAAATCAATAAGATTATCTGCGGTGACAAGATGGAAGTGATGCCTACCTTCCCTGATAACTGCATTGGTCGGGGGAACTGAAAAACAAGAGAATCTACCTTCTGTAGACCGGCTAAATCGGTTTTTGAGGTGAAATGGACTGGCTGATTGTTGCGATAGCTGTTGTGGGTGCGGGTTTTAATGTGTTAGGCCGCTGGCAAGGCTTTGCGCTCTGGATTGTATCGAACGGCTACTGGCTTGCCTATAACTGGCGGGCGGGCGAGTATGCCCAGGCGATCATATTCGCGGTCTTTTTGGCGATTGCGATTTACGGCCTTATTTGTTGGCGGCGAAGACAAAAGCCGAATTTATCGGATAACAGGGACATAATGAAGCAAATCGACTTTTTTCTTAAACGGATCATACGAGCCGAGCAGAACTTGAAAATCCAGGGCACCAAAATCAAGATAAACTGGCTGCCAGAAGAGGCCAGGCGGCTGAAAAGGCTTATGAGGGAATTAAAATGAAAGACACTAAGAATCAATTATTAACCGCAGGAGAATTAGGAGATATTCTTGATATTAGTAGTGGCACAATTATCAAATGGGCTAAAGAAGGAAAAATACCAAGTTTCAAATTGCCAAATAAACGATTTATATTTGACCAACAAAAAGTTCTTGATTATTTAGAAAAAAAAAGATTTAGAATTAAATCATTTAGTCCCAACTGCCAGGTATCTTTGTGTGCCTGTAAAATGGCTTCAACAAGAAGCGGATGAAAATAGAATTCCCCATATTAAAGCGGATAAAATTTTACTTTTCAACCCTCAAGCGGTAAAAAAATATTTGGCCAAAAGAGCAATAAATGAAAATGTCAAAGGCGACCCGTAAAACGCAGATAGGCTACGGCAAGATACTGACACCGAGCGAGCTGGGGCTGCTGATGGGCTATCTCTACGGCAGGCGCGCCAGCGCGCTGACTGGCGAGCCGTTCGATTGCCAATCGCCGGCTGCCAGGCGGATGACACTGATTGTGCAGATTTTGCTGAACACCGGACTGCGGATAGGCGAGCTTGCCAGGCTGCGGGTCAGGGACACGCCAGTCGTCATAGGCGAGAATGTGATAGAGGTCTATCGGGGCAAGTACGACCGCGACCGCACTATACCGGTATCGGGCCAATTGGCCGGGGCCATAGGGCGGTATGTGAGACGGGACAGGCCGGGTACGCTGCCGCGGTGGGCCAGCCCCGCCGACTACAGCAGGCCGGTCTTCTACTCGGACCGTAGACGACCGTACCTGCAGAAGGTGGGCGTCACGATGCGGTGCGCGAAGTGCGGGGGCGGGGGCTGCAAGAGGTGCGGAGGCAGGGGGAGGGGGAGGGTGCAAAGGCGGCGGGCATCGACTACATTGAACAGGATGTTTGCCGCTATCGGCGGGCACGCAGGGCTGGCAAAGAGACTGCACCCGCATATGCTGCGGCACACCTTCGCCGTGCTGGCCCTGGGCAGTGATAACATATACCAGGTGATGCTGTGGATGGGGCACAGCGACATGAAGATTACTGCCGGGTATTTGCACTTGGTGAACAGGGACGTTAAGGCCGAGGGAGAGAGGCTGAATTTCTGCTTTAACGGGCGGTTTGTCGGTACAAATGCAACAAATCTACAAGTAATGTATACTTAAACAATAAAAATTAACATAAGGTATCAAAAATAAGGATGTTATGAAACCGGAGTAAAACGAACATAAAAAAAAGGAATTAAAGGCGGCTACACTCCAATTTGTCATATATCGCTTTTTAAGCCAAAAACGAGGATTTGCTTTTTGGATAATATCCGTCCAATGTCCTATGATGTTGATTTTTAAGCCAAAAACGCATGTCATATCAAGAAAATATGTCACGGGTCCTTCCTGGCGGGGGTTGCATATGCGGTCTTAAAAAGAG
>DUZQ01000017.1 GCA_013349435.1 Planctomycetota bacterium | reverse complement strand
GTGCTCACGATAACGCGGCACATCAAACTTAATACGGCCGAAAGCTCCCATTCTCCGTGACGTGATGTCCCGATTCTATCGGGACTCACATTTCACAATGACCGGGATCCTTTCGATTATCCCCATAAAGCCAGAGCAGTACGATAAAGCCGGTAAGCGGCATCACGGCTATAAGGCCGGCCAACGTGGGCAGCTTTCGGCCAATCTGTGTGCAAAGGACGATAATGCACACGCTAATAAACAGCTTTATCAAAAATCGCATACCAAATTCTCAACTTGAAAATGGTGCGATTCCCGTCCTGTCGAAGCGCCAGGCCGGACCTGGGCGGCATCGCACCCTACAGTAGTTACACATTATCGTTGACAATACCTTTGTTTCTACACGGCCAAACAACCCATTCGACTCCCTCCGGTCACTCAGGGCATGGTTTGACCGTGGCACCCTTATAAGGCTATATATATTCGGGTGCCACTGTCAAGCGTTAGCTTGGCAGTGTATTTTTTATCTGATTTTACACACGCCCTGGAGGTCTTATGTTCTTTCCCTTTACTCTGGTAGCAGCATCGCCGATGTCAGCTCGCATCTTATCTGCAAATGCAGTCAGTCGTTCCACTACATCGGGATGCCCGTCGGAGACATCGTGCTGCTCGCCGATGTCGTTTTCCAGGTCAAACAGTGACAGACCAATCCAGCCCTGGTCAACTTCACCGCCCCGGCCGTCAGAACCCGGCTCTATAACCTTATGATATTCATGAGGAAAGTGCAGCTTCCACTTGCCGCTTCTTACGGCCTGAAGGTCGTTTTCATGGTAGTAAAAGTACGCTTCGTGGGGAGAACGGGCACCGGCTTCGGCTGTCATCAGCGGCCATATATTTTTGCCGTCGATGACGCGGTCATCAGGGACAGGGACACTCGCGAGGTGAGCTATGGTCGGGAGGAAGTCTATGGTTCCGGCGACTTCTGAGCAGACTTTTTGGGCGGGGATTTTACCAAGCCAGCGCATTATACACGGAGCGCGGAACCCTCCTTCGAAGGTGGTGAACTTTCCTTCGCGCAGGGGTTTCGCCGAACCGCCGTGGCCGCCAAAGGCCAGCCAAGGCCCGTTGTCGCAGGTAAATATCACAAGTGTATTGTCATCGAGTCCCAGGCGTTTCAGTGTCGAAAGTATTTGTCCGACCGAGAAGTCAATCTCCATGATGACGTCGCCGTATATGCCCCGCTCCGATTTACCTTTGAATTTTTCCGAGGCGAAAAGCGGAACGTGCGGCATCGTGTGCGGCAGGTAAAGGAAGAACGGACGGTTTTGGTTGGCGGTAATGAATTCGAGGGCCTTTTCGGTGTAGCGTTTTGTCAGGGTCGATTGGTCGCACGGGTATTCGATGACCTGCTCGTCGCGCATTAGAGGGACCCGGTGACCTCTTGGCTCTTCTGTGCGTATGCGTTCAACTGTCATACCTTCGTTGAGCTTGATGTCGCCGGCGAGCTCCATCTTCGGGTCGATTTCCATATCGTTACTGTAGGGGATGCCGTAGTACATATCAAACCCCTGGCGTGTGGGCAGGAAATCGGGCTTATGACCGAGATGCCATTTACCGATGCAGGCAGTGGCGTAGCCGCGGGTTTTGAGCAGGTCGGCGATCGTGATTTCCTCGGGATTGAGCCCGATGTCCTCACCACCGGGGAATAGGACATCCGGGATGCTGACACGGGTCGGGTAGCATCCGGTCAGAAGTGAGGCGCGTGAAGGAGAGCAGACGGCATTGGAGGAATAAAAATCGGTGAATCGCATCCCCTCGGAGGCCATCCGGTCCAGGTTGGGCGTTGTAAAACCTTCTGCCCCATAACAGCCGACATCGGCATAGCCCTGGTCATCGGTGAAGATAATTACAAAGTTCGGCTTCGACCGCTCGGGTCCAGCCAGATTTTGCATACAACCGGGCATGGCAAGAGCAGCAGCGCCAAGCCCCATCGCTTTGACAAATTCACGTCGATTCATTTTATTAAATCTCTGATACTCGGTTACTTGATAAGCCGAATTGCAACAGGATACCGATAGGCCTCGCCCTTACTGGTTGCCACGCACGCCATGATTACGAAGATAAGGTCCGCAAGGCCTACCACCGCCAGGAGCAACAGGCCGATACATATCACAGATAGCAATCCTCCGACTATAGAAGCAAGGGTCACCGTAATCTGGAAGTTCAGGGCCTCTTTACCCTGCTGGTCAATATAAGGGTCGTCATCCTTCTTTATCAGCCATACAATCAGCGGCCCGATGAAGCAGGTGAAGAAACCCAGCAGGTGGCACAGCAGCGCCATATTTTTGGCGTTCTGTGAGGGTCCTTCAGACGGATTTTCATCGGCCTGGGGCGGTGTGGGTTCTGGTGGGGTTTGTTCGTTTTGGGCTTGGTTTTCTACATTTTCGTCCATTTTTTTGTCTCCCTACAATCACTGATATGAATTACAAAACGACAGTTTCAACGGTGGGCCAAGGCCCACCCTACCTTTTGTGCTACAAACGACCTTTAAGCCTTTTACACACAAATCTGTTTTAAGTCAAGCAAAAGTTTGGGCAGGTTTTTTCGTCTGTGGCTGCTTTACTTCTTCTATTTTGACCGGCGGCTTTTTTGGGCGTGCGGCTTTGGGGCACTCGCCGGTCCAGCAGTACGTGCACAGATTTTCTTTGTCTCTGCCGATTGCTTTGACCATATCATCAATAGTCTGATACCTGAGAGTTGTAACGTCCAGGTCTTTGGCAATCCACTGGACCATTTTTTTATATTTTTCGGATTTATTATCTATATACTCCGACACATCTTCAAGGTCCCGGCCTTCGAGGGCGCGGATGGCCTTTCGCGCGGCCAGTTCGTGTATCGAACGTGTGGACAGATTGAATCTGCACGGGAACATCAGCGGCGGGCAGGCCGGCCTGACGTGTATCTGTTTTGCGCCGCAATCCCGCAGTTTATTTATAGTGAAGTTTTTCAGTTGAGTTCCCCTGACAATCGAATCTTCACATACGACTATACTATTGCCCTTGATTACTTCTTTAATCGGTATCAGCTTCATTTTTGCAATCAGGTCGCGCGTCTCCTGCGAAGGCGGGGTATAGCTCCTGCCGTATCCGGGCGTGTATTTGACCAGAGGACGTCTGAAGGGTTTACCCGACTCCATCGCATAGCCTAATCCGTGGGCACACCCGGAGTCGGGGATGCCTGAGACGAGGTCGATTTCGATATCCTTGTCATGCCTGGCGAGGTATCGGCCACACCTTTCCCTTACCACTTCGACATTTATCCCCTCATAGCTTGAGGCGGGAAAGCCGGTATAAATCCAAAGGAACGCACATATCTGATTCTGTTTTCCCGCCGCCGGTCTTTTTTGCACAAGGCCGGCTTCATTAACTAAAACTATCTCGCCCGGTTCTATATACTTTAAAATCTGAAAGTCGTTATTGGGAAAGGCGCTGGTCTCACTTGTAACCGCCCAGGCATCTGCTCGCCTGCCGACAGCCAAAGGAGTGTATCCGAATCTGTCCCGCGCTGCGTATATTCCGTCTTTATGCAACAGCAGCAGTGAGCAGGAGCCTTCAATGGCATCGAACATATACTGTATGCCGTCTATCAAATTATCCCCCTGGTTGATGAGTTTTGCCATCAGTTCGGGTGTGTTCACAGGTCGTCGGCTTACCTCGCTGAAGGATATACCCTTATTTAACAGTTCGGCTGTTAGTTCCTCGGCGTTTTCCACAAATCCGCAGATTACGATACAAAACGGCCCGAATCTTGAGTTCAAATAGATTGGTTGCTCGTCATAATCGCTGATAACACCGATACCCTTGTTACCATGCATGGATTTGTAATCATCGAAGAATTTTGACTTGAACTGGCCCTGGGTCAGGTCGTGTATCTGCCGGGTGAAATCCTTGCCGAGTACCGCCAGGCCGCCGTATTCGGTGCCCAGATGTGAATGATAATCTGTACCGTAAAATAGTGTTTGGGCGCAATCCTTTTGAGACACCACTCCGAAAATCCCGCTCATATTCATCTCCTGTTGATATGCTTGCAAGTTTCGTCCTCGACGCTTAGCCGCCGTGCCAAGCATCACCATCACGCAGAATATCATAACCGTATTGAAAAAGCAACAGTGCCTCTGTACAAAATAGATGGATTCTGCAAAAAAATTAATGAAGTACTGAAAAGAGCGTCTGGAAAACCGGTGGACTTGAGCAGTGAACTCGTGTATCATCTTAGCAAAAGTATCATGATTAAAAATGTTCAGGATAGAACAGCAATGCATAACCTGAAAAAACTGGATACGGTTCAAACAAATCAGATTTTGGGTAACATTGATTTGGCGTTCCATACAGTGTGGCAGCCTCAAATCCATGGGATTTGGGGATGGCTGTGCCGTTTCTGGAGCCTCGCCATCCCCAAGCTGCGCTTGAGGCTGCCACCCGAAATTGAACCATTCCGAAAATCGCTCGTTTTGCTTGTGGTAATTGCAGTAGCAGCGACACTAATTGCCGGTTGTGATTCTAAGCCGGCTGGGGAAAGCAGCACGGCCGAATCCACCAAAGCGGCTCCAGCCGGGGATTTGAAAAAGGATTACAAGGACATTAAGGTCGGCGTATCTATGTACACCCTTGGGGCGCCGTATTTTTACGCCCAGGTAAACGCAGCCAAGAAAAAGGCCGCCGAATACGGTATGCAGTTTATCTCCACCGAGGCCCGCGATGATATGGTCAAGCAATTAGCTGACGTGGAGGATATGCTCACTCAGGGCATAGATCTTTTAATCCTGAATCCCAAGGACCCACAGGGTCTTATCCCGGCGACCAGGACGGCCACAAAAGCGGGCGTGCCTGTGATTGTGATTGACAGCTCTATCGACCCTGCCGCCGATTTTATTACTACCGTCCAATCCAATAACCTTGCAAACGGTGAGCTTATCGGCGAATGGCTCGTCAAAAAAATGGAGGGTGCGTATATCAAGATAGGTCTTCTTAGCGGAGTGCAGGGTAATCCTGTCGGAAAGGAGCGCAGGCAGGGTGTTTTTCGCGGTATTATCGAGCAGCAGCTTCGCTCAACCGCATCAATGGGCTTTGAAATAGTCGCCCAGGGGTGGGGCAACTGGTCGCATGAGGGCGGACTTAAGGCGATGGAGGATATGATTGTCGCCCATCCCGAAATGAACGTGATGTTGGCCGAGAACGACAGCATGGCCCTTGGCGCAATAGAGGCGATTAAGGAAGCGGGCAGACAGGATGATATCCTTGTCTTAGCCTGTGCCGACGGGCAGAAAGAGGCGCTTGAATTAATCAAAAAGGGCGAATATGGCGCAACCGGAATGAATAACCCGGTGCTTATCGCCGAGACCGCTATCGAAATCGGCCTGAAGGTGCTGGCGGGCGAGACGAATTTTCCGAAGAAGTCTTACACCCCTGCTGTATGTATCACTAAGAAGAATGTGGACAAATACTATGACCCCGATGCAGTCTTTTGAATACAAGATATCGGTGGGCCGTCCTCCCTCGCATAAATCTACGGAGGACAAGGGGCCTAACCTGCATTCTTTATTAAACCCCGCGTAAAACGCGGGGCTGAATATTTTCAAGATCGGGGCGCTGCCGGAAATAATGAGAGAAATCCCTTGAGTGCCGCCCTTTTCTGAAGAAAAGGGCGGCACCGAACAACAGTGTTAATCTGCGTTAATCCGTGTCTAAAGAATATATTAAGGAAACGGTGTTAATCCGTGTCCAAATACAGATACGGTCGGTCTGAATAAGGAAGGTTGCAAATGTCTGAATATCGCGTTGAGATGACCGGCATCGGCAAGTCGTTCGGTGGTGTTAATGCGCTAAAAGATGTATCCTTTAGGGTTAGGCCCGGCCGGATACACGCGCTGGTGGGCGAAAACGGAGCAGGCAAGTCAACGCTGATGAAGATTCTTTCCGGCGCATACTCAAAAGACGCAGGCTGGATAAAAATCGACGGCAAAGAGGTGAGTATCCCGAATCCGCATACGGGCCGAAAACTGGGTATTGCCATCATTTATCAGGAGTTTGCGTTAGCGCCCGACCTGACGGTTGCCGAAAATATCTACCTCGACCATCTCGGCAGCAAGAAAGGATTCATAAACCGGTCCAGGCTTTACAGAGACGCCGATGAGTTGATTAATAGTATCGGCTTCGAGATAAACCCCCGCAGTACTGTAGGTGACTTAACGGTGGCTTATCAACAGGTAGTGGAGATAACAAAGGCCCTGTCGGAAAAGGCAAAAATCCTCATATTGGACGAGCCTACTTCCGTCTTAGCCCCACGCGAAACAGAGCGGCTTTTCGAGGTTCTAAGAAGGCTCAAACAGCAGGATGTAAGCATAATTTACATTTCTCACCGACTCGACGAAATTTTCCGGATTGCAGATGTCATTACCGTTATCAAGGATGGTGTCGTTACCGGCTCGGTCGGCCCCGCCGAGGTGAGCACCGATGACGTTATCAGCATGATGATAGGAAGAAAACTCGCAGCTATGTTTCCCAAACGCGATTGTGCAATAGGCGACGAGCTGTTCTGCGTCGAGAATCTCACAAAAGGAAAAGAAGTAAGAAACTTCTCCTTTTCAGTAAGAGCCGGTCAGGTTCTTGGCATCGCCGGACTGGTCGGAGCCGGCAGAACCGAAACGATGCGGGCGATTTTCGGCGCGGACCCTAAAGATACCGGCACGATTACGCTTGATGGCCGCCCGCTTAAAATAAATTCGCCGACCGATGCCGTAAAGGCAGGTATTGGTTTTGTGCCGGAAGACCGCAAAGAGCAGGGAACCATACTTTCAATGTCCGTAAGGAAAAACGTAACTATGCCGAGCCTGTCCGAAAGATTTTCCGGATTCGGGTTCATAAAGCAGGCAGCGGAGAAAAAGAACACCAAAAAGTTGATTGAAAAACTTGCAATCAAAACCAGCAGTACCGAGACCGATGTTGCGGATTTGAGCGGCGGCAACCAGCAAAAGGTCGTCTTAGCCAAGTGGCTCGGCACCGATTGCAGGGTTATAATCTTAGATGAGCCGACGCGGGGTGTGGATGTGGGAGCGAAAGTCGAGATATATAACCTCATTAATGAATTGGCCGCCGACGGTTTAGCTATTATCGTTATCTCATCGGAGATGACCGAGATAATAGGAATTTGTGACCGGGTGTTGGTTATGCGAGCAGGATGTGTCCAGGGTGTCCTTGAAAAAGACGAACTGACAGAAGAAAATATAATGAACCTGGCAATTGTTAAACAACCGGCTTACGCTCTATAGAAAACTTTTGGAAATCGTCATTCTGAACGGAGTGCAGCGAAGTGAAGAATCTCTGGCGTACGAGGGAGTGAGAATCTTTGATGCGCTCTGTACCAGATGGTACAGGGCCGCGCTCAGAATGACAGTTACAAGGCTTGCTATGGGGCGCTGCTTGAAAAAAGGGAGATTGTAAGAAGTGAATAAAATCGCCAAAGCCGTCAACTTGCTGCTTAAATATAACACGATAGTCATCTTTGTTGCGCTGTTAATAGCGTCATCTTTTGCCTCGGATGTTTTTTTCAGTCAGCGAAATATATTCAATCTCCTTCGGCAAATGGCCGGCATAGGGGCCGTTAGCATGGGGATGCTGCTGGTTATATTAACGGCTGGGATAGACCTTTCGGTTGGTTCGATTTCGGCGCTGGCGAGTGTGCTCGTCGCTTATTTCCTCCTGCCCGATTCGGTTGTGCCGATGCCGCTGTTTGCCTCGGTCATCTGTACCATTATAATCGGAGTACTGTTGGGGAGTTCTTCGGGTTTTCTCGTTGCAAACAGGCGGATAGCCCCCTTTGTCGCGACGCTGGCTTTAATGACAATCGCACGCGGCCTTGCTTTTATCATCTCGAAGGGCAGGCCCATCCTGCTTACAGAAGCCGGCGAACCCTTGAAAAATTTCGGCAGCGATTACTGGCTCGGTATCCCCCAGCCGGTCTTTGTGATGTTTCTGATATTCGTTATTGTATTTGTGCTTTTGCGATATACGGTTTTCGGCAGGCTGGTAATTGCTATCGGCAGCAACGAGACAGCGGTAAGGCTTTCCGGCATTCGTGTCGCCGTCTATAAGTTCGGCGTTTATTGTATATCAGGCGGTTTCGCAGTCGTTGCCGGCATAATCAGCACAGCAAGGACCGGGGTAGGCTCTGCTGTGGTAAATCCGGGGATGGAACTTGACGCTATAGCAGCAGTTGTGATAGGGGGTGCGAGTCTTAGCGGAGGCAAAGGGACCGCCCTTAACACTCTTTTGGGGGTCTTTATTCTCGGAATGATAGGCAATATCATGAACTTAAAAAACGTGCCCGGCTATTCTCAGCAGGTCATAAAGGGCCTGATTATCATCTTCGCCGTGCTTTTGCAGGGTATCCGGAGCCGTTCAGAAGCTGCAAAAACCTCCTGACAATTCGGTAGCAACTTAAAATCCAAATGTACTTGCGGGAGTGAGGATTTTGTGGTAGATTATTCGTTGTGGGGCCTTAGCTCAGTTGGGAGAGCGCTTGCATGGCATGCAAGAGGTCGTGGGTTCGAATCCCATAGGCTCCATTTCGCGATTACCGAGAGGGTCTTCCGCCCGGTTTTTATATTTCGAGAAATATCGAATCATCCTCAAGAGTAACATATATTGTCTTTCGATAATCATCTCTCATTATACACATACGGACGTTATCACCGGGCTGACAGCCTGCGAGGTCGGACAAAAACTCCCTTAAGGTCCTTGTCTTTCGCGAATTAAAGGACATTATAACGTCGTCTTTTTGCAGGCCGGCTTTTTCTGCCGGGGAATCAGCCAAAACCATCTCAACCAGGACACCGCCGGCCTTAGCCGCTTCTTGGAGTTTTTCGGCCTCATCGCTGCCAAAGGTAACTTCAGCAACTTCAATCCCCAACCGAGGAAAAGTCTTGGTTACAGGCGTAAGATACGCCGGTCTTTCCTCGGGCACTGCATACACCGTAAGCCTGTAATCGTCTTTTGCTACACACATATAAACCTCGCCGCTCACCTCGCTGCCTGACAGGTCGCTTTGGAGTTGTTCAGGGGTTCTTATCTTTCTGCCGTTGAAAGAAAGTATTACGTCTGTCGGGGCAATGTCTGCCTTCTGGGCGGGAGAGCCGGCTGCGACGGTTTTTACGTATGCTCCTTCGGCTCTATCAAGTGATTTTCTTAGCGCTACTTCCAGGGTAACATCGGCAACCTCTAAACCAAGCCATGCATTACCCCATCGGTTCTTGAAAGTCTCATAATCAAGAGGCTCGGCTTTAATAAGATTCTTCTCATGGCTGTCGATTGTTATTTTTGAGTCCTGATAAATAATAAAGGCTGCAACGACGTTTAGGGCAAGCGATATAATTGTTACCGCGATTAACCGGTTTTTCCTTAACCAATATCCCATATCGGTTTTCATCAGAGCCTTTTCGATTCTACCGGGCAGGTTGCCGCACAGGTATTACACATAAAACACTCGCTTCGGTCGATGCTTGGCCTTTTTGACTGGTTATCATAACTGATAGCATTCATCCGGCATCCTTTTTGAGCCAGTCTGCACCCTTTGCAGTTATCCTGTGGCAAATTAACGCTTATCCGTCTTAGTCTTAATAAAGAACAAAAGCCGCTTAACAAAGCGAAAAAAGCACCCAAAGGGCAGAAATATCTGCAATAAAACCGCGAAACAAAAGCCGAAAAAACCAGCATCAATAAAAGCCAAATCCATGATATCAGATCGCCGTGCAGATTAAAAAATGTGGCAAATGGTTCTATGATTCCGGCTAAATAAATTGCAAGGATGTTGTTTGCAAACAAAAGGCCGATTAGAAGTAAAATCCCAAGATTGACGTATTTTACAACCTTGAGGTATTTGTCTGCCGTTCCGGTAATCCGCCACTGTGTCGGCACCAGGCCAAACAGCACTTCAGTAAAAGCACCAAACGGGCAAAGCCAGCCGCAGTAGAACCTTCCGGCTATAACTGTTGAACCTATTGCGATAACAACAAGGCTGTACCAGTACAGGTTGTTCAAAAACACAGGATTGTGGCCGGATAAAAGTCTTAAAATATCGTTTATGGAAAACCCGCCTCCCATCAAAATGCCTAAATAGGCAAAGCTCAGCCCCAGTATAAAGTAACGCAATGGCTCGTTCTTCTTGAAGAATGACCAGAACGCCAGGCCGACCATGCCCCATAAAAAGAAAAAATCCATCTGCCAGAGCAGATGCTGAAAAAATAAGTGCTCGATCGGGTTGTCTTTATCTACATGTTGGCGTAAGACCTGCTCTGTAACCAACTCAAGGCCTGCCTTTATCGAACGGGTAACCGCGCTTGAAGTTATCGTAGCACCTGTTATAGCGTCCACATCTGATTCGAGGATAAAGTTGTCACCTGCATCCATTTCTTCAAACTGTGTCAGAAACCAGCTTCCGTCGGCCAGCAAGCCTTTTGTGTATCTTGGACTCTCAAATTCGCTCAACACTTTTACGCCGGTAATCTTGCCCCTTGCGTCCACGCCGACAAGGATTGCTATCTGGTCGCGGTAGCCCCAACTTTCAGCTGGAACAACCTCTGTTGTCAGAAAAACCACTCCCATAAGATATCCACCGTCGGTAGTGTAACCAAGATAATGGGCGAAGGGTTCTGTCTTTTTGGCAAAGGCATCGGCAGCCGGCAAAACGTCTGCCAGATCTCTTTTGGTTACTGACTCAGCAAAGCACTCAGGCGTTGAATTCAACAAGGCCGGGATAAACAATAAAAAAACAGCGGCTTTTGCCAGATTTTTCTTGCCGAGCATAACTTGCTTTTATAATTGAATTGAGAGGGAAATAGCTGATAAGACTATTGATATTAAGATACTGCTGAAAACCACGGGCTTAAAATGTTGCTTGGTTTTTTCGCTAAGGCCGGAACCGGTTTCGATAATTAACTTAATCCCCATCGCCGCCAAAATACTGCCAACAACAACAGCGGCTAATTCGTCCATGAAAATAAAGCCTAACATCGATGCGGTCAGTCCAATTACAACGACAGTTCCAGAAACCAGGTTCATCTTGTTTTGCCATTGCGTGTTCTTGCCGGTAAGGACGCAATCTTTTGCAGCTTTATTTTCGCTGCTGGCTGAATATTTATATAGTCCGGCATAGACGGCTAAAACAACAAAAGCAACGAAAACAGTTATAAGGTCCGGCTTTTCTGTCTTGTCAAGCACAAGAATCATAAAATTGTGAAAACAAATAGCCATGCCAACCGTCAAAAGAAAAAGACCCATGTAATATGTTGCCCGTATTTCGGTCTCGACAACTTTTCGGCGGACTTTTTTACTTGTTCCCTTCCTGTCTATCCTGCCATACATCCGGCAATTTTCGCAGGCACGATAATTTATAATAAAAGCGATAACATCGGTCGTGGAATGAATTGCGTCAGCTATGAGTGCATTACTGTTTGCCAGTATTCCGGTGATACCTTTGCCTATCACAAGCAAGATATTGCAGACAAGCGAGACAAAAATTATATCTTTTTTTTCTTCAGGTGGTATAACAGGTTCTCCCGGATATTGTTTCTTTACTATATGCGGGGTGTAAGTTTGCCGGAGCAGGTTTGTTATTAATGGGGCGGGCTTTACCCCGGCAGGATTAGATTTAGCAGCCCCCCCACCACCAGGCTGGATATGACCATAACACCGGCGGACTTGAGCATATCTGCGATCCCCAATTCCCTGACAAGCGTTGCAAAGGTAGCCACGCACGGAAAATACATCGCCAGCACAACCGATGCTATAACCAGTTGTTTGACTGTCAGTCCAAGCGGAATAAGCATCCCCACGGCAACGTCCTTTCGCAAAAAACCTACTATCAACGCGCCAACCGCCTCCTGCGGCAGTCCGAGAATCCGGGTGACGACCGGGGCTGCAATTTTCCCCGCGAACTGAATTATTCCAAATGTGTACAGCAGGTTTACAATAAGTACTCCAAGCAGCACAAAGGGGATCGCCTCTTTAAGAAACCACTTTATCCTTATCCAAATCTTCTTTGCCAGGCTCCTTAGGTAGGGAATTCTGTAAGGGGGTATCTCTAAAAATATCTCCGGCGACTCGCCTTTGACGGTTTTGTTGAAGATAACGCCAAGCAATACCCAGACTACAAACAATGTTCCATAAATAATCGCGAGGTATCCGGCACCATATTGTCCTACAAGTCCCACAATCATCGCCTGCAGGGCCGCACAGGGAACTGCAATAGATAGCAGAGTCGCGGAAATGAATCTTTCTCTGCGGGTCTCAAGAACTCTTGTTGCCAATGCACCCGGTACATTACATCCAAGCCCGAGCAGCATAGGCACTATTGCGAAACCATGTAAACCGACTCTATGCATCAGGGTATCTACCATAACAGCTAGTCTGGGTATAAAACCTGAATCTTCCAGCAGTGACAGGACCACATAAAACGCGAATACATAAGGCAGGACCGCACCAATCGGAACAAAAAGCCCTGTAGTCAATAAACCGAAGGACTGTCCAAAATCTATTTCGCCGTCGATGAGCTGGCCTATGACAAGGTCATGAACAAATCCGCCACCCCCCATAATAGTCGAAAGTTTCATTACCACCGGCATCCAGAAATTTTCAAACAGTGGCTCGCCCACGCGACCTATCAGTCCTTCACCGATAAAGCGTATAACCTTAAACGCCAAAAACATCACTATGATAGCCATAGGAATGCCGGTAAGCGGCCTGACCGAGGCGTCTCCGAGCCTTTCCAGCCAGGTATGGTGCCGATGGGTAATAGTTTGCACTTCATTCACAATGTCGCCTATCTTTTGCCACCTCCGGCTGTCTTCATATTCAAAGTCGGAAGGCTTCGCATCCTCGAGCTTTTCCACCAAATGCTTGATACCTTCTCCGGTTACGGCACAAATCGGGACACAGGGCACTTTAAGAATCTGTTCCAACTTTTTATCATCAATTGATATCCCCTTGTGCTTTGTCTCATCCCAGAAATTCAGTGCCACAACAACGGGAATTTTGCTTTTAAGCAGTTGAAGTGTCAGATTCAGACTGCGCTCCAGGTTCGTGGACTCAACGACATTAATGATTACATCTCCGTTGGTATGCTCGTTGAGCATTTCAACAGCTATCTGCTCCGCTTTGCAGGTCGGCTCGAGGGTATATGTTCCGGGTACATCGATAAGCTCGACGCGCCTGTCGCTGAGCTTCATGCTGCCCTTCGTGAATTCAACGGTCGTGCCGGAGTAATTCGAGGCAATGACATTTGCACCGGTGATGCGGTTAAAAACGACACTCTTGCCGACATTAGGATTTCCCATAAGAAGGATTTTCATTTTTCATCCTCGGCATTAACTTCCACTAATACCCGCGAGGCCATACCAAATCCCACGGCAGCCTGCGTACGGCCCTGTTGCAAAAGCACCGGGCCTCTCATCAACTGCTCACTTATCTTTGTGATTTCTTTGCCTGTTCTGATTCCCAACGCTTCGAGCTTGCGGGCCAGGCCGTAGCCGCCGCTTATTTCCACTATCTTACCCTTCTGGCCCGGCCGCATCTGAAGCAGTGAGACCCTGTTAACTGCAAAGCCTTTCTTGTCGGTACCAGTACCTGTTTCGCCCATTCTTTATCTCCTTTTTACTCAAGGCGTCTTTCTTACACTACTATTTCTCACACCTTAGAATATCATTTGCGCTCTCAGACCCAATACGACCGCATCCTTAACGGTCTCATCGCCACCGGTATTACTTATATACTGAATACCCGGGCTTAAACTCAGCCAGGGTGCAACCTGTGCGTTGTAGTAAACCTCGAGAGCGTTTTCGTGGTTTTCGGTATAGTCTGCGCCGTCATTTGCACCGGCGTAATCGCTGAATATCCCCTGAGCGAAACCTATCCCGAGAATATCATTGTCCCTGCCGTAAAGCAGGCCCTCATACTGCAGACCTATACTCCAGAAGTTGCCGACGGGGTTAAGGTCGCTGTTGGCATAGCCGAACCTGCCGAAAATACCCAATCCCTGTGAATCATCCGGACTGTTGTTTTCCTTGTAAACCATCTGGTCGCAGCTAACGTAAACTCCGGTGTCGTCACGATAATTTCTGCTATTGGAAAACCTTCCCTTGTCCTGGCCGTCCACCCACATACCCACGCGATATGCACCCGGCATCAGGCCGTTGGTCGAATTAAGCTTCGGCGTTATCCCGGTCTCAAGAGCGTAGAAGAAATAATCTTCATCGTAAAAAGCGGTTCTGAAACCTGTTTCTCTGCCGTCGGCCTGGGCGTCGGCTACACCACCGGCCAGGTACAATGAATCGGTTATATCCCAGTTAAGGACTATGCCGAGACTATAATCGGGAAACGGTATCGTCGGGTTATCGACAAAAGCGGCGTTGAGAAACTGGGTACATTCGTCATCGGCGTAAGCACTTGCGTCAAATACACCGGTAAAATCTATCTTACCGAGCATAATAGTAAAGGAATCTCCGAATAAAGGTCCCTGATAGTAAAGCTCTTTGACGAGCATTGCATCATTGCCTATTGCATCGGCGTTTACCCCGAAGTAACTGCCTACCGAGGCCGCGTCAATACCTTCGGCATCCGGCCAGCCGCCCTCGACAAGCATATAGATACCGCCCGTCTCGAATCCAAGCAGTTTGTGAAGGTCCACCGACAATTCCAAATCATAACTGCCTGAATGTCTGCCCCTTCGAGCGCCGGTGCCGCTTCCACCCCTGACATTAACCTGATAAATACTGGTAATACCAAAACCCAACTCTATTCCCTCGTTTGTCAATTCGTTGTTTAGTCCCCAAAAGCCGTTTGTTAAAGTACTTCTGTTCCAGATATCATTCTCACCAGCTTGTCCCTTACAAATCCCCGCCATAGCCAAAAACACTATGGCGCAAAACAATACGCCGCTCCCTGACTCTGTAACTTTCATTTGTTTTTGTCTCCTTGACTTCCTTGTTAATTCCGTGCTTCATTTTTCACACATCGTACATTTACAATTTGAGTGACTGTGATTCTCATTCTCACTCTTACAATGATAAAATATCACCCTCTTTTTGTCAACTGTTTTCTCATTTTCAAAAATCACCGGATTGATTTACTCAAGAGCCTGGCTCCGGGTGTGACGACTTAACAGATAACTGTTTAATGCTCATAAGTGCATATAGGTTAAGATGATACATCGCGGCGAAGCATAATGTCTCAGTGGTATCAAGGTCGTCTGAATTCGGTGGTTTTTTCTCAAAAACAACTTCGACATCTCAAGCAGATTCATAAAAATTTGTCATTACCTCACAAAATGGTGTGAAAGATTTTTCCGCCAGTTGACGAGGTGTTGACACGGCATTTGGGTTATTGTAAAATCCGGCAAAATGAGATTGATAATTATGGTCAATTGTTCGCGGAGGATATATGAAATCTGCAAAGGATATTCTCAGGCGGTATTTGAAAAGCAACGGCTTGCTTTACAGCAGGCAGAGAGAGCAAGTTCTGGATATATTCCTGAAGACGGAGAAACACTCCACGATTAACGACCTTTACGAACTTGTCAGAAAGAAAAACACCAAAATCGGCCTTGCCACCGTATATCGGTCAATGAAGGTGATATGCGATGCAGGCCTGGCAAGAGAGACCGATTTCGGGGACGGCGCCAGGCGATACGAGCACAAATACAAACATCAGCATCATCACCATCTGGTCTGTATCAAGTGCGGCAGGATTGTCGAGATAGCCAGCCCCAGACTTGAGCAGATTCAAAGGCAGTTGGCAAAAAAACACGATTTTACTGTTTCCAGGGACACGATGAAGATGTTTGGCATTTGCAGGGCCTGCAAACGCAAATCAAAGTAAGGATTAAATGCCCATAGGTTACCTGCTATTCCCTTTTCTTCTGTTTGGCGACCTGCTCTTCGAGCTTTTTGATTCGCTCGTTCTGTTTGCCGACTTTCACCAAAGCTACGACCTCTCCGGTCGCAAGAGCCAATAATATTAATGCTCCAACAGTCATTGTGTATCCCCTTTTAATGTTTTTGCTTTTGATTCCTTTTTCTCATCCGAACCGGCCAGTTTTTTAATTCCCATAACAACTAAAACCGCCCCACCCGCCGCCAGTGCCGCTATTCCAAGCGGCCCCAGAATAGTCCCCGTGGCTGCATAGGCATGGCCGTTTCCTAATCCAAGTCCCAATCCGCTACCGGCAGTCAATGCCGAGCCTGTCTTAAGTTTTAAAGCCATTATTTTTTCCTCCCAAAACTTTGTTCTCTCAGCTTTTTGTTTTTGCAGGTGTCTTTTTTTCGGAGAAAATCTTCCTCCAGATCTTCATACTTGCGTATGCGACCCCGGCACCTGCTGCTACAGGGACTGCTACTGTGGTCCCCAGAGCAAAACCAGTGCCTGCAACTGCTTGAGCTGTCGCCACGCCCAAACCGGCGGCGAGCCCCAAGCCCGCAGAATCCTTTACGGTGTCCTTAGCCGCCCGTATCCCGGTTTTTTCGTTCTTTCCGTATTTAATCATATTCGATACACCATAAAATACGGCAGCTAAACCACCTGCAAATGTGCCTGCTGCAAGAGGAGCAACCGTAGCTGCTCCTGCAACAGCGCTTTGCCCAAGGTGCACTGTTGATGAGGTAGAGACAACCGTGCTCGAGCTGCCGCTGGTTAAGGTTACAGAAGCCGAACCGGTTTTAACGACGGCACTGCCTGATGTATTAACAATTGACGAGCCGGCAATACCGGACGGGTTTTGTGACACTGTTTTTAAAGGTGTCGAGCTTGCCTGAACCAAACTGGATGGTTTGTTTGACCACTCTTTCATAATGAACCCCTTTCTGTAATTAATTGAAATTTTGCATAATTTTTCTAATTAGTATCTGTTGCGGAACCTTTACTTCCCCGAAAGAATGTCAGCCCTGTGCAAGCAGGGGCAGGTATCCACTTTTCCGGCCGTTGATTTGCTGCTTTGGCAGGGGTGACAGAGCAAGGAAGTTTTTCCGCAACAGGAACTAATTAAGAGCCTGTAAAATACCCTGCAAAAACGATATATGTACAAAAGACACAGGTTCTTGTATGGTTTTGGGACAGGTTTTACGTTAACACTTTCCAGAAATGTACCGGCATTCGCCGCGCCATTTTTAACGCCCCGTTTGAGCCTGCAAAAAGCGGCTCATCAACCCGGCTTACCTGGCCGCCGCCTAATTCGTCCATCGCATCTTCAATTAATTCAGGCAGTCCCACCATTTGGCTGCCGCCGCCGGCCAATATTACATTGGAGCGCAAGGCTTGCTGAAACTCAGGGTCGTATGTGGCAATAAGTTTGGCAATCGAGCTGACCATTCCAGGCACTATGCTTTTGCAGGCTTTTCTCAATTCATCGGTAACATCAAATTCGCGAGGCCTGCCATCGACAGGGAATTTTGCCTTTACCCGGTCCGAGTTTTCCGAGACAAAACCATGGCGTTCCTTCAGTTTTCTAACCATATTTATAGAAAACTGTGCCTTTGGGTATTTCTTGCGGATAATTTTTGAAAGGGCATCATCAACATAATCACCCGCTTGATCCAATGTAATCTGGTCCTGATTTTGGGGCAGTGTTCCATGCAAACGGCATAAATCTACAGTTCCTGCGCCAATATCGATAACCAGTGCCTGGTCGAGAACGCCAAGCTCATAAGCCACTGTAAAAGGCTCAGAAACAATCATAACCGCATCGAGGATGCCACTGGCTGCATCTATAAGAATGCGTTTACTGGCGATACTTGCTCGTGCCGGTGCCCCTATTACACCATATACAGGTTGGCCGGGTTTCGGACGTGCTTTTTGCAGAAGGTACCGCACCAATTGCTTAGCAGCCGTCAGATACTTGTTGTTTCCAGATTTGCCGTTATTCTGGATGACACCATGTGCTAAAGGGCGGACAAGCTCTAAACTTAAGCGGTGTTTCAGTGCCGCATCTCCAAAAAGTGGCTTATTACCTAATAACTCTTCAGATATATTATCCTTGGGATAACCTACGTATGTGGGCATTACCTCCCGAACACCGTTGCTTGCTGCTATGGATGCCCGGGAGGTCCCCAGATCTATGCCCACGAAGAGAGCCTTGCCTTTTGGGGCAAAAGGAGAAGGAATTTTGGAAACCGAAGAATTTGGCCTGTTTTTTTTGCCGGCTTGTTTTGTGCTCCGTATTTTTTCGTGCTTTATAACCATACATTTTCTCCTTTATATCAGGTTTATCGGACATATATATTCAGAACTTTAATATCTGAATATTTTGAAACCAAACTTGCAGATATTGGTATATACACATAGCACATAGTATATATACGTTTAGATGCGTGTGTATTGCGAAGTAAACTATAAAGTGAATACATCTATCAAATTTGAAGAAAGCAATGTACCTGTATCCGCCGGCTTACGCCGGCAGGCTTCTGTTGTTATGAATAGCCGCCGGGTCTCTGTTATTCGTCTTCTAATGGTAACAATATTTAAATATTAACGTAAAGGGTCCACAACAAAGCTTTTTTAAAAAAAGGTTCGGGTTACAATCATAATAAAGAATCTTTGTCTGAGACATACTGATCTGTTAAACATTAACTGAGGGGATACCGTTGTTTCCGAACGGCCAAATCCCGGCGCGCCGGGATGGCACCGATATAGGGGATTTTAACGAATTTATCCGGGTGCCACTGGCAAGCGCAGCCTTGGCCGTTTAGAATAATTCCATCACTTTCGCCTTCGGCCCCGGGTCGATGCACGGGACAGGCTCCAAGGCTGGCACCCGCCACAACACAAATATAATGAGACACCAAGTGTGTCAGCCTCTGAGCCGGCAAGCTCATGGGATGGTTTGCCCGTGGCACCGAGGCAAATAACCGTGCCCAGAGAAAAAAGTGCAGCCGGGATATTAAGTAGAACAAAAATTCCCCAAAGTACATGTAACATAACACTAATCGGGCTGAGGCTTTTGAAGTTCGATATTATGCCTGAAAATATTTTCCAACACAGATTTTTCATCATCAGCGGGGGCTACAACCACCTCAAACGAATCTGATTTTTTTAAGATGTCTGCTTCACTATCAGTACAGGTGGTGCTCAGTTCGTAAATTTGAGCCTGCAGTTGTGCACCGGCGGCTTTTAACTCTTCGGTTTTCTGGCTGAAGCGTTCAGCTTGCCGGTGGCGCCTGGTTGTTTCGTCCCGGAGCTTT
The DNA here is from genome assembly GCA_013349435.1 of Planctomycetota bacterium. Lineage (GTDB taxonomy): Bacteria > Planctomycetota > Phycisphaerae > Sedimentisphaerales > Anaerohalosphaeraceae > QNBT01. Next base: position 21,286 of record DUZQ01000017.1, on the reverse strand, counting down.
GTTGCCGCAACAGTTAATTGTTCACTCTGTTCCCTCAAGCGTTGGTCAAGCTTGTCGCAGTGTAACTTCAATTCGTCTTTCGCTCGTTCGTGTTTGCGGATTTGCCCCCGAAGTTGCTTGTTTTCTGATGTCAATTCAGCAGCCTGTTTCCTTAACTGCTCCTCGTCCTGCTCAAGCTCAGTTAACCGTTGTTGTAACTGTTCATTGGTGGCCTCTAATTCTTCTGTTTGTCGGCTGACAAGCTCATCCATCCGGCTGCGAAATTGCCTCAATTCCTCCTTAGTATGTTCCTGTTCGGTCAAATCTTCGGTAAAACCGACAAGGCCGGCGGCCTTGCCCCCATCGTCGTTGAATAATACCATAAGTATATCTGCCGCAAATGGAGTCCCGTCTTTTCGAAAGCATTCCAACCGGCCAGCATATTCGCCTTTTTGTACGGCTTTGTCTATGAACCCGGCTATATCGGTTTTCATCCGACCTTTGGTGCGCAAAGCGCTAATCTGCTTGCCAACCAAATCATCCGGCCCCTTATATCCGTACATCTGGGTCCAGGCCGTATTAACAAACTGAATGACTCCCTCGAGGTCGAGCGCAACAATCCCCTCCCTCGCTCGTTCGGCAGTTGCCTTGAGCCGGCGCAACGTTTGTTCGACTTGTTTGTGGACAGCAATTATATCATCCATGTTTACACCCATTTCAAGAAATAAACCACAATTCCAACCTTTATTAAACACCTGCCCATAACAACCTTACCCGCTTAATGAGTTCTGAATTATGGGCGTGTCGATGAGATTCGGCTTTTGAATCGCAATATTTTGCCTAAAGACAGTTACCAGTATAGCTCTTTCATCCTCGGTAAGGAGCTCGGTGGCTTTAAGCGAATCCATCGCTTCAAACATGTCTGTTTCACTTACCGGTCCACGAAAGCCAAGTTCGTTGATCTTCTCCTGAAGAGCCAGTATGGTATCAGCCATAAGTTGAAGTCGTTTCTCAAAATCAGTCCCTGAAAGTTCGGCTTCTTTGGCCGGCAAATGTGTTAACTCTTCAATCACGATAGCTCGGATTTTTTCACTTGAGTCCCGGGGTCGCAGCTTTCCTGCGGATTCTCTTAAGGCATTTCGGAACAAGGACAGGGCATTGAAACTTTTTCCGATGAATTTTCCCATGCCGTGGGCGAAATCACTAATAACATCAGTGAGACTCATATTAAGTCCTGCGGTTTAACTAAAGGCTCAGAAGTAAATGGCGGCAGGTCTCGGGCAGCCTTAACGGGCCGGTTTCGCTTTCGGTTCTGGCCACCAGTTTTTCTGCTATCAGCTTGATATCGTTTTTTATCGCTTCTCTTCTCCGTCCCGATGTTGTCTTTATCAGTGCCGCAAGGTAAAGAATCCGTGCAATCTGGGCCAACGTGGCGGTGCTGCAGAGCTTTTCGACTTCCTGGACTATAATGTCATCAACCTCGCCGATTTTGCTTAATTCCTCTGCGCACGGAGAATCCGGTTCAAGAGTCCTTATTCGGTTACGGGCGGTTTCCGTCAACAACAAACTCAACTTGTGCCTGATAGGATCCATCTATACTACCATTTATAAGGTTTCCACAAAGAATTCGATGGCGTTTTCCCCTGGAAGCTTCAAAATCACACAATCAACTATGCGTGCAAACCTTTGTTTTTACAGCCGGTTGCAATTATAAATACATGATTATGCAACCGGTGTTGCTTCACATTTGAGATGTCTTTTCACATTGCAATCCCATACCACTTTCGAGCTTGCGGTAACAACAACGCCTATCGCAAAGGGTACCAAGGCCGAAGTAGTCGCAAACATAGTTGACAATCTTGCAGCATTACTGGCCAATAAACCGAGTCCGGAAGCCACACCCAAACCTACCGCTTCACCTCCCGTGTCAAGAACAGCATCCCGTTTTGTCATCCTTCCCTGCCTGTATTTTTTGGCATTTATCAGAGCCGCTATGCCTCCCCATCCAAGGGCTACCACTGCACCGGCTTTAACGGGATCTACAGCTTGAATTGTGACGGACCTTACAGCCCCGACAGCCCGACCCATGGTATATCCAACCGTACTTGTTACGGTTGTCGGACAGTAGTAATCGATCGTTTCCATCTTTATCTCCTATGTTTGTATTCCGCTTCTTATTCTTATATCGATATATTATATATTACACTATTTTCTTTTTTCTTCCGATGAACCGTTTTCTGTATATCATAAAAGCTGCATTTCCCGAGTGTTCGATGATTTCGTGGTTTGAGTGAGCGCTTACCACCATTGACACTACAGGCAGTGCTCGAGGCACTAAACGTACAATCAGGGCGGCAGTCAGATGTTCGATATATTCTTCCAGGGCTTTTGAACCCAGAACCGAGACGCCTTTTTGGGTCGTGGTTTTTTTGCCTGATTTGCTCTTAATCGTTTTTAAGGAACCGATTTCTTTTAAGGCCTTGAATTTTACCTCCGAGCCGCCGACACCGATTTCGATTATTCTTAATATAATCTCTTTCTCGATAACTTCGTTGGGGTCGTAACCATAGCAATACGCTATTTCCTGAATCATATGAAAATCCTGAACTAATAGCGCCGTTATATCCGCTGTTGCCGTCAGCATGCCTCCAAGCCCCGCCGCTGCACCCTGAATGGCGCTTGCCTTTTCATGGAAGTTTATGTGCACCCGATTGCATTCGTCAAGCAACTCGAGGTTACATGTTTTAAGTTCCGACAGGTTTTTTATCATCACACCGTGTGCATGAGCCCTTTTTATCAAATCTTCGGGATCGACTGTAAAGGTTGATACGTACAGTAAGTTCTCAACGGTTTTGCCGATGGCGTTTTCGATTTTTTTTAGTTTTTCAGGGCCAATCTTGCCAGCCAGGTAATTCACCGGCCTGGAGGTAATATCCAGCACTTTCTTGTGAAGGCCCTTGTGCTTTTGTTTCTCCCATTTCCTTATTTTTTTCAAACTGATTTTTTCATATTCACTCAGTTCCATAATCCGCAATCCCACAAAAACTATAAACTGTAAGCATATTCCAGCTCGGCTTTTGTGAATTAAGGCTGGTTTTTCTGCTTAATTAGTTCCTGTTGCGGAAAACCGACATTACTCTGTCGCCTCTGCGAAGCCTGTCCCTGCGAAGGAATGTTACCCCTGCGGAGGCAGGGGCAGGGAGCAGGGGTCCACGGTCTAAAAAATGGATTCCTGCTGGAGTTTATGCCGTACTCCGATACGGTGCAGGAATGACAAAATAACGTTTCCACAACAGATACTAATTATCCTTTTTCGAATCTGTGCCGGATTTATCGGTCAGTCCCGGCTTGGGGGATCAATTTTGTCCCGCGAAACCGCGTCCTCTTCAAGAACAACAGCATCAACATATTTAGACCTGGCGGAGCCGATGATTGCTCCGAAAATGTTTACCAACAGGACCTTTTCTTCGTCAGTTAGTTTTTTAGCCGCTTCGATTGAATTCAAAGCTTGCCATAACTGCCCTTCGCTGACCGGGCCCTGGGAGTTTAAGGCATTGACTTTTTCATAAAAGGGCCCGGCAACTTCATCTATCACTTCCATTCGCTCCGAGACCTTGCCCAACACAAACTCAGCCTGTTTGTAGAGAGTGCGAGAGAGTTTCTCGAAAACGGCGTTGCGAATTTTTTGGGGCAGCTCCTTTGGATTCAGTCCTTGCGCTGAGTCTTCGAGCTTTTTCCGGGCCGAAAATAATATGTTACGGCCTTTACCTGCAAGCCGGCCCATATTATTGGCAACATCACAAACAATGTCTTCAAAACTCACCTTGGCTCCTTTACGTTGAACAAAGGACCGAACAAAATACCAGCGAAATAGTAACCATCAGCTTTATGAGGATATTCATAGCCGGACCTGAAACATCCTTAAACGGGTCACCCACCATATCTCCGACCACCGCCGCCTTATAGGCGTCTTCCATATCGTCCCCATCCTCACGATGACTCTCAATCCATTTCTTGGCGTTATCCCACGCACCTCCGCCGATAGACATACTAAGCCCTAATACCGCTCCTACAATCATTGAACCGACTAAAAAACCGCCCAGCGCCTCCACCTTCAAAGTAAAGGCCACGACAAAAGGCGAAGCGATAGCAATTACACCCGCGACGATCGTGGCCGTTAATGAATCACGTGCAATGACATTTACGCAACTGTCGGAATCCGGCTCGGCTTTACCGGTTGATAAACCTTTGATTTCTTTGAACTGCCGTCGAACCTCAATAACCAGTTTGTTCGCTATCCTGGTAACCGCCCCCATCGTCCAGGCGGCAAAGAAAAGCGGCAAAACGGCGCCGAGAAGCAAGCCCACAAGCACCGCAGGGGTAAATAACTCGGCGTCTGCTAATTTCGTTCCGCCGATATAAGCTGCAAACAAAGCCACCGCTGTTATTACACCGGCACCAATTGTAAATCCTTTGCCTACCGCGGCCGTAATATTGCCGGCAGCATCAAGCTTGTCCGTTATTCTTCGAGTTTCTTTTTCCGCCCGACTCATGGTCGCTATTCCGCCGGCGTTATCGACAATCGGGCCATAGGCGTCGATGGACATAATAATTGCCATTGTCGCCAACATCGCCACCGCTGAAAGGCCAATCCCATACAGCCCCGCCAGCAATAGTGTTACGGTTATAGTCGCACATATTGTAATGATGGGCAGCAGCGCACCGGTGAAACCGACCGCTAATCCGGCGATTATGTTTGTGGCGGCTCCTGTTTTAGACATATTCACAATATGTCTGATTGGCCATCCGGAACCGAAATACTCTGTCTCAAGACCGATCAAAAGCCCGCACAGAACACCGATTACAACCGTCAGAAAAAGACTGAATCGGCCTGTTACGGCAATAATTATCACCAAGGCAGCGATGAGGAACAGCCCGTTTGCGACATAAATAACATTTCGCAAAAAGGTCTGGGGATGGGCACGTCTGCTAAGAAGTTTACTTGCCGCGATGCTCAACAGACAGCAGATAAGACCCGCTGCAATCAATACGAGCGGCAGTACTACATATTTTAACTCGCCCGTTCTAAGTCCCATGATAATTGCTGCCACCGTAGAACTGGTATAAGACTCGAAAAGGTCCGAACCCATGCCGGAAATATCTCCGACGTTATCTCCGACGTTATCTGCGATTACCGCCGGATTACGGGGGTCGTCCTCCGGCAGGTTGTATTCAATCTTGCCCGTCATATCAGCCCCGATGTCGGCACTTTTGGTAAATATCCCCCCGCCCACTCTGCCAAACAATGCAAAGAAAGAAGCACCAAGGCAGAAACCGGCGACAACATACGGCAGTTCCCCCGGATAATCGCCGTTCAGTACGACAAGAGCATAAGTGCCAAGCCCGATGATGCCGACGGACGCCACGGAGATACCCATGACAGAGCCGCCGAGAAAAGCGACATTTAACGCTTCGGTCAGACCTTTTTTCCCGGCGGCCTGGCAGGTTCGTACGTTTGAGGTGGTAGCGGCTTTCATACCAATCCAGCCGGGCAGCATCGAACAGACCGAACCGGCAAGGAAAGCTATTGCTGTAGAAAGACACAGTGTAAAGCAAATTGCAAGAAATGACGCGAGCAGGAAAATCGCTGTTATTTTATATTCCTGTTTCAGAAAAACCACCGTGCCTGAGCGGATTTTTTCGGCAATAGACTGCATTTTTTGATTACCCGCCGGATACCCGAAGAGAGAAAAATAGCCCAGCAGCGCAAAACCCAAGCCCGCAACGCCGACTAACGGCACAGCCCGAAGCAGAGCTTCATATTTCGGCAACTGCTCAACAGGGACCGGCTCATCGGCACCACAGATGGAATTGTTTGTGTTTACCGAAGCCATAGATATATAACGAAACTGACCCAGGTTGTACACATCCAGAAGGGTTGTGTTGTCTTCATCGGATGCCGCTGCCTCAAAGAAATCGTCAATATCTGATATTGATTTTCCATTAACACCTACGATTACATCGCCGCGTGCAAGGCCTGCTTCGTCCGCTGCACCGCCGGGTACCACTGATACGATTATAATACCTTCGATATCGCCGGGAATATCGTATGTATCCCGCAGAGTTGAATTGATTGCCGAAATTGATATACCCCAATCGGAATCATCTGTAATTTGGGTATTTGTATCCGCTGTTTGTGCAGTTAGCACAATGGCGGGCGGCTCGATAACAGTTGCATACGTGCGGTTCTTTTTGCCGTCTCTTACATAAGTGATTCTGACGGTATCGCCCGGCTCTAATGACGCCGTAATTTCTTTGAATGTCTCTATGTCCTTTGCGGCGGTGCTGTTTATGACGGCGAGGACATCGCTTCTTTGCAGGCCCGCTTCCTCGGCTGGTGAGCCGCTTATGACACTATTTATTAATACTCCGTGTCCGTCCGATATGCCCAGTTGTTCAGCAATAACTTCATCCACCGAGACAATCGTTACTCCGAGAAAAGCACCCGGCCAAGCAGATGCCTGTTTATCCGCAACTGTTTTAATAATTGCTCCCTGTTCGATTGAATCTGTGAATTCACCGATAGCCTCGGCTCCGGGAAGATTAAGGTCAAGGCCTGTTACATTTGAATACAGCAGGTAAGAAAAAAAAGCGAACACCATACCTGCTACAACTATGGTCCACTTAACGTAATCCTTGGGGCATCTGTCAAATTGCACTTTGTTTCGGTTATCCAAAAGCTCAGCCCTTCCCGGCTCGCAGAACAAAAATGCCGAATTCGCCCAGAACGACGGTTTGCATATATTCTTCTCGAAGGCGGACTATTTATATAAAAGCCGGTCAAATCGACTAAATTGCGCCGTCCATATATTGAACCGGTATGTCTTGGCCGACCGGTACCTGTTCAATGGTAACTTCGGGGCCGTACACTTTAATTAAAAGAAAATGCCGTATCCCTGAATCCAGAAGACCGTCGGAAAAACTACCCGAGGTAATATAGCGGACGCCGTTGTGTGAAATATCCACGAAGCCGTGATAATGGCCCTGCAGAACAAAATCCACCTCATATTTCTCGAAAATCTCTATAAGCTGCTGTTTTTCTTTTGTTTCGGGAAATTTATATACTCCGTAGGAGTCGCCGTATATCGGCATATGGCTTACTACAAACACAATGGGTTGTTTATTGTTACGCAGTTGATTGTGAATCCACTCCATCTGTGCATCACCTATCTCGCCGTCGGCGCTGTCGATTACAACAAATTTGGCATTACCACCATTGAAAGAATATGCCGAAGGCCCGAAGTATCTCCAGTAATACTCCCATCCGTTGTTATAAATATCATGATTGCCCAATGCAGGGTAAGAAGGTGATGTCAGTGTGCTTATATGGTCAATAAAATTACTGTACTCGGCTTCTTCGCCAAGGTAAGTAAGGTCTCCGCCGAATATAACGAATCTTATTTGGTTCAGTTTTATCGCCCTGTCAAGGTCGTCAAAGCAGCCGTCTCCTTTTGAATACATATGAGGATCGCCGCAAAAAGCGAAAGAATAAACGAAGGTACCTTTTATTGTGTCTTTATAAGGTGATTTTATCGACGAAGACAAGCCGAACCTTTCCTCGACCGTTGTGTTTTGTGTTTCTCCGTAGCTTAGCAAAAACAGACACAGAGGAAGAAGTATCAAAATAACCGGAGGCCTTATGAGTAAAGCGATGAGCACCCTTTTCAACAAACTTTTTTTCTCTTCGGTCAGCTCAGTCATTAACTCTTTTTGACCTCCGGCGGCCTGTGGTATTCCCTGTAGGAAAGATAAAGAATCAAAAGTAACAACAGTCCTGTAAATAATACGGTATCGTTTGTCGAGCTTAACTGGGGCGGTACTTCCGAGGGCCTGTTCATGCCCGTAGTGCTGCTTGTACCGCCCGGTGTGCCGGGTGTCCAGTTTGATGTGCCGCCCGTATTTTCATCTCCCGGCACGGTTGAAGGCCTGTTGAAAGCGGGATTATCCCCTGTTGTAAGCCGGACGTTGTCCTGGACGAATTTGCCGCCTTTCGGCCCGTCCTCATCTCTATCTTCATCGGTTGCAAACGGCACTCCTCCGGCAAACAGGGCAAATATCTTCTCCCGCAACGTTGCCTGACTTTGCGTCTGGTCGCCTGGTTCCAAAATAACCGATGAATTCAGCGGCACATAACGTATAGTACCTCCACTGTAAATATCCAGAAGGGCGACATTGTCATTGTCGGATGATAAGGCGCTGAAAAAATCATCCATTCCGGATATGGGTGTCTTGTCGATGCCCGTGATAACATCACCCGGCTGCAAACCTGCTGCATCCGCTGTGCCTCCGGGTGCTACCGAAAGAATCGCCACCCCATCTATATCCGAAGGGATGTTGAGTAAGTCGCGTTGGGCCGAACCGAGCTCTGAAATCGATATGCCCCAGTTGGTATCGGTTGAGCCGGTATCCCCGGCTGTTTCCACAGTATCAGGCAGTTCGGTAAGCCGGACGTACACCGTATCCTTTTGGGCATTTCTTATATAAGCTATTCTGACGTTGTCGCCGGGATTGTACGCAGCTAAAAGTTGCCTGAAACCCTCGATGTCCTCTATCGCCTTGCCGCCCAAAGCAATCAAACAATCGCCTCTTTGAAGCCCCGCCTTTTGTGCGCCGGAGTTGTCAACTACGCCGTTTATAAGAACCCCTCGCTCGCCCGGCAGTGATAACTGCTCGGCAATCACAGCGTTAACTGGGGTAATCTCCACCCCCAAAAAAACGGATGGGCAAACGGGCGTTTCTTCGGCTGTTGTGGTTTGCATAATATTGGCGGTTTTCAAAATGCCGGTTGCAGTATCTGTAGTTTCTTCTGTGGAACCGGCCCTTAGCCTGTTGGGGGCGAATTCGAACAGGATATATACACCCAACATAAGTATTATGCCGAACACAAAGGCAAACAGAGCGCTTAACTTGCCTTTTGTTTTTTTCTCTTCCACAGTCTTAAGGCCTCCTTTATTCGTTGAATGAAAATAGATTATCAGTCCTTATCCGTCTATCGCTTTCAATAAAAGCGGTCTGGCCTTGTTTATTGGTATCGCGAAACTGATACCTGAAAAATATCCCGACGGAGATGCTATAGCGGTATTAACACCAACCACTTGGCCCTCACTGTTTATCAGTGCGCCGCCGGCGCTGCCGCGGTTTATAGCGGCATCCGTTTGAAATATATCTTCATATACGGCTTCACCAATGACGATACCTCGTTTGTTGTCACTGATAATGCCCTCCGTTACCGTATGTTCGAATCCAAAAGGCGAGCCGATTGCAAGAACCGTATCGGTTATCTTGACCATATCCGAGTTTGCCGGTTTCGCCACCGGTAAAGGCCACTCCGGTTCTATCTTCAGTATCGCAAGGTCGTTGGCGATATCGACATCAACTACATTTGCCTTATATATCCGGCGAACAGAGCCGAATACAGTAACGCTGACAATGGGATAGTCTTTTATCAAGTGATAGCAGGTAAGAATATACCCGCGGGAATCGACGATAATCCCCGAACCCAGCGTTTCATCATCCGTTTGCAGGGCCGTTGTTGACGGCATATCAAAACTCAAAGCAGGTCCGCCCCTTCTGTTCGAGGGACCGACATCTGCGCCGGCGACATCTATATTTACAACCGCTCCCCTCGCCGCCGCCACAGCATCTGGAAGGTCGTCATCGGAACACGAAACAAGCTGTACCTGCGACGACGTCAGGGTTAATTCGGCGCCGACGACATCAGAAGAGCCGTCCTGAACGGTGCCTGTTGTTCTGGTTCTTTGTTGCATCTCGAAGCTGAAAAAAAGTAACTGACATGCTATAAGAATGATAAATCCGACAACCAGTATAACCATGACTGCATCAACCGCAGAGCGCTTGCGATTTTCCTTCATTTTTTCGAGTTTGCTCTGTGCCATTAAAACACCTCCGCCTCATCCTTTTCCTTTCTCTTGTCCTTCGACGATGGTGGACCTCCACCACCTTCGTGCTCGCTTGTGCTGTCCTCAACGGCAGTCCCTGTAACGCTTCCGGAATCCTTAAGCCTGCCGTCAGTGTATATCTCGACAGCCTGCTGGACAGTACCCACAAAACCGGTATATACCTTGACCTTGAGGTCTTTAAGGGCTTTCAGGGCTGTTGCGCTTACGTTATTGCATATAACAACAGCGCCACCCTCAGAGACTATGAATTGAGCAATTTCGGTACCGGTTGCCCTTTTGTCCCTGTAATATGGATTTGGTACGGCGTCATACGTTCCCAGGCCGAACATCAAGAAATAACGGGCTTCGTCCATAAGTGGTGCGATATCGGATTTCGGGCTCCTGCCGGTTGACGGAATAACGACCTTTCTGGAGGCGCCTGCTACATAAACTATACTCGATGTTGAAGCAGCCGTTGTTGCCGCTGCTGTTGTCATTGCCCCGCCACCGGTTGTGCCTCCGGGCTCGGCATTAACCAACCGTGAGCCGCAAACAGGACAGGTAAGCGAGGAGCAAGGGACGCCGATTGGGTGTGTTACCGCTACATTACACATAGGACATATACATAATGTCGAACGGCCGCTCTGGGCCGCACCTGAACCGGCCTGGCCGCCGCCCTGGGATTGCCCGTCCACCGCCGGTCCCGCATCTGACGGGCCTACACCGGAACCATCCTGTGGAGGCCCCCCGGACGTAGGAGTCAAAGGTCCTTGCACGGTCTGGCCTAAAGGTGGTATGTCTTCAGGCTTGCTTGATACCGGCAAAAGGTAAAACGCCTGCTGGACAGGCGGTACATCATCCGGTTTACCACCTATCGGTATTACATAGAAGGCCTGTTGAATGGGGGGTATCTCGTCCGGTTTACTGCTCGTTTGTATCCCACCGGTCGGCATACCTGCGGTCGGGGTCATCGCACCGCCTGTTGCGCCTCCGGGTTCTGCGTTGACCAGTCGGGACCCGCACACAGGACACGTAAGGGAGGCACATGGAACGCCTATCGGGTGTGTTACTGTTACATTACACACAGGACAAACACACAAAGTCGCCCGGCCGCTTTGAGCGGCCCCCGCACCGGCCTGTCCTCCACCCTGTGACTGTCCGTCCACCGCCGGACCGGCGTCGGATGGACCCACACCGGCATTTTCCTGTGGCGGTCCGCCGGATACCGGAATATACACCACCTGTTGAGCCTGACCTGAAGGAACTGGTGGTATGTCATCCGGCTTGCTCGATACCGGCACTAAGTAAAATGCCTGCTGTATGGGCGGCATGTCATCAGGTTTACTGCTGGTTTGCATTGCGCTGGTTGAAACCATTGGGCTGCCGCCGGTTTGTATCCCGGCTGTTGCTGTTATCGCGCCGGCAGTCGGACTGGCACCGCTTACCATTCTGCCGCCGCAAACCGGACATTGCAGTGCCGAACACGGAACACCTATCGGATGAGTTACTGTGGTTCCGTCCAGCGGACATATACAAACTGATACCTGTGTGGTGGTAGCCGCTGTTTGTTGTACAGGCCGAACATTTTCAGGCTGATTGCTTAAAGCCCAGAGATTGTTTGCCGTCGGTATTGCCGAAATCCGGCTCGGTGTCCCCGCCGTCAATGATACAGGCCTTAGCTGTGTAGGTATCTGTGTTGCCGGAAGCTGGCTTGTTATATCCGTACCGGTAATTGAATCCGTTCCCGGTGTTGCGGTCATAAGCTGTGAGCCGCATACAGGACATACCATGTCGGCACACGATGTATTTGCCGGGTGAGTAACCTCGGCGCCGCAATTGGGGCAGACGCAGGTTTCAGGCCTGCTTGCTCGAGCGTCGCCCTGAGCGGTAAGTGTTAACTCGTCGGGTTTGCCCATAGGGGGAATTGTCAAAGGCTGACCGGAAAGACCGTCACTTTCATCTTCGGAATCCTCTGTCCACGGTGAGCCTCCCGCCGGGAGCGTTGCCGCCGAGGAATACCCGTATCCACCCAGGTTGGCTTCCTTTAATTGAGGCAACCTATCCAACTGATAATTTGTTATCGCGGTTCGCACGCTGCCGGTGGCAGGTCCGTAGATTTTAATCCCGGCTAAATAAAATGTGTCAAACGATTGCGGACCTATTGCGCCTGCTATTACGGCGTCAATCTTTTGTCCTATCAGCATTTGTGCTACCGTTATCCCCGTACCGCGAACCTGGGCGGCATACGGGTTCTGGATAGCGGTCGCTTTGCTTTCGGTAAAGTCGTACAAAATAAAATACCCAGCGGATGCGAACCGGTAGTAAACCTGCCCATCCAGACCCGCCGAATCAGATGGGACAACTATGCGGTTCGTTTTTGGTGTCTCCTCGTCAAAACTCATCAACACCACCTGTGGCGCCGAATCGCCTTCATCGGGAAGTGTAACAAAGAATCTCTTGTCCTCGTCCGGGGAATAAACATCCATCAGGACGCTCTCATCGTCCCGGAGCGCCTGATAAAAGGCCTGCAGGTTGGGTGTCGGAATCCGGTTAATGCTCTCAATAACATCACCCACTTCAAGGCCCTGCGAGTCGGCAAGCCCTTCCTGAACAACGGCAACAATGACAACTCCCTGCTCGGTAGCCGGTATGCCGAACTGCTCTTTGACCTGGTCGGTCAACGGAGAGACGGATATTCCCCACGGTGTCGGAAGCACCGGGTCGGCTGTTTTGTCAGATACGTCCGCTACCTTTTTGATATTTGTGTCGGTTGTGGCCGTGTCATCATCCGGCTTGACACCAAGTGTAACATAAACATTTCTCTTTGGGCCGTCTATAGTATCGACAACAAGCTTAACAGTGTCTCCCGGGTCAAGCCGGCCAATCTGGTCCTGTATCTGAAAGGAATCAACCGTCGGCGTTCCATCGAGGGAAAGAATAACATCTCCCCTTACAAGACCGGCCCGGTCCGCCGGTGAACCGGGTGTTACATTATTTACCAGAACGCCGTCTGATGACGTCAATCTCAGCGCGTCACTGATAGTGGCATCCAGGTCACGTATTTCCGAGCCGAGCCAGGCAATCTTTTTTTCCACTTTGCTGTAGTTTATCTCAAGCGAGCCGTCCTGGCCCCCTTTGAGAACGCGGTCAAGAAGATCCATTGCGAGCAGGCCGAAGGCCGCAAGAGCCAAAAAGCCCGTTACTATGGCCCAGCGCCTCAGTACACGCTTCTTGTGTTCGAGTAACTGTTCCGCTTCTTTATGTGTCATATCATCCGTTATCTTTTTATGTTTCACTGTTATATTTCCTTTAGCCGGGGTCCCGGGATGCGGGATACTATTACAACATCTCCTATCCCGTCGAACTGATTAATCACATTTTCCCTGATGACGTTAATTGTTTTTTTAACCTCGGATACCTTCATCTGCGGTTCAAACATCGCTTCGATATCAATCCAGAGCTTCTGCCCGACCTTTCGGCCGCGCAACTTGCTTATTTCTATTATGCCCTGCTGTTTTGTGACCATCCTTTTCAGTTGAGAAATCATCGCCTTATTGTCAAAAGCGCTGTCTGTTATGCCTTTGACGCCTGATGTAAGTGTCCCAAGGCCGTTTTTGGCGATCATAACGCCGACAATAATTGCTGCTATCGGGTCAAGAACCACAAATCCTATCCTTGCACCAAAGACGCCTGCCAGCACGGCAAGCGACGAATAAACGTCCGCCCTGTTCTCCCAGGCGTTTGCTGTCATTGCGGGGGAATCCATCTGCTCACCGACGCAGAGGGAATGCCTGAACATTATCTCATTTGCGACAACAGATATAGCGGCGGCCCAGACCGCCGGGATACCGGGGTTATATACGGCTCCCCGTATAATCGTAGCCAGGGATACGATGGTGATGGTTATCGCCGTACAAACAAGCAGCGCACCTATTATTGCCGATACGATAAACTCTATGTTGCCGTGTCCCCAGTGATGGTCATCATCAGGCGGGGCCGAAGATACCTTCAGACCCACGATAACCAGTATTGCTATTATAACATCGCTTAAGGAATGAACCGCATCGGCGATTAACGCCTGAGACCGGCCGAACATGCCTCCAAGAAGCTTAACGATAAGAAGGGTGATGTTGCCCCACAGGTTTATCCCGCCGACATGTCTTGCGCACCAGTAACATTCGTTGCAGGCAACAGTCATTTATATTTCTTTCAGCTCCGGCTCCGCTGCGCGGGATATAATTACAACATCAGCCACGTCCTCGAAGCGGCCCGTTACTTTTTTCTTCACATTGGCTATCGCTTCTTTCGCCTCACAGACCTTCATCTGAGGGTCGAATTTTGCCTCGATGTCAACCCATTTTTTTTGTCCGATCTGCCGGGCGCGCAGCCGACCTATATCTTTTATCCCCTGCTCTTTCAGCACAAACTCTTTTACCTTGGCAATCATTGCTCTGTCCTCAAGAGACTCATCCGTTATGCCCCTGACCCCCGAGACAAGAGTCTCAATCCCGAATCGGGCAATCATAAAAGCAACAACAACAGCGGCGGCGGGGTCAAGAAAACCGAAACCCATCCTGGCCCCGAAAACACCCGTCAGGGCGGCAATCGACGAGAAGGCATCCGACCTTTTCTCTCTGGCATTTGCTATCATCGCCGGGGAATTCATCTGCTCACCGACACAAATACCGTGTCTGTACAGAATCTCGCAAACGACAACGGCTATACATCCCGCCCATACCGCCAGAAGGCCCGGAGCGTGTGTAACGTCTTCAACTATTGACGTCAATGCCACAATCACGATGGTTATAGCCGCGCAGACAAGCAACGTTCCTATTACGATAGCTACAATAAACTCAACATGACCGTGACCCCAGTGATGGTCATCATCCGGCGGGGCTGCGGAAACCTTCAAGCCGACGATAAGCATCACCGACACAATAACGTCGCTGAGAGAATGTACGGCATCGGCGATTAAAGCTTCGCTGTGACCGAATATACCCCCTAAAAGTTTTATCAAAAGAAGGCCTATATTGCCTAACAGGTTCAAATTACCAACATGCCTGGCACACCAATAACATTGTTTACAGGCAACCGCCACAGACTAATACCCCAAGACAATATCAAATATTAAAATGCAAAAAGTAAATTTATGGAACTCATCGTATGGAGCCGGATTCGACAAATTCAATTTCCGATTTCTGCGTTTTTATTTTCTATTCCAAATACCCACTCGGCCCTGTTGTCCCGGGAAAAATAGGGTTCAAGCCCGAATCGCAGAATCCTTCCGATTATGTTGACCGGAAAAGTGCTTAAACGCGTGTTATAGACATTTACAGCGTTGTTGTACTCAATCCTCTTTTCGTAAATAGAGCTTTCAACCTGCCCTATCTTTTCGACGAGCACCTTGTATGGCTGACTTGAAACCAGTTGGGGGTAATTTTCCGCAACAGCCATAAGCTTTGTTAAACCGGACGGAGAAAATTTCTCTTCGCTTTGAACAAGCTTTGTCAAATCATTCGAGACGCCCATAGAGTTCTCCCTTGTCTCCATCGCGTTGGTAAATATGCCCTGCTCATGAGTTATAAACCGGTCCACCGCCGCGGTCAGGCTGACAACAATGTTTTGCCTCATTTGAATACCCGCTCCTACCTGTGCCCGCAGGTTTCCTATCTGCTGTTCCATCCTTATCAACTTATTGTAGTAATAAATATTGGTGTATGCACAAATAACCGCCGCCACGGTTATGGAAATAGACAGGTAATGTTCAAAGATAAACCGGCCCAACAAGTGCAGCCGTCGTTTACTTTGAAAATGCTCCGGCCCCAGGATAACCCGTACCTGCTCCCGACGTTTTGTACTGCGGGTTTTTCTAAAAGGAACCGCCATAATTTTTGCCTTCAGGTTTCAAAGGCCGAAAGGAGGAAACCGAAAAACAGAAATACAAAGCCGGTGGTCGGAAGCGGAAAAGTGATGTTTTTCATCCGTCTTCTGCTGTGCTCTGCCTGAGCAAAACGAAAATTCGGCCTTTCGAGACCGGCTGTTTTATATTTCTTCCAGTTCCATAGCCTTTTTGAAACATTCCATCGCATCTTCGCGCCGGCCCATTGCCTCATAGGTGTAACCAAGTCTCTTGTGGGCCTTGGAGTAATTCGGTTCAATCTTTGCGGCCTTGGCGAAGTTGTCCGCCGCTTTTTCATAATCCTTCAGCTTGTCGTAGGCAACACCGAGGTTGTACATAATGTCGAACGAGTCTTTGTCTTTGCGGGCAAGGGTACCGAGATACTTCACCGCCGCTTTGGCGTCGTCGTTCTTTATGGCCATAAGACCCAGTCTGTAAAGGGCATCGGTGAGGTTTTTGTCTGTCTCAAAGGCCTTCTTATAAGCCTCCTCGGCCTCGGCGTCCATACCTTCCCGCTCACAGCAGATACCGAGGTTGTAATAAAGACCCGCATCTTCTTTGCCCATGCCGACCAGTTTGTTGTATTGGTCAATAGCTTTTCCGTATTGACCGCGATGCATCAGTCCAGCAGCCTTTTTAGAGACCAGCTCTCTTGCCTCAACGGATTCTATTTTTGTCAGGCTGCAGTACGCATCAACAAGCCCGTCAAGACAGCCTTTGAGCTTGAGCAGGAAGCTCTGTGCCCTGAGAGTCAGCGGCACGGCCCGGACCTGGGTAGTTTCTTTCGTATCGTTTTTCTTTGTCATTTTTCACTCCTCCCGGCCTGCCTCTTTGACGGCCCATTTTGATTTCATACTGCGGATACCGCCCAGTATCGCCACTATTCCGAAGCACAGCAACACAAAGGGCACAATTGCAACCAGCATATCCTTAAACATATACCAGTTGCCCATTATCCCCCACAGACCAATCACGATCGCGACAATTCCTACAATTACGTGCAACATTCCTTGCTCCTTTCCTGCAATTTTTACGTTTCTCAAATATTTATTCTGCCGTCGCTTGTTTCAAGAGCGTAATCCCACGCCTTTATTCCCCCCGTCATGTCATACACATCCTTGAACCCGGCGTTTACCAGTATCCGGCAGGCGACCTTGCTTGTTATGCCTGTAAAACAATATACGATTATATCTGCTGTCTTATCCAGTCCGAACACGCGATAGCCCAATTCGTTTAAGGGTATGTTGACAGCTCCGGGTATGTGGCCTTCGTCATAAGAAGCGTTATCCCTGATATCGATGATTATGAAGTTGTCGTCGGATTTGTCTTCAATTCTGTCCCTCAATTGGTCTGCCGTAATCTCATAGAAACCGGTATCTTTGGGCTGATTAAAGATAAAACCGTCATCAGCATTGTCGGTAGCCGCGATATTAGCATACAACGGTCCCCAGGCCGCAGCCAATACGGGCAAAAGAGTTATTGCAATCAGGACAGCAGTAATAATGATGACAATTTTTTTTGTAATCATGCGATAATAATATTTACTTCCCGTGCAAACGGAATCTTCTCCATCAACTGCCGCCTCACACGCCGGGCGATATTGTCGGCTTTTTCCATACTCAGGTCGTTGCCGACGCTTATCCACATATCGATATGCAGCAGTGTTCCAACATAGCGGGCCTTTATGTTTACAATTTCTTTCACCTCGCTCACTTTTTGTGCATACGTCCTTATACGCTCCAGGATTTTGGGCGACGGAACCTTGTCCATAATGCCGGAAAAACCAAGAAAAACCATCCGTAGCCCCACAAAGAAAACAGCAATCGAGATAACAGCGATGCCGACCCTTATAAGATATCCTGCACCGAGACCGGCAAGTATTAAAAGCAGTAAAACGAAGGTTGAAATCCAGCTTCCATACCGGTTATACCGCCCGCTCATGGCGAGCATACCGTTCGAGGATTTTTTGCTCTTACCCCTCAGGTATCGGTAGAGTACCTCATTGGTTATTATTGATATCAGAGTTACCATTACCGCCAGGGTGTAAGAACCGCCCATTTTAAGCCCGGCCATCACTATCAGACTGTAGTAGAGCATGTGAGCGGCAAGAACCAGGCCGAGCAAACCCACAACGGCCATATTTATAAAAAGTATCTTGCCAAGGCCGTATGGATACCGTGAGTCGCTGCCTCTGTTTTCTAAGACCCGTGCCTGCCACGGAATCGAAAAAGCGGACACGGCCATAAGAGAGAAAAGACCGTCCATCAGAATCAGCTTATTTCCGCCCAGCAAGACAAATCCAAGCTTTAAAAAAGCAAGTGCCAGATTCCCAAAAAATCCCGCGAGAACCGGACGAATAGATTCTTCGCTATTTGAGTGTGTATTGCCTATATTCATTTGGGGTTAGTTTAGTCTCTGCGATTCCTTGAATTTTTTATAATTCCTGCAAAATACGCGGCGCCGTAACCGAGAAGAAAACTCAGAAACAAAAGAAAAACAGTTCTTATCTCAAAGCCTTTTCCAAAAGGCAGATTTACCTGAGTCGTGTGCATATTGCCTGCTATAAACAGAAAAACGAACAAAACGACTATTATGATTATTGCCGTTCGCCACATTTTTTTACCTGACAGTTTCTTTCACAATTGGTTTTACCCTGTTGATGGGAATTACAAATCCGACGCCCGCAAATACGCCGGTGGGAGCATATATCGCGGTGTTTATGCCTATGACCTCTCCGCTTACATTGATAAGAGGGCCGCCTGAATTGCCCCTGTTGATAGCCGCATCCGTCTGAATCATGTCTTGGTATGTCGCTCCATCTATAACAAGGTTTCTTGAATCATCGCTTATGATTCCCGCCGTAACCGTTTGCTCAAGCCCGAAAGGCGCCCCTACGGTCAAAACCCTGTCGGCCACCTTTATCATATCGGAGTCTCCGAGAACAGCGGCAGGCATGGGCGAGTCAGGCTCAATCTTCAAAATCGCAATATCATTTTCCATATCCTTGCGAATGATTACAGCCGGATGCACCGTTCTTTCGAATCCGAAGGTTACAACCTTTATATTTACGGCGCTGGCTACAACGTGAGCATTCGTTACGATATATCCCCGCCGGTCAACGATAATGCCTGACCCCAACGATGCTTCTTCGACAAATTGTATAGAAGGGTCGTCGAAAGCTACTGTGCCGGCCAAAGAAGGCCCGCCTCTTCTCGGTGTTGTCTTGTCGGCGGTAATATTGACAACCGCGGGCCTCACCGAAGCAAACGCGGATGCCAAATCATCGTCGGAACATGTCAATATCAGGTTGGTACTTGAAACAGAACTCGCACCCTTACCGGGAATCGCCGCTTCGCTACCGGCGGCTGTTGTAGTCCGCTCGGCAAGGGGTAATTTCTTGCGCCCAAGAAGATTCCATCCGAGCACCGAATCTCTGCCCCCGTAAATTCCCAGATTGACGGTGCCCCAATATACTATGAGAAAATTAATCACTACAAGGGCCACCAGCACCCATAAGATGTTTCTCAAAAGCCATTCTTTTATAGTCATCTGCACACCTTTTGGTTGGTTTAATCATCGTAACGCTGCCCGGATTCTTCGAGCCTTTTACATACCGGCTTTTCATAATCATCGTCTTCATTTATATGTTCGACAAGCACGACGTTATCATCGTCGGTAAATATGGAAATTATCCTGCCAACAAGGCCTGTTTGCCTCTGCCGGGCGGTTGCAGCAACAGCCGATGAATCCATTGCCACGAAACGCGACCGCCCCTTGCTGTAAATATCCAGAAGTGCCGCATCGTCATCGCCGGCGGCAATCGCCTCGAAAAAATCGTTCATATCTGTTATGGGCTTACCGTTAATCCCGACAATCACATCGCCGGACTGCAGACCCGCCTCATCGGCTCCGCCGCCCGGTTCTGCCGATAAAATTACAATCCCGTCGATATCAGCCGGTACTTGAAGCGAATCCCGCAAACCTGAACCGAGAACCGCCAGCGACACGCCCCAGTCTGAATCCTCTTTGCCTGATAAGTTTGCCGCAGAAGAAGCCGATTCGGAAAGGGCGGCATAAGCGGTATCCTCCGGAGCGCTTCTAAACGCTGTTTGTACAATCGGCTTATCTGTTTTCGGATTACCGGCCGCAGCGCTGAAAAAACTATGGGCGCCTTTTTTCAGATGCGAATATATCAGACAACCCAAAAAGCCGGCAACCATACCACAAATAACGCAGGCCGGCCGGATATACCGGCCCGGACTTTCACCAGAACGGGTTTTGTCAAAGCTCAAGCCTTTTGTCCTTACTCGTCGTCTTTGCCTTCCAGTTTATCGATTCGCCGCTCGGTCTTTTTCAGCTTGCTTGCAAGCCAGAATACCACAACAATCAACACCAAAAGTAACAATTGTCCAAGTGTCATACGATTACTCCTTACCTCGACTTTGTGTTTTATCTTCTCTTATTGGTCCCTAACAAACTGAGAAACTGCACTATAGCAAGAGCCAGTGCGATAATGTATGTAAGAGCAGCGGCCTTGAGCACCTTCTTAATCCCTTCAAGCTCTTTGTCATCAGCTACATCGTTTTCTTTTATATATCGCAAAGCTCTGGCTGATGCGTCCAGCTCGACAGGCAATGTTGCCAGGTAAAAAACGACTATCCCAAGGAATAAAAGCAGTGCAAGGTGTATAAAAAGGGACGACATTGCAACCCTGGACAGCAGGAGCCCCAAAAACAATAGCGGCAATATAAAATATCCCGCTTTTTCCACAATTGGCGCAATATTATTCCTGAACTTTGCCGGCGGATAACCTAAGCCGTCCTGTATTGCGTGCGCAGCTTCATGGGCGGCGATCCCAACAGCAGCAACAGAGGAATTGCGGGCAACACGGGCTGAAAGCCTGACCACCTTGTGGCGGGGGTCGTAATGATCCCTGAGTGTACCGCCGACCTCCTCGATAACAACATTATTCAGACCGGACCGGTTGAGCATAGTCCTGGCAAGGCGGCTTCCGGTGATTCCCTTTTTAACGGGTTTCCTTGAATACTTTTCGAACAGACGATTGACCTTAAAACGGGCGTATAAACCGTAAACCACCAAAGGCACAATTGCAAAGCCGGATATAACGTAAAACACCGTCAATATGTCCATTTCATCAGGTCTCTTTTTGTTTTGGCGTTAACTGTTCTTATACACAATCCCCGCTCCCGATGGGGGATTTGCCCACTCTATCGCTTCACAGGCCACCCGGCACGCGCCGCATTCGAGGCAGTTTTCATACCTGATGTCGATTTTCTTTGCAGCATCATCCCAGACATAAACCTGCGCCGGGCAAATATATGTGCATATTCGGTTGGAACACTCACCGCAAAAACGCTCGTCAAGTGTAATGTGCGATTCAGCAGGGAGCTTCCTGTGAACTGTAAAAAGCTTATCATCAAGGCTAAGG
>DUZQ01000016.1 GCA_013349435.1 Planctomycetota bacterium | reverse complement strand
TTGTCTCACCAAAGGTCGTGGATTCCAGCTCTCTGCCTCCGCAGGGACAAGCTTAGCTGGAATGACAATTATACGCATGAGATTCTTCACTCCGCTTCGCTCCGTTCAGAATGACAGGGTGTACGTCTGACGCTCCGCTCAGCATGACAACAAAAACCGGTCAGTTTGAGTGATTTACCTGATGAGGATTTTCGATGAGATATACCAAGACATTTATACCGACCGTTAAAGAAGTCCCGGCTGACGCCGAGATTATCAGCCACCAACTGATGATTCGCGCAGGACTGATGCGGAAGCTCGCCAGCGGAACCTATACGTATCTGCCCGCCGGCTGGCGCATCCTGCTGAAGATAATCGACATCGTCCGAGACGAGATGAATAAATCCGGTGCTCAGGAGATACTTATGCCCGCCGTACAGCCAATCGACTTATGGCAAAAGACCGGCAGGGACGTGGACTACGGCGAGACTTTGGGTACCTTCAGGGACCGCCACGGCCGGATAAATGTATTAGCTCCCACAGCCGAGGAGGTCGTAACAAGCCTGGCGGCCGGGGAAATCAGCTCATACAAACAACTGCCGATGAACATCTACCAGATTAGCTTCAAGTTCCGTGATGAGTTCAGGCCGCGATTCGGTGTCCTGCGCTCACGTGAGTTTATAATGAAGGACTCCTACAGTTTTCACGCGGACCCGGAAAGCCTGGATGAAACATATAAGGTAATGTACGAAACCTATTGCAAAATCTTTCGGCGTTGCGGTCTTGAATACGTCATCGTCGAAGCCGAATCCGGTGAAATGGGAGGCACCGGCTCGCACCAGTTCACCGTCCCCTGTGAAAGTGGTGAAGATATTATTGTTTTTACCCAGGACGGCTCGTATGCAGCCAATATC
Source organism: Planctomycetota bacterium (assembly GCA_013349435.1). Classification (GTDB taxonomy): domain Bacteria; phylum Planctomycetota; class Phycisphaerae; order Sedimentisphaerales; family Anaerohalosphaeraceae; genus QNBT01. Next base: position 39,797 of record DUZQ01000016.1, on the reverse strand, counting down.
GAAAAGGCGTCTGTTGATCCTCTGCCTAAGCAAAATCCTCTTTCCAACCCACCAGCTATGCAGGAAGTACACACACCCGATGTCGGCAGTATAGAGGCGGTCTGTGAATTCCTGAAATGCAGGCCGCAGGAAATGATCAAAACACTCATCTACTCGGCTGATACTGAGACTATAGTCGCTGTTGTTCGAGGTGATCATGATATCAATCCCGAAAAACTTGCCGCTTCGGTCGGCGGCAGGCATATCGAACTCGCCGATGAGGATACGATAGAGAAGATAACAGCCGCTGCCGTTGGATTTGCAGGGCCGATGGGATTGGCTCAAAAGGTAAATCTGGTACTGATTGACCCTGCCGTTGCTGCGATGGCTGTCGGCATCACCGGCGCAAATAAAACCGACTACCACATCAAAAACGTCGTCCCCGGAAGGGATTTTGCACTTGAAGGTGAAAATACAAAAGTTGTTGATATTCGAAATGCCGTCCAGGGCGATACCTTTAATTCAAAGCCGTTATTGTTCCGTCGCGGCATCGAGGTCGGCCAGGTATTCAAACTGGGTAAAAAATACAGCGCAAAATTAGACGCGAAATTCCTCGATGCCGAAGGAAAAGAAAAGCCGTGTCTTATGGGCTGCTACGGCATAGGTATCAATCGAATCCTGGCCTCAGCCATTGAAATCAGCCACGATGACAAAGGACCGATTCTGCCGATAACCATCGCTCCCTGGGAGGTAATCATTACACCCGCCGGGGCAGGAGAGGAAATTACAGGTGCCGCTGAAAATATACACGCCGAACTTGCCGAAAAGGGCATTGAAGTCCTGCTTGACGACCGGCCGGATATAAGAGCCGGCGTAAAATTCAACGACGCCGATTTGTTGGGCATACCTGTACGTGTTACCGTAGGCCAAAAATCCCTTGCCGCCGGAAACGTCGAAATAAAGCTGCGAAACGAATCTGAAAGCAAAAAAGTCCCCCTTACCCAGGCCGCAGACGAAATAATCGCCACTGTAAACTCACTAAAGGCGAAACTGAATGTGGGAAATCCAAGAGCCTAAGCCGGTCAAGCTGCTCATCGCCATAATGGCTGCCGACCAGAAGTGTCTGACAGCCGCTCGGGACGCGATAATCGCCGAGTTCGGCACAATCGATCTGGAAAGCGATGTTTGGCCGTTTGACCAGACCGATTATTATAAAGACCAGACCGGGCCGCATATCCTCAAGCAATTCGCAAGTATCGATAAACTTATAAACCCCGGCGAGCTGGCCCGGATAAAGCACAAAACAAACAGAATCGAGCAGAAGCTGGCTGAACTGTTACACTCGGCGGGTGTGATTTGGCCCAGGCCGATAAATCTTGACCCCGGCATAATCGAGCCGTCGAAACTGATTTTGGCATCAACAAAAAACTACTCCCACCGTATCTATATCGGCGATGGTATCTATGCCGAGGTTACACTCACCTTCGGCAAAGGAAAATGGCAGCCGTTTTCTTATACATACCCGGATTATAAACAGCTTGGTTACCATGAATTCTTCAGTCAGGTCCGGTCCCGACTGATTGAGCAACGCAGAGATTCCTAACAACGGATTTCGCGGATTTATGCGGTTAAATTGGGTTTGTATTGGGTTAGTTTTCTTAACATTTGATTTTTGTTAATCATTATAAGTCCTTTTAATTTTATTAGTTATGCTTCATTTCTGAATGTTAAGATTGGGTTTGTTTTGCATAAAAAGACTCGAATCTCGATGCTGGATTCTGGATTCTCGATGCTCGATGCTCGTATTGCGTATAGCGAGTAGCGTATAGATTTGTTTGTGGTTCGTGGTTTGTGGTTCGTATCTTTTATCTCGGGGCTTCCGCCTTGGCGCGGGGCTACGGAAGGCAGGAAGGATAAGTGGGTTATTAACATCACCACAAAGCGCTTAAATATTAGCCCCAACGGGGCACAACAATACAGCCCAGAGCGTAGCTCTGGGTAAGAGAAACTAACCCAAGGCCTGAAGGGCCGACACAAAATCTCTATGTGTTTTTTTGTTGTATCATAATTCTCGGATTTATTTTCCAAGTTCTATCATTGCCCGACATCCCTCTTCATTGGCCATGGCTTGAATGTTGGGCCATGGCCGTAATATATTTTCGGTGGGGATATACGGGGGATATTGACTCCATAAGGCCCAGTTGACGAAATATAATATGTTACCTCAAAATTACTTCCTTCGAGTTTTGCCGTTCCGGCATAATCCCTGACATGTGCTGCATCTACAGAAGCTGCAACTTTGTAATCCCCATTCAATGCCTTAAGGCAACCTTTCTCTTGTGGAGCAAAAGTGACTTTGCACGAATCGGGTCCACTGTACCTAATCGTCAAATTGTAACGGGTGTCGTTGTGGATATTTATCGCCGAATACCGTCTCCTTCCGCCGCTGCTTATCTTCTTCATAGGGGGCAGTTTGCCATACTGCCCTTTCATAATCTCAGCAACTTCCTTATCTACTAATTTGGCTTCGGCACTTTTTTCCCTAATTTTGGTGGTAGTGAAGTTTTCAGTTGTGATACCGGTTTGTTTTATGTTCTGTCGGGATGGTTTTACGGGTATCTTCTGTTTGGCCCTGTTGTCGCTTTTGGGAATGCTCGGCACTGTCGCAGGCTTGTTGGCTTTGGCGGTAGTTGGTTGCCCGATATTGGAACTACAAACGGCTGCGGCAAGTATGGGGTCACCTACCGCCTTTTCGATAGCAAGGCTGAGTGATTTATTCAGAAACGGGGGGATCGCATGTTGCCAAACACCTTTTTGCTTTACGGTGTCTTTTTGAAAAAATGTTTTTTTAGCCTGTAGCTTTCCGGATTTTTTGATTAAGACCTCAAACATTATGTCGCTATCCAAATCACCAACTGAGTTTTCTCTGTCGATCGCCAAGAAGCGTTTTATATGAACTTCGTATACAATTTCAGCAGAATTTGTGACCTGATAGCCCGACAATTGAAAGGCTTGCGTAAAACCTTCCTCAAAGACCTCTTTTGGTGGTGTGATTAACCGTAGCACACCGTTTTTACCTTCATCATCATTTTCTCCGAGAATAGTTCTGAAGAAGACTTTTTTTTCACGGTCATCCTTTACGAGTAAATACACTTTTGGAGCGCTTTTGGTGGATAGGTGGATATTCCCGGTTGGTATGTACCTGAGAGTTATCGGTGCAATTCCACAGCCAGCGGAAACTAAAGTCATCAATAAAAAAATTCTCCCGGCAACTATCTTGATTCCTGTAAATCTTTTCATGGTTACAATCCAATCAAAATAACAAAAACTATTTCTATTGCCGCTCTGTAAATTCAATTATATATACAAAGGGCTCGTTTGTTGATTATTTTTTCGAACAGATTTTCTTACGGCAATGGTGTGGATGTTTCTTTTGTCTTTGATATATTTTCTCTCGTAATTGGTCCCCGTCAATTCTCCCTCCTCGGCACCTGCTGCAGGCGTGAATTCTATTGTCTCGAGCATTTCGCTGTTGGCCTTGATCGCTTCTTCAATTTGTTCAAAATAATCAGCGTGGTCGGTCGCAATCCGGATTTGGCCGCCGACTTTCAGGCATCGCAGCATCTGTGCCATATTCGGCGAGGAAATGAAGCGTCTTTTATGGTGTCGCTTCTTCGGCCAGGGGTCGGGGAAATAAACATGGAAGCAATCCACAGACGAATCGCCCACGTGCTCGGAGAGAAACCAGGTTGCATCTGTGCGGATTATCCGGACGTTGGTCAGTCCCCACCGTCCGATTCTGTCAACTGCGAAGCGATAGTATTTGTTGGCCCATTCGATTCCCAAAAAATTAATCTGCGGCGATTGGCGGGCCTGTCCCAGGAGAAAAGTTCCTTTGCCCGAGCCGATTTCGATGTGTAGAGATGCTTTTCGCCCGAAAATTTGCTCAAAATCGACCGGGCCGGCAAGCTCGTCCGGTCTTAGCGAGACGTGTTCATAGTCTTTAAGAGGCCTTTTTGCCATTTGAAGAGTCCGTTAAGGGTTCGATACGCGACGTTTTTTGCCCGGCAGGGCCGTATTTTGCCCCCCAGAGCGGATAAAGTCAAGTTTGATACCGTCCGATACAATTTGTCGGAACAACCCTGCGCCCCGCAGCGTACAATTTTGAGGGTGGTGGCAAAACAAAATAGTTTGTCACGGAAAGGCTGATAAATGATTAGGCCTGTCATTACATTACGACGCAAACGAATATTAATTGATGTTGACACACAACAAGAAATTTTCCTTGCCTCGGGTGCTTCGTGCATCAGGAATCACCGGAGGGTTCTTGCGAATATCCGAAGGGTGATGGCGTGGGCGCGCTTGAAAAATGTTCGGATGATTTCGACCGCCCGAGTATATAGTAACGGCACTAAGGACCGTACGGGTTGTCTCGACACCGCCGAGGGAGCCAGAAAGATAAGCTACACAATTCGCCCAAGCCGCATCTCTTTTGCCGCTGATGGCTGTACGGACCTTCCTCGCGATATATTCAAAAATTACGACCAGGTCGTGCTTGAGAAGCGAAATATAGACCCGTTCGAGGAGCCGCGTGCCGACCGGATGCTCAGCGAACTTCGGGCCAACGAATTCGTTCTTATCGGGGGCACAGCAGAAGGCGCCGTCAAAGCGACCGCACTGGGGCTTTTGGCCCGGCGTAAAAACGTTACAATACTAACCGATGCGGTGGGTTCGCGCGATAAGGCCGCAGCACAGATAGCTCTGCGCCAGGTCGAGGCAAAAGGAGCAAAGCTCGCCGAGACAAAGGCCCTGTTGGGTTCATCGCATCTGAGAGTGGTGGGTGCGTGCGGGTGTGACCGCTGCCGGGGCAAAATACAAAAGAGCACCATGAGAGCCGGTGCCTGAAGCCTCACTTAAAACTCATGACTATTTAACTGTCTGTGGACGGTAAACTGTTTTTTACACGCCAGGTTCCCATCTGTATGTCAATTTATTAGTCAATCTGATGTATTTGACATTTCGTCCCTCACCAGCCATAATATCCCTCAGACAGTTAGTGCGGGATGGGCAAACTCATTGCCCATGTGTTATTTAAGTCAGGATGGGCAAAGAATTTGTCCATGCTATATCTTAATGGAGTAAGAAAATGGCCAAGTCCAAAAGAAGCTGGGAAAAACGCCTCGGCGGGGAGACGGATGAATTGACGGTGGATTTTGTCGAATCCTTATCCTACGACAAAAGGCTGTACAAATACGATATCGCCGCGTCGGTCGCCCATGCCCGAATGCTCGGCGAAGTGGGGCTGATAACAAAATCCGAGCTTAGTGAGATACAAAAGGCCCTGTTTGAAATATCCGACGAAATAGCCACCGGCCGATTCAGGTTCGACAAGACCTGCGAAGACATACACATGGCTATCGAGGCCGCCCTGATAAAGAAAATCGGCGATGTCGGTGCAAAGCTGCACACCGGGCGCTCGCGCAACGACCAGGTCGCAACCGATATGCGCCTGTGGATGCGTGATGAAATCGAGTTGCTGCAGACGAGAATTACGCTGCTCCAAAGGGCCTTTGTCAAGCTGGCCGCCAAATACACCGAGGCAGTCATGCCCGCCTATACGCACCTCCAGCGCGCCCAGCCGGTCGTTATCAGCTCCTATCTATTAAGTTTCGTTGAGCAACTGGCCCGCGACTGGCAGCGGCTGAAAAACTGCTCGGAACTCTTAAATATCTCGCCCTTAGGCTGTGGCGCTGTCGCCGGCTCGACTCTTGCCCTCGACCGCAAGAGCACGGCAAAGCAACTCGGCTTTGAAGGGATAGTCTGGAACAGCATTGACGCAGCCGGCGACAGGGACTTCTGCGCCGAGTTCATATTTGACTGTGCGCTTATCGCCGTACATCTGTCGCGACTTGCTGAGGACTGGATTATTTACTCAACCGGTGAATTTAATTTCATACGAATCGACGATAAGTACTGCACCGGCTCAAGTATGATGCCGCAAAAGCGCAACCCCGACATCCTCGAACTTATCCGCGCCAAGACCGGCTCTGTCTATGGCGCACTTATGGCAATGTTGACGATATTAAAAGCCCAGCCGTCAACCTACAACCGCGACCTGCAGGAAGATAAAATCCACGTCTTTCGCTCCGCAGACACGATAGAGGCCGCACTTGATGTAGCCGCCGCTGTCGTTGCAAATACTAAATTCAACACCGACCATATCGCATCAGGCCTTGACTCCGGCTTTCTCGATGCTACAGCTCTTGCCGAATATCTTGTTAAAAAGGGCGTTCCTTTCCGCAAGGCCCACGGCATCGTTGGTTCTCTCGTCGCAACCTGCGAACAGCAGGATAAAGTCAAGCTCAGCGACATCAGCCTCGATGAATTCAAGGCCGCCAGCGAGCTTGTTGACGACGATGTTTATAGTTGTCTCGGCGCCGCCAACGTTGCTAAAAGATACACTACCCTCGGCGCCGCCGGCCCGGAACAGGTTGCTAAACAAATCGCTTACTGGAAAGACCAGCTCAAAGAGCAATGACTTCCGAAGAAGACAAAATAACCGCCTGGTTCGCCGCCCAAAGCAGGGCAGGGGAGTTGAAGGGTCTTTTTCCCATCGGTATCGGCGATGATATGGCCCAGGTTAGGCTTAGCGAGGATGTCTCCGTCCTTATTACCACCGATATGCTCCTTGACGGCGTCCATTTCGACCTTGCCCATACTACCGTCGAACAGGCCGGCTACAAGGCAATGGCTGTCAGCTTAAGCGATTGTGCCGCTATGGCCACAGTCCCAATCTGCGCCGTTGTGTCGGTGGTGCTGCCTAAGGGTTTCGGCGAAGCACAGCTAAAAGAGCTTCACCGCGGCATAACCCGGGCCGGCGATATGTTCAATTGCCGACTTATCGGCGGCGATATAACCGCGTGGAAAGCAGGGGGGGCCTTTGCGATAAACGCAGCGATGTTAAGCAAACCCGCCGGTTTTGAGCCTGTCAAACGCTCCGGCGCCAGGGTCGGCGACTGTATCTGCGTAACCGGCTCGCTGGGCGGTGCATCGGTGGGTAAGCATTTAACTTTCATTCCACGAGTGAACGAGGCCATCGCAATTGCACGGGCGGTCCGCATAAATTCGATGATAGACATAAGCGACGGCCTGAGCAGCGACCTTAACCGAATCTGCACTCAGAGTAAGGCAGGGGCCATCATAGAAGCCGAAAATATACCGATTTCCGAGAATGCAAAGAAAAACAACGAGCCACTAAATTCGGCGCTTAACGAAGGTGAGGACTTCGAACTGCTCTTCACGCTTTCCGCGGCCGATTATGTAAGGCTTACGAATGCGCGCCCCATAACAATCCCAATCACGAAGATAGGAGACATTACCGACACGGCTAAGATGCAGATAATTATGCCCAACGGCCGGGTAAAGGACTTACAACCGAAAGGCTACGACCATTTATGAACAGCGAAGGGCAAAATCCGAGCTTGCAGATAATATCAGATTCGCCCGATGAGACAATGCAAATCGGTCAAAAAATCGGCACGGCCTTAAAAGGCGGCGAGGTCATTACTCTTATAGGGCCTTTGGGCAGCGGTAAAACGCTTATGGTAAAGGGCATAGCTGCGGGATTAGGCTCGGCCGACTCAAGAAGCGTTACCAGCCCGACCTTTGTGCTGGTTAACGAATACACAGGCCCCCGGATGCGGCTGGATGTATATCATTTTGACGCATATCGTCTGGAATCGGTCGGCGAATTCGAGATGCTGGGTTTTGACGATTTATGCCGCTCTGATTCTGTAGTTTTAATAGAGTGGGCCGACAGGGTCGCCTGTGCCCTTGAAAACATCGACGCAATCGACATTGAATTATCTCACATCGACAAAAACACACGTCAAATCAGCCTGAAAAACGCTCCCGACTATATCCTTGATTCCTTAAAATGATAGTGTGCTCCATTGAAAACGCCTGGAGGAGTCATTAGGAATGGGAATTTGTCGCCCCTGCGAAGGAATGTCACCCCTGCGGAGGAATGTCACCCCTGCGGAGGAATGTCACCCCTGCGAAGGCAGGGGCAGGGGTCCAGGATATCTGGATTCCGGGTCAAGCCCGGAATGACAGCAAGAGGATGTCCATTGTCATTTCTGCCCCGCATCCCCCGCATCGTGGTGCGGGGTAAACTCCGTGCGGGATAAACTCCAGCGGGAATTTACGACGTACTCCTTGTCATTCCAGCGAAAGCTGGAATCTACAACCTTCAGTGGGAGAAACCCGATAAATCGGGAAATCAAGTTTGGAATGATATCGGCGGGGTCGATTGTACTTGGAAAAATATTAAGCTGTCCACAGAAATCTTAATATACAGACCTATAAATACACTTCCAACAAGACAATACCTAACATTACTTAAAAAAACCGCCAAACCCTTAACATACCACTAATATATCCTTGATATTCAGGCTTTTTTCGGTTATAATTACTATTCGTAGGAAGCCGGCTGGTAACTGCCCTTCCTTCTTAAAGCAACAGTAATAGGGGCAATGGCGGATTTTTCACTTTGAGGGGGTTTTCGGAAATTCACGTTTTTTCGAGACGTTTTTTAGTCGCCTGATTTGGCACCGGCGTTTTTGTTTCTTATATTTTCTTTAGCAAAAGAATCCAGAATAGGTTTTGAACGGTTCGGGACCTTATTTGGGAAAAAGTTAACTTTTCAGAGTATGGGAGAATTGAAATGAGAACGAACAAGAAAAATTCCGGTTTCACATTAGTTGAAATCCTGATTGTCGTGGTAATCCTGGGCATACTGGCGGCCATCGTCATTCCCCAGTTCACCCAGGCAAGTACCGAAGCAAGGGAAAACAGCCTCAAGGCGAATCTGCAGACCATCCGTTCGCAGATCGAGCTCTACAAGATTCAGCACAATGACAACGAGCCTACTTTTGCCAACTTTACAGCTCAAATGACACAGCAAACGGACATAGCCGGCAATGCTGGTACGGACTTCGGTCCTTATCTGCAGCAGATACCCGTCAATCCCTTCACTAACGCTAACGCCCTTGATAATAGTGGAACCGCGGGCGATGGTGTAGGCGACTGGGAATATGATGAGACCGACGGCTCGTTCTATGCGGATGATACCGGTACTGATGCAGCAGGTGTTGACCACGCCGATTACTAATGTGAGAATTTTGTTACAGCAGTTTAATATGTTAAGAAGAGATCTAAGAGCTGACCGGTGTTGGGGGTGTTCCGATGCTGGTCAGCTCTTTTTACGAAGACCTGGAAATCTGCCATTTTCAAAATGGTGCTCTTTGGAAAACATACGAATACGTCGTTTTGAACAAAGCACCCATATGTCATTCCAGCCCCGCATCCCCCGCATCGTGGTGCGGGGTAAACTCCGTGCGGGATAAACTCCAGCTGGAATCCACGACCTACGGTGAGAGAATGGATTCCAAATCAAGTTTGGAATGACATTAAGGCATGGATTCCAAATCAAGTTTGGAATGACATTAAGGCATGGATTCCAAATCAAGTTTGGAATGACATTAAGGCATGGATTCCAAATCAAGTTTGGAATGACATTAAGGCATGGATTCCAAATCCCTCCTTCGCACGAGGCTTCAGCCTTCGCACGAGGCTATGGCTGACAAGTCGGAGGACAAGCAAGTTTGGAATGACATTGTGGTAGTTCACAATAGTATCAATAAACGGACAATGTAAAATGATAAACGGGATAGAAACAATGGAAACAGACAGACACGGATTTACCGTCATGGAAGTATTTATGGTGATAGTCATCCTGTGCATCGTAGCCGCTGTTGCGGTTCCCCGGCTCAGTCACGCAGCCGAAGAGAACAGGACATCCGATATGGTCCGCAAACTTCACCTTCTGCGTTCACAGCTCCAGCTTTACAAGGCCCAGCACGCAGGCCTGTTGCCCGGCCAGGAGGTTGTCGGCGGAGATGTCAATCAGACCGACTTCATTGAGGCGATGACTGCCAGAAGCACTGTCGATGGATACGGGCCTTATATCAACCAGATGCCTGAGAATCCCTTTGTGGATGGCGACAGGGCCGATGACATTACCTTCGTCAGTGATGTCGATGCGGTTCCTACAGGTCTCGAAGGCACCGGCTGGTGGCTCAACACCGCGACAGGACGGTTCCGGGCTTGTGACAGTAAATTCCACACGGCTTACTAACTTGTCATTCCAGCCCCGCATCCCCGCATCGTGGTGCGGGGTAAACTCTGTGCGGGGTAAACTCCAGCAGGAATCCACGACCTTCGATGAGAGAATGGATTCCAAATCAAGTTTGGAATGACATGATGACGCCTTGGAATGACGTTTTTGTGGGTCAGCGGTAGGATGGGCAACTTGTTTGCCCATGCTGTCTCTTTATAGCGGCGAAGATATTATGAAGAAGATATTATGAAAACCAACCGATACAATCGAAAAGCTTTCACTCTCGCAGAAGCGATGATAGCCGTTACGCTTTTGGCATTTGCGGCCTCGGCGGTTACTATGCCTTTTGTGGCAGGTGCGGCCTGTCGTGCAGAAGGTGCAAAGAGAACCCTTGCCGGAAAGCTCGCCGCTGACCGTCTGGAACAGATCGAACAGATTGCAAAAGACAACTATGACACAATAGGGATGTACGACGGTTGGTATGAATTTCCCGGCGGCCTTGAAGACGGCAACGGCGGGTTCCTTACAGACCCCGTCTATTCGGATTTCACACGTTTTTCAAATGTCGTTTCCTTTAGTGTCCAAAACGGTCTGCTCGTGCAGGTAGCGCCCGGAGCCGAATCCGACTTTAGTATGGTAACGGTTAGTGTGTCTTACGACAATGGCTTAATGGATGTGTGTCTGGGCACTATTATAGGCAAATGATATGACAAGTACGAATGACAAAATCTGTAAAAATCGAGCGGGTTTTACGTACGTCGAATTGTTAGTGGCTCTGATGGTCTGTTCAGTCGTATTTACCGCCGTGGCCTCGCTTTCATACGCGCTTAATTCGGCCTCAAACAGCACCGAGCAAATAGGAACCCACCAGATGGCCCTGCGGTGTGCAACGGTGAGGGTATCCGACCTGGTAAAACATAGCGTGATGGCATTTGATACACCCGGTAACGGCATTGCCCTGTGGACCGGCGACGACAACAACGACGGGCTTATTAACGGCTCTGAACTGGTTTATATCGGGACAGATGCCGGGGGCCAAAGTCTTCTGCTGCTCGACTTTCCCGGCCAGAGTCAATCCGTCACCAGAGGTGAAATTGAATCAGGTACAGGAAAAACCGATCTCGTTAGCGTTACGGACGAAAGGTACATAACTCTTTTGCCCGAGTGCGACAACGTTCAGATTACACTTGATGCAGCCGGCACCTTTGTAAACATACTGTTCGATTTGACCGAAGCAAAGGTTACCAGTTCTTATCAGATATCAGCCGTCTTGCGTTGTTCGGCGGACAATCTGCTGGACCCTGCGACCGGCGAACCTCATGGTTTAGGTGATGACGACTGATGAATCCGGTACCAGCTAAAAACCTGTCACAGAACACAATATGTCATTCCAAACTCGATTTGGAATCCATTCTCTCACCGAAGGTCGTGGATTCCAGCTGGAGTTTATCCCGCACGGAGTTTACCCCGCACCCCGATGCGGGGATGCGGGGCTGGAATGACAATCATGAGTGCTGGAATGACAACCTTCACATCTTTTCTATAGAGCATAAATTTCATCAAAACTCCAGACCCGGCGTAGCGATATTAGTCGTGCTGTTTGTCATTATTATGGCAACAATAATTTCTCTCAGCTTTATCGCACGCTCCGATACGGAGCTTGCCTTCGGCAACAATATGGCCCTTCGTATGCAGATGGATTACCTTGCCGAGGCCGGCCTTGGCCATGCAAAGACTATGATTAAAAATCCGCAGGACGCCTCCACCGGCACTGATGGATACTGGGAAGGATGTTCCGGATTTTCCTTAAAAGACCTCGACTTTTACGGCCTGTTGGAAACGGGTGATTATTATGATGTGGATGTAGCGCGCGATGATTCCGACCCCACGGACAGGTGCAGTTATGACGTAACCAGCCTGGCATATCGGCTCGACGGCGCCGAGAAAATCGCCCAAAGCAACCTGAACGCACGCCTTCGGCTCGACCCCTGTATTGCATACTGGGCGGGCGCAGGTACGACGATATCAAGTCAGATAACCGTTAACGGCGATGTTTATTGCAGCGGTATTCTGACTAATAACGGCACAATAAACGGTGATGTCTTTGCGGATGATTTTTCGGGTGTCGCGGCAGGAAAACATTACGACCCCTGCGAAGCAAATGTCGGCTGGCCCGGTCTTTTGATTGATGATTTCATCCCTCAGTATTATATCGATACTATTGCTTATGCGCCTCAGGCCCTTGATGCGAATGACGTTCTTATGGATGTGTCCTTCGTTCCTGATTCCGGCAATCCCGCGGGCGTTATTGTATGCGCGGGCAATCTTGCGTTGATGGGTAACGTTGACATAAATGGAACGCTAATTGTAAACGGTGACCTGAGTGTACAGGGCACAAACAATACTATTACTTCTGTTAAGAACTTTCCTGCGCTGGTAGTCAATGGCCGGTTGAACGTTCAAAATGGCGCGCTCATAATCAATGGTTTGGCGCAGACGAATACAATGTCTGTTGGTGCTGCAGCAACCGGTGTTAATATATCCGGTGCGGTGTTCGTGCGCGATGGTGGGATAAATGTTGAAGGTGGTTGCATGGGCAATATCACTATTACAGCCGCTCCTATGGTGGCTTCGCTAAAGGTATCGCCGGATGCCGCCACCACCGTCAGGTGGACGCCGGTAGGGGGGACATTCTTCAAATGGATAAAGAGGGAATAACCGGAAACAGAAAAACAGAAGCCTGCCGGCGCAAGCCGGCGGACCTGCTTAGTATAAAATAACTTTGCGGCCTGGGCTGTAAGTTGTCCGGAATATCCGTCGTTGTAACGTCTGATAACGGTATATTCTTTTTAGTTTTCAGTCTTACAGGGAAAAACTTTAATGTGCCGCCCGAATTCGCGGTATTTTCGTCATAAACGAACCACCAGGAGGGGTCGTGATGAATGTATCGATTACACAGAATAGAATCCTGTCGAATCAGCCGTGCTGGTGCCACAATCTTCCGAACAGGATGCAGCAAAACGCCGCTTATAATCCAATGAGTCCCTGTGTGGATGACGAAATTCAAGTCCGTTTGTTGGCCGGGCAAACTTGTCCGAAGATTCAGCCGGCGGCCTTAAGCCGACAACACGCCATGACGAAAAAAGATACGGAGCTATTGCCTAATCACCGCCCGTACGGTTGGGCGGATTGATGGACGTCAAATGGAGCCGGAAAAAGATAATGTTGGATTTGTCATTCCCGCAACGTATCAGGGTACGGCATAAACTCCAGCGGGAATCCAGGAAATTATAAAACAGAGTTAATCCGTGTTAATCCGTGTCTAAAGCAAGGATTGATATGAAAAAAGAGGCATTCACAATTGTTGAGTTGATAGTGGTGGTGGTGATACTTGGTATCGCCGCTCTGCTTGCGGTGCCGATGATAAGTTCGGCAGCGGATGTCCAGGTTCGTTCGGCGGCAAACATGATTGCAGCGGACCTGGAGTATGCAAAGAGTATGGCAATCAGCACACAGCAGAGCCACTCGGTCGTTTTTAACTCTGCAAATGAAAGCTATCACCTGCAGGATGCAAGTGCAAATCCGATTGAACACCCGATAAAAGCAGGTTCTGATTTTGTGGTCAACTTACAAAGCGACAGCCGTCTGAGTCGTGTTGATATAGCAAGTGCCGACTTCGAACCTGGCTCGCAGTCTGCTGTTACGTTCGACTATCTCGGCAGCCCGTATAGCGGAACAACGACCGCAAATCTAAACAGCGGTCAAATCTTACTCCAGGCCGGTTCTTTCGGCATGACAGTAACTGTGGAGCCTATGACCGGATATGTAACCGTACAGGCCGTACCATAAGCGAAATATGAAAAACAACAAAAGCGCGGCGGCGCAAGCCGCCCGAAGAAGAAACATTATGTTAAATCTTACACATAATAAAACCAGACCGATAGGATTGGAAATGGAAAGTAACTCCATTCGAATGATCCAACTGGCTCACACCGGAGAAAACGCCCGGGTCATAGCCGCCGATGAAATACAAATCGGAGCCGGTGCTTCGGCGGATGAGCAATCCAGACACGAATTTGCCGTCTCTGCAATTAAAGAGATGCTGGCCAGAGGAAACTTTCGCGGAAGAAGCGTCGTATCAAGTTTGTCGAACAGCAGTCTTAAGATAAAAAGTCTGAGACTGGACACGTCGGATGCCGACCAGATAGAGCAGTTGATAACAAACGATATTGCCGCGCAGTTCGGACTCGATTCCGACAACGACGAGATAAGGTATATCATCGCAGGCAGTGTTTACCATGCCGATGAAATCAAGAACGAAATAATATTTCTCGGAGCGGACAAGGAAAGCATATCGCAGCATATAGCTCTGCTCGAAGAAGCGGGGCTCAAACCGCTTGCAATCGATGCGGCCCCCTGTGCCCTGTTCAGATGCTTTAGCAGTTCCCTTAGACGTCAGGAGGACCAGCAGCTTGTCAGTGTCTTCATCGAGGTGGGCAGCCTTTTCACAACCGTAATCATAAGCCGGGGTCAGCAAATTGCTTTTGTAAAACAGATTCCGATTGGAGGAAGAAAACTTAACGAACAGGTCGCGTCGAAACTCGATGTTGATTATGACGAGGCGGTAGTGCTCCGCTCGAAGCTGAGAAATACCGACACCGGCACAATCGAGACGACCACGAGACAGGCGATTGTTGACGCTATGAGTTTTGTTATCGAAGAACTGGCAAGGGAAATATCGCTTTGCTTCAAATACTACGCTGTAACTTTCAGGGGAAACCGACCAAGCGAGGCCGTCTTTGCAGGCACCGAAGCATACGAGTCTGTGCTGCTTGAAGAACTCAAAAAGCACCTCGATATCGAGGTTAAACTTGCTCAGCCCTTCAGGGGCTTCGAACTGGCCGGAACGGAATTTGCCGCCGAACAGAACGCTTCATTTTGCGAGTGGGCCGTCGCGGTCGGCCTGGGAGTAAGAGGCTGGGATTCGCCTGATAACGGATCGGAAAAACATGAACGAAATTGACTTTATTCCACAATGGTACAGGGATAGACAGAAGCAGCAGGTCGGTTATCACACGCAGTACGTGGTGATAATCGTCATCTTTGCAGCCATAGTGCTCTGGAGCTTTACCACATGTTATTCCGTCTCAAAAGCAAAGGCGCAGATAAAACGGATAGAGACCTCCCTGGCTGAAAACGCGGACCTGGCCGCTGAATGCAACCGGCTGACGACCACCCTGAACAAGTTACGCCAAAAGACCGAAATCCTCGATAAACTCAATCACCAAACCAGCATTGCAAATGTGATTGCAGAACTGAGCTTTCTGGTTCCGGAAAACGTCATACTTGGAAAAATCGACATCGGGCTTGAGCACTTCAATGAAGCAGGGGGCTCGACAAATAAGTCCAATGTCAGATTGCTCCGGCGCAGCCCCCAGACCGACGATGCGATGCCCGCCGAAGATACACGCTTCAAGGTGGTAATTTCAGGAATTGCCGCCGGTGTTGAGGATGTCGCCGGCTTGATATCAAGCCTGGAGGATTCTTCATACTTTTGCCAGGTCGTGCCGGGATTTTCACGTGCCGGGAAGGTTAAGGACCTGACAGTTACGGAATTTGAAATAAGTTGTTATCTGGCAAATTATGTTCAGCAAAAACAGGGTTGATTGAATGAGGTTTTTGCAAAGACAACAGATGATAATAATTGTGCTGACAGCGGCGCTGATGAGTGGATTTGCGATGTTTTTGTATTATCCTCTCTCAAGACAGACCAGGGCCGTAAAGCAGGCCGATGCCGCGCAAACTTCATCCGCGGCAAAGGCTGACGCCAGAAGGAAACAACTGCCCCTGCTTCGCAAGCAGACCGGCAAGCTTGAGCGCAGGCTGCAAAACTTCGACCAAAAGTTGCCGACCGGCAGGGAATTTGCGGGTCTCTGGCAGCAGATAGCCGATGTTATGAACGAGCACAAACTTAAAGACCAGCTTGTTCAGCCCGGCAGCGAAATCCAGAGTCCCCACCTTAACTGCATACCTATAAGTATCAGATGCAGCGGAACGGATGAGCAGATATTTGAATTCCTCAAATCCATCGAGAAGCTTGAAAGACTCATCCGAATAGAGAAATTCAGTCTGGAAAACGACCGCGATTTTACAGGATGGCTCAAAATGAACGCCGAGGCGTATGTCTATTACCGCTCATCCGAGCCTGATAAAACCTGAATTGTCAAAGCAAGATGAAAACAAGCAAGCTAAATGTTAATAATGTTTCCGGCCTGATAAGCCGCTGGAACCTTAAAAGGCCCAAAGTACTAATGGCGACTGTCCTGGTTACTGTCATGGCCTTTATGTGGATCAAGGTACTTGTCGGCAACGGGGCACAAAAAAATGAAGCAGTCGCTGCCGTTGCAGACTCGGCCGCACAGCAGACCGGCGTACAGCAGCAAAGGCCGAAGGTCAAAATAGCACTTCATCCCTTGCCCGTAGTGCAGGGACGAAACGATATATTAACACACAATGTATTCACCGCCGGAAGATGGAAGGAATTTCCTTCGGGTGGCCGAATCGCCGGCGGAAACGTTAACCTTGAGATTGACCGCAAAGATGCCGGGTATATCGATAAAGTCGCCGAAACGATTATCCTCGAAGCCGTCATCAAAGGCCCCAGGCCCGAAGCCTTTATCCAGGGAAAGCTCGTATCGGTCGGCGACAAACTTCCGGTTCGCTACAACGACAGGATATACCTGTTCGATGTAGTCCGGATTTACGAAACGAAAGTCGTCTTAAAGTGGAACGATTTTACTGTGGATGTGAAAATGTCTCAGTTAAGCGAATCAGGAAATTAAAAGAAAGGGGGTAGTATCATGTTGTACAGAAAGAACAAAGGCAATCGGAAAACAAAATTTACCAACATTGTAATTGTGTGGCTGTTTGCAATCGGCGGCATGGCTGCTCTGGTGGTGGCCCAAGACACGCCGCCGGCTGACTCGGCCGTCTTGCTCGCCGAAGCCGGACCGCTTGAAGGCGCATCGGTCGAAGGTGCGGCCGAATACGAGACCGCCGGTGAACTTCTGGCGAGCCAGGCGATACAGTCCATCACCTTCAATAAGGACATGAGCATCAGAGATGCTCTGCGCTTCCTGGCACTTAAGTACCAGAAGAACATTGTGCCTACGGCAAGCGTTACCGGCCAGATTACGGTCGCAAACCTCTACGACGTAACGTTTGAGGAGGCACTCAGCGCCGTGCTCGGCACAAACAGATACGAGGTTCAGGGCAACTTCATCAAGGTCTATACCGCCGATGAATTCGACCAGGTAATGAACGACAGAAGGCGGATGGAGTCCAGGATTTTTACCCTGTACTACGTATCCGCCGAGGAAGCCAAAACACTCCTTACGCCTGTTTTGAGCGATTCGGGCAGTATCGAAGCCACCAAAGCGCCGCAGGTCGGCATCTCTTCCGGTGATGACCTTTCAATACAGGAGGGTGGCAATTCAATGTCCCTCCACGACTCAATCATTATGAACGATTATCCCGAGAATATCGCAGATGCCGAGTCTTTGTTAAATGAACTCGACGTTAAACCTCTGCAGGTACTTGTCGAGGCCACCATCCTTAGTGCAACATTGACCGAAGGTATGGACTTCGGCATTGACTTCAACCTGATGGCCGGTACCAGTTTATCCGGAACCGCAGCAACAGAAACCATCGTCTCAGAAGGTACTGTGGATAGGGGTTCTGCAGCCGTCCCGCCTATTCAGGGTATTACTAATATTACGAACGGTACGCCGATAGAAACATCAGGTTTTGCCAAAGCCGGAGCCAACGGGCTGAGAATCGGCATCAGTAGCGGTGAGGTCCGCGTGCTGATTACCGCTCTGGAGTCCATCACCGATGTTACTGTCCTTGCCAATCCGAAAATTCTTGCTCTGAACAAGCAGGTGGGCACCGTGTTTATCGGCCAAAATCTTGGCTATCGCAGCAGCACTACTGTTTCAAGCAGCGGCGTTGCTACCAGTGGCGAGGTTAAGTTTCTAAAATCCGGTACAAAGCTGTCCTTCAGGCCTTACATCGCCGATGACGGAAATATCCGGATGGATATTTATCCCAAGGATAGTTCCGCAACCAAGGATTCCGACGGCGTCCCGACCGAAACAACCGCCGAATTGAGCGCAAACATCATGGTCAAAGACGGCCAGACGGTGATAATAGGCGGCTTGTTCAGGGACTCTGTAACTTCCTCCAAATCGCAGGTGCCCTTATTGGGTGACATCCCCGTTATAGGTGAACTGTTCAAGGGAACCTCCGATTCTTCGGTACGACAGGAAGTGATTATCCTGCTTACACCTCATATTATTGACAACATTGACGAGCTTGAAGGGGACCAAAGAGCCTCCGACGTTGGCAGAAAGAGACTCGGCGCCCGCGAGAGTCTCCGCTTTTTTGGTGTAACCAGACTTGCTGAAGAAAGTTATTCCGAAGCGGTCTCTCTATACTCCGACGGAGATATCGAGGGAGCCTTAGCCGAGCTTTGCTGGACTCTGCACCTGCGACCGACTTACTTCGAGGCATTGAGATTGCGCGAACGCATCATACGTGAGACTTCGCCCGACAGCTCCGAGGCTATAGAGCGCATTATGCTCGAAGCAGTTGAGCGTGAGGAAACGCAGAACTGGCTCAGACGCTAAAAACGTGCACTCCTCGGACCGGTGCCCCCAGGCACCGGTCCGAGGAATTATTTAGCCCCACGTTTCACGTGGGGTTCTAATGGAAAAATTCAAATTTGACAGGTTGCAAAGATATAAGAGACAAAATCATGTTAAAAACCAAATTGATAACAGCGGCATTATTGGTTTCAATCCTGGCACTTAGCGCCGGGTGCGAATCACACGCGCAGAAAAAGCAGGCGGCGGCCCTTCGCCTGGCAAAGGCAACAGCAAAGGCAAAGGTCCCCGTTGCACAGGGACTGTTCGAGAACGGAAGGATTGATGAGGCCGAAGAAACAATCCGACAGTGTCTCAAAGCAAATCCTGATGTCGCCGAGGCCCATTTGCTGATGGGTAAAATTCATCTTGCGCGGGCAAATGTTGCACAAGCGGCTAAGTCGTTCAACCAGGCCATCGATATTGATAAGGAACTGGCCGGCGCCTGGTATTTTTTGGCTATAACAGCTCAGCACAACGCCCAGCCGCTACAGGCACTGGAGTATTACAACATGGCGGTGCTGCTCGAACCGGACAACGCCGATTACATTATTGCCCTGAGCAAGGCATACGCCGCTCAGGGCCGATACGACGAGGCTGTCGAATTGCTTGACCAAAAGGCGGCACTATTGCCCGACAGGGCCAGGCTGAAAATCGCCTCGGCGGATGTATTGACCCGGCTGGGAAAAATTGAACAGGCTGTTAGCCTTTACAAACAGGCACTGCTCTTAAAATCCGGCGACCGCGAAGTTACCGAAGCATTAGCCTACTGCTACATTATGCTCAAGCAGTGGGTAAACGCCGCCGAGATGTTCGAGGACCTTGTTGACCGGGCCGATGAATCGCGGAAAGCCGACTATCTAAAACTGCTTGCTATGTGCTGTATGAATTCGGGCGACTACGGCAAAGCTGTTGCATATTACAACCAGCTCAGTATCGACCGCAGAGACGACCCCGAAGTGTGGCTGCAGATGGGGCAGGCGGCACTTGGTGCCGGGGCTTCAAAACGAGCTTATGCCTGCGCTACAAGGGCGCTGGTGCTCAGGCCCGGGTGGTCGGATGCCGTTGCTGTCAAGGCCTGTGCACAATATCTCGGCACCGATTATTCCGCCGCTGTAAAGACCTTTAAGACAATAGCGCAAGACGAGAAAATGGCTGCTTTTGCATGGAATATGATTGCAAGATGCTACAGCCGGTTGGGACAGGATGCCCGCGCAAGAAAGGCTTATGAAAAAGCCGCAAGCCTGGATCCTGACAGCGAACTGTTGTCGATGATGTGAACAAAGGCACAGATACAATCTGCGTAAATCTGTGTCTGATAAATAAATGAAAACGGTGTTAATCCGTGTCCGAAAAAACGTCAGGGCTGTTGGAGTGCGTTCTTACAGATACATATTTATAATTCTCTTTTCACTTATCGCCGTCGGGATGATATTGCTGATCGTCTCGGCCTTTGCAGATGTCAGCCGGGGCGTGCTTCTTGCCGGCATTATTTCGGCGACGACCGCATCGGCCTGCCTTGCATTTTTCCACTTCCGGCTTACAACTTACATTAATCAATTAACTTACCTGCTCAAAAACGCAAAGCTTGAACATATCAAAATGAAAAGGGCCTCGGATTTAGGGCCACTTGCAGAAGCAATCGTTGAATTTATAACAGGCTATGTTGAAAAAAGCGAGCGGATTGAAACCGAACAAACCGAAATATCGCTGCAACTGCAACTGTTGAAAAAACAAAAGAAGAATATCGAAGAAATTATTTACAGTATCCGGGACTGTGTTATTGTTACAGACCCGTTTGACAGACTTCTAATTGCAAATGACGCCGCCCGGGAACTGTTTGGCTTTGGTGCGGACGCAGTCGGCTCGGGCCAAATCGGCGAATTTATCGGCCACTCCGACTTTGTAAAAACAATTCTCCACAGCAGAAGAACCGGACTTCGGCACGTAAAACACGAATTTAATTTCGAGACCAACGAACGAACCAAAATCTTTGATTGCATAATATCCTGCGTAAAAGATGAGCAGGATGTAACTTCCGGAGTCGTAGCCGTTCTGCATGACATAACCCGTGAAAAACAGATATCGCAGATGAAGAGCGACTTTGTAAGCCATGTCTCACACGAGCTGAAAACTCCGCTGGCCTCCATAAATGCATATGCTGAAATGCTGGTTGACGGAGAAGCCCAGGATACCGAAACGGTCAACCGCTTCTGCTCGGTAATCCAGACACAGGCCCAAAGGCTCAATCGACTCATCGAGGACATCCTGAACATTTCACGGATTGAGTCGGGTCTTACAAAGGTAAAAAAAGAGCACCTCAGTGTGGCGATATTGATACAGGATGCGGCTTTGATGATAGACAGCTACGCTCGCGAAAAGAATATCACCGTAAAAATTCAGGCACCGATAATCTGCGACCAGGTTTATGCCGACAGGGATATGGTCTCCCAGGTCATAGCTAATCTGCTCAGTAACGCCGTTAAGTACACTCCCGCCGGCGGTACCGTGGAAACAGCGGTCCAGGTCAACGAGGCCGAACAAATTGTTCGGGTAACCGTTACCGATACCGGCGTCGGAATACCTGCCGGCGAAATCGAGCATGTATTCGATAAATTCTATCGGGTCGAGGCAAATAAAGAATGTGCAAAAGGTACCGGCCTGGGACTAAACCTCGTCAAGCAGATTGTCGAAAAGGTTCACGGAGGAAAGGTATTCGTTACCAGCACACCCGGCCGGGGCAGTACCTTCGGGTTTGATATGCCGCTGGCAACCGGGGTAACTTGCAAAACAGTTTTGGAGAAATAGTAATGTCAGAAGAAAAACAACTTAAAGTATTGGTGGTAGATGACGAAATTCATATCGTACAGGTCGTTGCGATTAAACTTCGGAACAACGGCTTTGAAGTAATAACATGCGAAAACGGTGAACAGGCCCTGAAGCTTGCCACTAATGAAAAACCCGACCTCGTTGTTACGGATTTCCAGATGCCTGTTATGACGGGCCTTGAGCTTGTGCAGAATCTCAGAAGCAATCCCGACACCGCCCAAATACCGGTCGTTATGCTTACCGCACGGGGCTTTGCCCTGAAGGAAGAACAAAAAGAAGAACTTAGGATTTCGGCATGTGTAAGTAAGCCTTTTAGTCCGAGGGAACTTTTGCAAAGCATCGAGGAAATTCTCAAAGCGACAGTGCCCGCATAGGAAAGACCGTGTTTGTATGGGATGTAACTGAATACATTTTGTCCTCCCTGCCGAAGCGGGGAGCCGAATCCGTGTTTGAGTAAGCGAAAACTGTCAGTTTGATTTAAGAAATATGACCGATACGATTACAACAATGCCTGCCGTCCGATTCGATATGTTGGCCGATTTTGCCGCCAATATCAACAGATTCGGTGCAACCTTCACCGCTTTCGATACCTCCGGGCAGTGCATCCTGCAATCAAGCGCAGGTAATTTCGACAGCGACACGAGCCGACTGGCACAGTATGCTCACCTTACTTGTCGGGGGCAATCGGACACAGTCGTCAGGTTCGGAACATACAACGAGGTGCTGGCACTTTGTCTGAAGGCGCCTGATGAAACAGTTGCCGTTGCCGTAATTCAGACTCCTGATGTTAATGAAGATGCGGAAAAGCGAGACTACCTCGAGGAAATGCTGCTCTTGTTTGCCGACAGGTTCAGGGCGGATGCAAAAGCTCAAAAGCAGATTGAAAAGGTCGGTACCGAACTTGCGCGAACCTACGAGGAGCTTGTACTGCTCTACAATTTGAGCACAAGCACAAAAGTTACTCAGTCGAATGCCACCTATCTTCAGATGGCCTGCGACCAGATTACTTCATTGGTAAATGTCGAAGGAATCGCCGTTTTTCTCGAAAGAAAGCTCGACGGGGAAAAGCGTTTTGTCTTGACCGCAGGCTCCGGGGTCGTTGAGATCGACCAGTTTACTGCTGATATTCTTGAAATCAGGCTCGCCGAAGAACTAAAGAGCGGCAATGATGCGCTTTTGGACAGCATTGTGGATCCGCCTTTCAAATACGATTGGCCCGATGGAATAAAAAGCATTATTGCAGTGCCTCTGCACGCTGCCGACAGAATCATAGGAATGATGGTTGCTACAAATATTATCGGAAAGCCTGATTTCGACAGCATCGATGTGAAATTATTCAACTCCGTCGCGAACCAGTGCGCCGTCTTCATCGAGAATAATCGGCTCTTCGGCGATCTGAAGGAACTGTTCATAGGTTCGTTGAAGTCGCTGACAAACAGTATCGACGCAAAAGACCAGTACACACGAGGTCATTCCGAAAGGGTCGCTTTCATTTCAAGATGGATCGCAGAAAGGCTCGCTCAGGAACGACCTATAGACGATGAACAGATACACAAAATCTATCTTGCCGGCCTGCTGCACGATATCGGCAAGATTGGTATGAACGAATCAGTATTGAAAAAGGCCGGTAAACTCAGTGAATCAGACCTCAATCATATAAAAGCGCACCCTCGCGTGGGTGCCGATATCCTTGCAGATATAAAACAGATGAAAGATATTGTCCCGGGTATCCTGTATCATCACGAGCATGTTGACGGAACAGGTTACCCCGAAGGACTTACAGGAGACCGGATACCTCTGATAGGAAAAATTATTTGTCTGGCGGACGCCTTCGACGCTATGACCTCAAAAAGGGTTTACAGGGAGGCGATGAGCATAAAAAGAGCTTTGGCTGAAATAGAAAAGAATCTCGGAACCCAATTCGACCCCGAGGTCGGACGGGTCTTTCTAAACAGTGATATAAGAAAGCTCTGGAAGATTATTCAGGACGGTTTTATTGAAAGCTGGGATTACAGTAATTTCTCCGAATACGGGGCTGAAGCGGTGGGGACGCTTATAAGATGAAAATTGAAACTCAAAACTATGACAATGTAACCGTGATCGAACTGCATGGTGATTTCGTCGCTGAATTCATAAAACCATTTCAGGACGCAACCAGCAGTATCGTCGCTGCCGGTACAAGTTCAATCGTGATTGATATGACAAATATGGGATTCATCGACAGCCCGAGTCTTGAGCAGTTACTGTGGCTTAAAGGCAGTTGCAGCCAGAACAATCTCCAGCTTAAAATCGCTGGACTCGATGAGAACTGCACCAAAATCTTTGAGATTACCCGTCTGGACAGTAGATTTGATACCTACCACGAGGTCTCACAGGCGGTAAGAAGCTTTGTCTGAATAATCTCGTTGGGATTTTCTGCAAAAAAAATGTCGAATTACGGGATTTAAGCACTGATATAAAAATGCCGGAAGTAGCAAGTCAAAACAAGTTACAGCTTGGACAGGTACTGCTCGACAGGGGTCTGGTTACTAAAGACCAGATCGAAGCTGCACTTAAGCGACAGGAAGCCGACGGGCACCAAAAACTGCTCGGTGAACTGCTCGTCGAGTTGGGATATTGTACCGAAAACCAGGTTGCCTCGGCCCTTGCACAGGCATACGGCCTGCCGTACGCACAGATTACGCCGAAGATATGCGATCCCGCAGTCGTTGAAACGCTGCCGAGAGACTTCCTCGAAGAACATGTTGTTTTGCCGCTATTCAAGGTCCACGATTGTCTCACCATAGCACTAAGTGAGCCGTCAAATGTCTTTCTGCTCGAAGAGATTGAGCGGCTCAGCAATTGCCGTGTCCAGGTCGTTTGTGCCACCGCAAAAGACATAAAGGCCACTCTCCAGACCTACCTGCCCGCTGCAAATGTCTTTGTCATTGACGACATTATTGACGAGACCGACCTCGAAGATTTCGCCCTCATTGAAAACATCATCGAAGACATCGGAAATCTTGAAGAAGTGGCCGGGCAGTCTCCGGTCGTAAAGCTTGTAAACTATTTGATGTACAACGCGGTAAGAGAAAACGCCAGCGATGTGCACATCGAGCCTGATGACAAAAAGCTCAGAGTTCGATACCGTGTTGACGGCCGGCTATACGAGAAGATGAGTCCACCCCACCAGATGCACTCTGCTATCGTTTCGAGGGTGAAAATCATGGCAGAACTCGATATCGCACAAAGAAGACTCCCCCAGGACGGGGGTATTCACGTTCTTATGGAAGGCCGGCCTATCGACCTGCGGGTGTCGGTTATGCCCGGAAACCACGGCGAAAAAGTGGTTATCAGGATACTCGATGTCAAGAAAATCCTAACAAATCTCGAATCTCTCGGATTCAGCTACGATAATTTGCAGTTGTTCAAGGAAAAAATACAATGTCCAAACGGGATAGTCCTCGCTACCGGTCCGACCGGCTCCGGAAAAAACACTACCCTTTACGCCGCTTTGAATGAGCTTAACGCCGAAGATGTAAACATCTGCACTGTCGAAGATCCTGTTGAATGCAACATAGCTGCCATAAACCAGTTTCAGGTCAATGAAGTCGCCGGTTTCGGTTTCTCAAATGCCCTCAGGAGTCTGTTAAGACAGGACCCCGATATCATTATGGTTGGAGAGATAAGGGACAAAGATACCGCAAATATAGCCGTACAGGCCGCCTTAACCGGCCACCTTGTGCTTTCCACCCTCCATACAAACGACGCTCCGGGTGCCGTTACAAGGCTCCTCGACCTTAATGTTCCGCCCTACCTTGTCGGTGCCTCCTTGATTGCCGTACTCGCCCAGCGGCTTGTTCGTAAAATATGTCCGAGTTGCAAGGAGAATTATGAGCCTGCCGCAGGAATTAAAAAGACCGTGCAGAAGTGGACGGGCCAGCCGTTGAAGTTCTATCGGGGGATGGGATGTAAGCAGTGCCGAAATACCGGCTACCTCGGTCGAATCGCTATTCATGAGCTTTTTGTCCCTGATGAAAATATCCTTGATATGATTACTCAGGGGGTAACCGTTAAGGCACTCCGGGCAGCGGCCCTTAAAAACGGTATGGTGCCGCTGTACATCGACGGGCTCGAGAAGGTTAAGGCGGGCATCACAACTATAGACGAGATATTGCGAGTGGCCAACATGCCTGATGGGAGCACACAATGACTGTGCAGGCAACGATAGTCGAACCGCCCCAAAGTACTGCTATCCAGGAGGTTTCAAACGCCAGGATCAAGCAGGCGGAGCTGATACTGTTCACAACGCAACTGTCCATCATGCTCGACAGCGGTGTGGTCTTAAGTGACGCCCTTGAAGCAATGGCCGAGCAGACCCAGCCCGGCACTTTGCGCGACATAATTGTTGATGTTGCAAGCAGGATAAAGGGCGGCGACAGTTTCTCGGACGCCCTGGCGGTGTACCCGAGGGTCTTCAACGCTATGTACACCAGTATGGTAAAGGCCTCCGAGGCGTCGGGAAAAATGTCTCACATGCTCGAAATACTGGCAGGATACCTCAATTCCGACGCCGAGACGCGAAAGCAAATCAAAGGTGCGATGATTTATCCGTTTATTATGCTGATGATGGCCTCGGCCGCAACTGGCTCATTGATGTTTTTCGTTCTGCCCAAGTTTACGAGGATCTACGAGGCACGCGGGGCGGCGCTTCCAAAGCTGACACAACTGCTGGTCAATTTCAGCCAGATGTTGGGCAATGCCCGGATAATGGCAACGGTTGTAACCACCATCACGGCCCTTCTTGTGGGGCTGCATTTTTGGTATCAAACGACTACAGGCCAGAAGGTCATCGACTGGATGAAGGTACGCACCCCGATATTCGGCACGATGTTCGTCGATGCGGTGCTGACCCGCAGCATGAGGATAATGGCGACGATGGTAGGCACGGGCGTAAGTTTGCTGGATGCACTTAGCGTGATGAAGATGTCGTGTGAAAATTACTACTTTCGGCACCTGTGGGCCGCGACCGATGCGAAGATTCGCAACGGCTATCAACTATCAGAGTCAATTACACTTGCCCCTTACGGCGAGCTTGTCGCCCCCGGAATTATCCAGATGCTCAGGGCCGGCGAAAAGAGCGGAAAGCTCGGCCAGGTCTGCGACAAGGTCTCCGTTTTTTACGAAAAAAAGCTCCAAAACTCCATCCGTACCACCACCGCGCTTATCGAACCTCTGATGATACTGATTATGGGCTTTGTTATCGGTACAATTGCAATAGCCCTTTTATTACCCGTCTTCAGAATCTCAAGCGTCATCGCACACTAATTCGTATCTCGTATCTCGTGAAACGTTATGCATGGTTCGTGAAGGGTGTTGGCGGCCGGTGCGATTTATCGCACCAAATCCCGCCGTTGTGTAAGGTCTGCAACGCAAAAAGGCTGTCCTAAGTGGGGAAGCCGAGTAGAATAGGACAAAATCCCAATCATAACGACTTGTTCACCACCAAAATTTTAAATCACTTCTTGACACAGGCCGGCCAGGTCCTTATTATCCTGCCTTGTCCTGATAATCCGAAACTAAAAGGAGAAAGCTCATGGCAAATGCGTTATTACAGACTGAAATTCCGAATATAGCCGCCTCGCACGGTAAAGTACGTGATATTTACGACTTAGGCGACCAGCTTCTAATAGTTGCCTCCGACCGGATAAGCGCCTTTGACGTAATAATGACAAGCCCCATACCGTATAAGGGCATCATTCTGACACAGATTTCGCTTTTCTGGTTCGATTTTTTAGCCGATACCGTTGAAAATCACCTCATCTCCGCAAATATCGGAGATTTGCCGGCCACCTTCCGCCCGCACGCCGACCAGTTGACCGGTCGCTCAATGTTGGTGAAAAAGACCAAGGTGCTGCCGGTCGAATGTGTTATCCGGGGTTACCTCGCAGGCTCAGGCTGGAAGGACTATCAGGCCACAGGCTCGGTCTGCGGTGTGAAGCTGCCCGCCGGGCTGAAACAGTGCCAGAAACTGCCGGAACTTATTTTCACACCCGCCACCAAGGCCGAGATTGGCACACATGATGAAAACATCAGCTTCGAGGAGTGTGTCAATACGATAGGCACAGACGCCGCCAACTACGTCCGCCAAAAGAGCACCGAGATATTCACAAAGGCCTCCGCACACGCCGAGTCCCGCGGGATTATCCTGTCCGACACAAAATTCGAGTGGGGTGTTACGGACGATAAGATTATTCTGATTGACGAAGTGCTTACACCCGATTCATCCAGGTTCTGGCCCGCCGAAAAATACGAACCCGGCAGAGACCAGGAAAGTTTCGACAAGCAGTTCGTGCGTAATTACTTGGAAGAGATTAATTTCGACAAATCCGGCCCCGGCATAGAGCTGCCGGCGGACATCATAGAAAAAACCAGCGCAAAATACATCGACGGCTACGAACGCATCACCGGCAAAAAATTCGAACTGTAAAAGCGCAGGCAGCGCAAAACCAAACAACAGAAGCGCGGCAGCGAGTCATAACAACAAAAGCGCGGCGGCGCAAGCCGCCCGATGTATTACAAAACAGAAGCGTGGTCCGGCAGTACTGACGGACAAACCCCCCGACAAAAATTTCCATTTTATTTAGACGCGGGTTTTACCCGCGGTTATCCTCTAAAGCCCCAACGGGTCAAAAAAAAGTCCTCCTCGTTTAGCCCCCGGACCTGTGCCGGGGGTTCTCTCCCTAAATTCCACGTCCGACACTGGGCATTGAACGTTGAGTTGGTCATCCCGGCCCCCAACTGTCATCCCGGCCTTAGCCTGTCCTGAGCGCAGCCGAAGGAAGCCGGGATTCCCCTCACGAACCCCGAGATACGAACGAGGAGCGACGAGATTCCATAGTTTTTCGCTCTTGCTGTCATTGCGAGGCCTGCAAAGCAGAACGCAGCAATCTTGAACCCCTGTCATTCTGGACTTGCTTGACCTCCGTAGCCTTGTGCGTAGGAGGGATCCAGAATTTATTGACGTTACCCAAAAGAGCAATACCAAAGTCCGTGGGAACTGTAAATGTGGGTTAGCTGTTTATCAAATCGCCTGTAAATTAGGATAATGAATCAGCGGTCGGAACTATTTACTTTTGCTTCTTGTGCGTCTGCCAATAGTGCCGGGGCTGGAAGCAAGCTCGGCCTTTGCCTTGCCGGTCTTGAGGTCGTATTTGATTCGGTCGGCAAGAGCACCGTTCAAAAGGCACGGCGCCTCCTCAGAGCCTGCGACGGTAATTAAAGACTTTTGAGTGTCATAAAACAGCGTATCACCGACGAATTCATTGCCGCCGACCTCACGGTAGGTAACTCCGCCGGTAGTATATAGCGTGGCTAATTCGCTTTGGCCAGATTCGGTTTCCGTGAAGTTTGCCTCTAAATGTGTTGTCGCTGCGCGGACAATCTGACCTAAATTGCCCTCCACAATCGGCAGATAACTTACGTTCACGGAATTTGTTTTACCGTCGGCGGTGATTCGATTGGCCGTTGTAAACCACCGCAGTTCATCGAATCCTCTAATCAGGGCATAGCACGGCCTTTGAAGGCTGATTTTCTTGTCCGCCTCTTGTTCGGACGGCATAGGCGCATTTTCATTATTGATTTGTATGTCACCGGGTCCGCTTGCAATTACAATTTCATCGCTCGCTTCGTAGTCGATACGACTGCATGAAAGCCTTACATGATTTACTGCTACCTCATCGACAGAACGAACGGATTCAAGCCGGACCTTGCCGCCGACTACCGCCACATGACGGATATCCGTCGAATCGGGACCGGTCTGCGCCAGGTCAACAATCAATTTTCGCCCCCGGAAGGTACTTGTTTGAATGAAGGCGGGCCTTTGTGTTCGCCTTGTGCCTACAACGTTGCCGTTGAAAACAACGCGGTTGTCATCCCCGAAAAACTCAGCGTTGTCATCGGCGGTTATCACAACCGGCACAGGCTCACGGCTCGAATCGGGATAATTCGGTTCACTTACGTAAAAAACAAACTTCACCGGCCCGGTCGCAAAAGCATGGTCGGTGTCCATATCATAATCAATCTTGTCGGCGACAAATCGGGCCGGATGCTCGACTTGACGCCCGCCTGCAGGGGTAATGATTGGTCTGCCTGTCCTCTGAATGGTCGCACGGGTAATATTAAGAATCGAATTTACCGGTTGTATCGTCATCGGCCCTTTACACGTAACAAAGACATCCTCTGCATCATCCGTCGGCTCGCCGACCGTATCAATCGTACCCGAATCTGCGGCGGAAGGCCCAATTTCCCCTACCGCAGAGTCGGTGGAGGAAACAGCTTCGTAGCTCGCTACGGTCGCCCCGGATTTTGCCCCGGTTTCAGTGTCGGGCGCTCCGTTAGGTCCGGCGGAATCCCCCCCGGAGACAGCGGCCCTTTCCTGTTCAG
Source organism: Planctomycetota bacterium (assembly GCA_013349435.1). Classification (GTDB taxonomy): domain Bacteria; phylum Planctomycetota; class Phycisphaerae; order Sedimentisphaerales; family Anaerohalosphaeraceae; genus QNBT01. Next base: position 9,683 of record DUZQ01000016.1, on the reverse strand, counting down.
GCCAACCGGACAATACTATATTGCTGATGGTAACCTCATCGGCCCCTTCGGCTACAATTCGCCCGCCGTAACTGATGACTACGTCGCGATCAAACCGACAAATATAGCGGTCATCCCTGTTGCCAGGCTCAGCCCGGCCGGGTGCGGCCGATTCGGTATCCCTTGTCAAAGGCGGTGCGCCGTCGCCGGTAACAACCGATGTATCTGCACCTTTCCTGAGAGGTGCCGATTTGACCGGCGATATGGCACGACCGGACCCTGTGGATGCCCGAACCGATGAAATTCGGGAACCTTCGGCACCGGTCTCGGAAGATGACACGGTAGAAATATTTTTCAGATGCAGGTAGTGCAGCTCCTTGATATTGAGGTACTCAACCCGACCGAGAGCATCGTTGTATATCAACTGCATCCCATTACCTTCCATTCGACCATCACGGGAGGTTATTGTAATTGGACCATCCGTTTTGAATTCCGACCGCTCACTATCATAGGAAAGGTCGTCAAGGCATATCGTGCTTGCGGGCGGACCGTCGGCTTTCTCAGGGAGAATGTGGATTTTCACATTGTCGATGAGGTGGGCGCTGGCAGGGCTTGGATTGCCTGCAACCGTTTCAACCCGACAGGTACCACGGTCGGAGACAATTTCATACCTGACCGCTTGTTCATAAATCTTCATATAAGGTTCTTGAAGCTTCCAATCTTCGGTGCCTGCATCCGGGTTGAGCAGGCGTGCGAATCCAAAAACACGTTTGACGTTTTTATTGTCGTCAAGAACTATATATTCCGATTTCTCAACCGTCCCAACCACAGCTTCTCCTATCCTTGCCGATTCGGTGTCAAGCTCGGGCACATCGAATTCGGCACCGGCACGCTCACCCGGCTGAGTTTGAATAGGGGGGGTATAGACAAGACGATTGTACGATAGATACGCCACAGCGACCAGGACAAAAGCGGTCAGCCATACGAGCAATTTTCTCCGTTTCAACATGATATTACGAGTCCTCAGACTAAATATCGCTCCATGAGCCGGTCCCACTTCCCCGTAGCCTTTAGGATATATTCTATCACCTCACGTACCGCACCACATCCTCCGCAGCGTGTTGTTACATAGTCGGCGGCTTCCTTTAACTCTTCAACCGCATTTGCAACCGCCACACCGAAACCTGCCCGTCTGATTAGGGGCAAATCAAGCAGATCATCCCCCATACACGCGACCTGCTCGGCGGCCAGACCGGTCCGGGCAAGGAGCGATTCGAACGCCGGCAGCTTCTTCGTACATCCCATTGATACATGCTCGATTTCAAGCTGTCCGGCACGGATAGCCGTCGCGCGAGAATCTTTGCCGCTTATGATAGCGCTGCTCAAACCCGCCCGGTGCCACAGCCTGATGCCGTGTCCGTCCAGGTAGTTGAACCTCTTGCTCTGCGACCCTTGGTCGTCAATGATTATCGTGCCGTCCGTAAATACCCCGTCAACGTCCATTACGAGCATTTTTATCACGGAAAGGTCCGGTTTTTGTTCGGCAGCCATGTATATTACCCCTCAACGGGAAATCTTTATTGCGACAATATCCTGAACGTCAATTAAGCCCACCGGCTTGTTCTGCCCGTTGACAACAGGAAGCTCATCAATCCTGAATTTGTGGAAGACGGCCATGGCTTCAGCGGCAAGTGTATCTTCCGTAACATGCTTGCAGTCGGGAGTCATCAGTTCGGAAGTGGTAAGGTCAAAAATGTCCGCACCGATATTCTCCATCGCTCGCCGCAGGTCGGCATCGGTTATAATTCCCGCTAATTGCCCCTCGGTATCAACTATCATTACCGCCCCCCTGCGCTTAATCTTTGCGGTCTTAGCCAACATATCCCTTATCGTATCGGTTGTACAGGCAAGCGGAAGTGCCGCTCCGCGCTTAAACATCATCGATTGACCAACCGTTATCAGCCTGGCTCCCAGTGCGCCGCCAGGATGAAATCTTGCATAATCTTCCGCACTGAAATTTCGAGCCTTCATCACCGTAAAAGCAATCGCGTCACCCAGAGCCAGCATGCAGGTTGTCGATACGCTCGGTGCAAGACCCAACGGACAGGCTTCCGGTAACCGGCCTATGCAAAGGGCCACATCACTGTGTTTCGCCAGAGTTGACTCGGCACACCCCGTGATACTAATCAGCTTAATCTGTCGCTGCTTTATCGGATTTATCAGACGAATGATTTCTTCACTTTCGCCGCTGTAACTCAAAGCCAGTACAACATCGTCTTTTTGAACCCGACCCAGGTCACCGTGCACCGCTTCGGCACTGTGAAGAAAGTGGCTCAAAGTTCCGGTGGAGGCCAAAGTGGCGCTGATTTTACTGCCGACAATACCGGCCTTACCGATGCCCGTAACAATGACCGAACCGGTAGAACGGTAAATCATTTCCACCGCCTCGGCGAAAGAGTCTCCGATAACAGCGGCCAGTGATTTGACGGCGCCCGCCTCGATTTCCAATACCCTTGTTGCATAATCGAGGTCAAACTTCACCTGTAACGGCCCCTTTTTGATTGATGCTTTCATAATAAACGCCGATTATCTTCTTTTGTGGGTGATAAGCAATACCCTTTAATGTTATCAGTGCTCCCGACGGATTCCTAAAATTTCACTATGTTCCCGTGCTCGTTATAGCAGGCCATATTATAGTTGGCGCCCGCGCAATTCGGATCCGCATTTATTATAATGTTTTTGCCGGTTTCTCTCTCAAGCTCGCTGATTATCGCGCGTTTCCGATTTTGCAAAAAGCCCTCGACCTCCGGAGAAACACTAAGTTCGATTCTCCTGACATCCGCTCTGGCACCTGCGAGAAACAGCAGCCGCATAATCTCGATTGAGTGTGATTCCAGACTTTTAATAATCCCTGAGCCGCCGCAATGAGGACATTTAAGATACGTGCTTGACTGCAGCGACGGACGCATCCGTTGCCGTGTCAGCTCAATCAGCCCAAACAGGCTCATACGCAGAACCCTTGAACGGGCACGGTCCTTCTTAAGTTCGTCCCGGAATGTCTTTTCCACATCCTTTCTGTGTCGGACGTCACGCATATCTATAAAATCACAAATGATTAAACCGCCCATATCCCGCAGTTTAAGCTGTCTGACGATTTCCTTCGCCGCCTCGACATTCGTTTTGTGCGCCGTCTTTTCCGCGCTGTCCTGCCGGCGATATTTACCGCTGTTGACATCTATCGATACCAGTGCCTCGGTCTGCTCTATTACAATATAACCGCCGCTCTTAAGTTCGACTCGGCTTGACTGAATCTTGCTGATTTCCTTCTCGATGCCGTACTTGTGGAAAAGCGGTGTTTTGTCATCGTAGATTGTTACCCTTTTTCTCAGTCGAGGTTGAACAATACCCAGAAAATCCCTTATCCTTTTCGTGATTGTTTCACTGTCGCATATAATCTTGTTGACTTTACTCGTAAATATATCTCGAATCGTCCTTATCACCAAATCGGATTCCTGATATATCGTTACCGGCGCCTGTTCGGTTTCCATCCTTTTGCGAATCGCACCCCACAACCTGTTCAGGTAAGCCACATCGTTTTGCAGCTCTCTTTTCGTCGCCCCCTGGGCCGCCGTCCGGATGATAAGACCCGCTCCCTTGGGAATTTCAAACTGGGCGATGATTTTACGCAGCCTCTTTCGCTCGTCCTCTTCCTCGATCTTCTGGGATACACCCGTGCGATGCATCCAGGGCATCAGAACCACGTATTTGCCCGGCATCGACACGTATGTACTCAGCGTCGGGCCTTTCGTGTTGATACCTTCTTTCGTTACCTGAACGACTATCTCCCGGCCCTTCTTGAGACACTTCTGGATAGGCGGCCTTTCACTCAGTGCCTTTCTCCGGCCGATCCTTCCGGCAGAACCGTCATCGCCCGTGAAGTATCTGGGGTGAACGTCACTAATATGCAAAAAACCGTTCTTGCCAAGCCCGAAATCGATAAAAGCCGCCTGTATGCTCGGTTCAATATTTACTATTCGACCCTTGTAGATATTGCCGACGTGACTGATAAGGCTTGCCCTTTCGATGTAAAGCTCGTCTAGCGAGCCGTTGTCGATAACCGCCACCCGGCTCTCTTCACCCTCCTGAACATTTACAAGCATCTCTATTGACATAATCTTTCCCCAAAGACTATTTTCTTACAGATAATAACCATTAATTTTGCCGCCACTCTACGGACTTTCGTTTAACAGGCCCTGAAAGGTCCGAAATATCTATCTGCAGCAGTTGTAAAATCTCATCGGCTCGCACAGTGCCGCACGCGGTAATATTACACCTGACCGCAAAACCGTTCGCCTCTCTTTCAATTGAATCTATATATCCGCTGACATCTGTTTTGCGGGTCGGCTTCGTACCATGACCTTGACGCAGGACAACAATGCCTTCGCCGGTCGCAAGGGCCTGGCGTAAACCCGCAACAGCAGCTCCCGTTCTTTCTTCACCGGCGGCATCGGCCAAAGGAAACACATAAACCGCCGAAACTGGCCGATAACGTACTTTTCCCGATATTAACTCTATATCGGTTATTTCACAACCTTCCGGCATCTGTCTGCAAATACGCTCTTTGAGCTGCTCGGTGTCCAAACCGGACTCATCAAAAGACACCACAGCACAGACAAGCTCCGCATCCGATTCCATCCCGACACTTCTGGGCAAAGGCAAAGAAAGCTTCGGTCGCCGATTAAAACCGAAGCTGTAACACAGTTTTATTCCGGCTCGCGCAAAAGCGCGCTGAAACATCGCCATCGTATCATGGTGCGACAGAAACCTTAAATTACCTTTGACCTTAAAACCGACTACTAAAGTTTTATCCATTTGACCAAAAATCCCGCACTTGCTAAAACGCTTCGGGCAGAATCTTAATCGCCACATCCCGAAGATAGTTTTTTATCTGCCTTTGTGAATCCATAGTCGCCACTTTTCGTGCAAGCTGATTACATTCCTTCAGCGTAACGGAACGAATAACCTGTTTTATCTCCGGAATCATAGGCGGAGCCAGAGATAAAGTTCTGACCCCCATCCCAAGGATTAACATGATAAATTCCGGGTCCGAAGCCACTTCTCCGCATACACTCAGACCGATTTTCGCCTTGTTGGCGTCATGAATAACGTTACGAAGCAGCGACAGTACCGCAGGGTCCGCAGCCGAATATAAGGTCGAAACATGCTCATTGGCACGGTCAACTGCTAAAGTGTACTGAATAAGGTCGTTGGTCCCGATACTGAAAAAATCACACTCCCCGGCCAAAAGCGACGCCGTCAGGGCCGCACTGGGTGTTTCTATCATTATTCCAACCGGAACATCCGGATTATACCCGATGCCGCTTTCGTCAAGGTCTTCCATAACATCCCGAAGGATCATTTTCGCCTGCCGCAGCTCCTGAAGGTTACTTATCAGTGGGAATATAATCCGCACATCACCCAAAACAGACACACGAAGTATCGCGCGGAGCTGGTTCTTAAACATAGTCAGGTTCTGAAGACAAAATCTTATGGAACGCAATCCAAGAACAGGATTGGACTCAACAGGACGACGCCCACTCTGCGGATATTTGTCCGCTCCCATATCCATCGTCCGTATCACCACAGGTTGTGATTCGAATGTCCGAACAGCATGTGCATAGGCCTCGTAGTGGTCTTGTTCCGTAGGTTCGCTGTCGTTGTAAAGATATAAAAATTCCGTCCGGTAAAGACCTATTCCATCTCCTCCTCGTTCTTTGACCATCTCGGCCTCGTCATCGAATTCGATATTGCCCAGCAGAGTTATATTAACTCCGTCTCTCGTAACAGCAGGCTCGTCTTTGATTACATAAAGCCGGTGCTCGAATTGAGACAATTCACTCGCATAACGCTGATATTCCTTGACAGTTTCTTCGTTCGGGTCTATGATAACCATACCACGATTGCCGTCAACTATCACCGTACTGTCGGCGGTAACGGTTAGAGTTACCTCTTCGAGTGCTACAACCGCCGGTATCCCCAGAGACCTTGCAACTATGGCGGTATGGCTTGTTCTGCCGCCTGCTTCGGTGGCTATCCCCTTTACAAATGTCTTGTTAAAACTGGCTGTTTGAGTCGGACTCAGGTCGTGTGCGACAATCACAACCTCGCTGGTCAGATGCTCAACGTCTTCACGAACCTTCCCAAGCAGTTGTGTCAGCAGACGTTTTTCCATATCGTAAAAATCGGCCGCTCGCTCGCTGATGTAAGGGTCATCCATCCTCGCAAAGTGAGAAGCTATTTCACGAAGAGTTACCGAAAGGGCGTACTCGGCGGTGGTCAATTCATCCCGAACGTAATCGGTGATTCGTTTCCTCAGGCTCTTGTCGCGCAAGAATCGCAAATGAACCGCGAAAATGTCTTTTATCTTGCTTTCCTCGATGCTCTTTGCCGCCTCAAGGGCGGTCAATTCGGCGATTGCCCCGGAAAAGGCCTCCCGGACACGCTTAACCTCTTTGGCACATTGAGAAGCCATGATAGACCGCCTCGGGATTCGATGGTCCTTGGAATCAATTACCATCGAACGGGCTATCGCGATGCCGGGCGAAACTGCAATGCCTTTTCTTATTTCCATAACTGGTTTCTACGCCTTCTGGCCGCCGCTTCCGGCAGCGGCTGAGTCATCGAACAATTTCTCCTCAACAAGCTCCTGCAGCGCCTTGATTGCCTCCTGAGCATCCGGACCGCGAGCCTTCACTTTCAGCCTGGTTCCACGTGTGGCCGCCAACATCGTCATCTGCATTATGCTCTTGCCGTCCACATAAGTATCGTCATTCGAAACTTCAATATCACAAACAAATGTGCCGGCCAAATCAACAAACCGCATCGCCGGCCGCATGTGCAGACCGTCTGCATTCTTAATTTCAACTTCAATCTCGTAAACCGGCTCGCTCAATACAGCCTTCTCTCCAAAAAACAATCGTAATAACCGACAGGTTTCTGCACGTCGGCTGTAAGTAAAAAGTATCGACCCGTTTGCTTCGGTTAACCATTCGGCTCATCGGTGTCAAATATCGCCTCTTGAATCTGTTCCAGTGTCCGGGCCTGCCTGAGAAAACTACGAAAATCATTCTTTCGAAGATTCCGAAAGATGTTCTCCATCGCTCGCAAATGTTTGTCGGCCTTGTCAGCGGGACTAAGAAGAAGAATCACCGAATAAACGGGTTGTTTGTCCAGAGAATTGAAATCAATTCCCTGGCTTGTGCAACCTATTGTGGCCACAACTTCCTTAACGAGCTTGTGCTTGACATGTGGCACCGCCATACCCTTGCCTATGCCTGTGCTTGCCTCATTTTCCCTTTTTATCACAGCTTGGGTTATTTTAACAGAGTCAGCGCATGAAATTTTTCCCGCATCGGCTAAAGATTCAACCAGTTCGGCGATTACACCATCACGATCGACTGAATTCAATTGGGCTTTCACCGCATCAAAGCAGATAAAATCCGATAGTCTCATACTTGCTCCTAAAATCCAATAGCAGCTCTTCCAAAGACATAAAAACCGGATACTAAGAGCCTATAACAAAACGAACTTTCCGTATCGGTCATTCCCGCCAAGGAATGTCAGGGCTGACAAACGCCTTTCATTGCGTTTGGCAAACTCTGTAACCCCTGCGAAGGCAGGAGCGCCGAATCCAGAGGGTTATAGAAAGCCAAATGTTCATTTTGTTAGACGTTCCAAGGCGGTCTTCGATAAAGTTTATATAAAAAAAAGGTTCCTGAATCAACTAAACCGGTAAGAGCTGTTTTGTCTTACTTATTCGGCTTCACCGGATTCGCCGACAATGATTTCCTTTTCAACTATCCCGCTTATATGTTTGTGGTTTCGCTGCTTTCCCTTCTTCCTTCTGAGTTGTCTTTCAAGTTTGCGGGCCGCCAGGTCGATGCACGCGTATGTATCCTCCCCGGTTTCCTTCGCCACGAAAACATTACTGTGTTCTCCCCTCGCTATGATTTCAACGCTCGGCTTACCACCTTCACTACCTTTCACTATCACCTCAATCTGATTTATGCTGTTATAGTACCTCGGAAGTTTCTGCGTTTTTTCCTTCGCATGGGCCTTGATTGCCTCTGTTATTTCGATGTGTTTGCCCGTAATAGTAAAAAGCATCTTTTGGTCTCCTTCCTTTTATATAAGCACGGTAAATAGCTTAACTTATACGCCGTCTGCATCCTCTTTGTTCGTCATCTCCTCGAAGGCCCTTTGCTCCGCTGGTGTAATAACACCGCCGCTTATCGTAAATCGCAACGCCTCTTCTATCGTCATATCAAGCTCTATCGTCTCGTCCTTGGGAGTCATAATCACGTAGCCGGTAAAGGGCGTCGGCGACGTGGGTACGAAAACCGTTAAAAAATCCTTCTCGACCGACCCAACAACTTTCTTTAGACCGGATCCCGTCACCATCGCAACAGACCACACACCTCTGCGAGGGTACTGGATTGCAACTACTTTGCTGAATGACAGTTCCTTGCGAGTCAGCATAAAATCCGTAATTTGCTTGATATAAGGATAGACCTTCTTAACCACCGGGATATTCATCAGGGTTCTTTCAAATATTCGCCATAGTGTCCGGCCCGCAACGCTCGCAAGAAGTGCACCTATGAAAACTACACCAAGTAATGCTATTATGAATCCCGTAATCTGCCACGGGCCCGTAACCCAGTACTCAGATGCCACCTCCAGCCGGGTACCGAGTATTATATCTTCGTCTTCTATCCGGGCTTCAAGGGCCTTTTTATCGGTCCTTAGGCCCGGCTCAAGTTTCTTGGCGTACTCTCTTTTCTGCTCATCGGTTATGGGAGGGTACCAGTCAATCGTTGACACAAGAAGATTGACAACGCCCCGGTTTATGTGATTGCTGATATTGTTTTTGACAAACTCATAGCACTGGATGAATATCCAGATAGTCAGAATTGTGGGCAGCAAAGCCGCCAAACCCCTGAAAAAATAGGTCCTGAAGTTCTTTACACCCTGCATAACCTACGCCACACTCCTTTGCGCAATCTCGTAAAATTTCGTAATACTCACGTAACTACGTGTTATTTTCTTTATAAGGCTACCTGTGCCCTCATTAACAGTCTAACCGGCTTTGTCGGCAGAGTCAATAAAAAAGTCTGCTTTTTCCTTGGGTAGATGTGCACCCGCAAGGTGAACAACCAGCCCCGGAAAAGACCCGAGCAACCATATCAAACGCTGACAAAGGGCAACTGCAAGCGCCTGCTGGCTGCTGACATTACCCACCTTCATAAACATCACCTTCAACATACCTTCCATGATACCAATACCGCCAATGCTTATCGGCAGCGTACCTAAAAGCCAGGAAAGCGGGAAAAGAACGAAATAATACTTAATATGTACCTCAACTCCCAGATTCCGGCCCAACAACCAGAAACCTATTATACAGCTTCCCTGGCAAAGAAATGTAAGACCGATAGCATAAAGGATGACCAATGGCTTCCTTGAATATAGCTCAACGGCCCTGAGACCCTTCTTAAAAAGCCGCACGCCAAGGCCCCAAAAACGCTGAAAATATCCTGTCAGAAGTGTTCGACCCCGCCGAGAAGCCCATAGCGCGCAAAAAATTGCTGTCAAGGCGGAGAAAATCCAAAAAATAACCCACCTTTGCCCCGCCAGATATGCTGAAAAGC
>DUZQ01000015.1 GCA_013349435.1 Planctomycetota bacterium | reverse complement strand
TTTCTATATCGCTCACGTTCCAGGATACGGTAAAAAAACTGGATCCCCGCCCCTGCCTCCGCAGGGGTGACATTCCTTCGCGGGAATGACAGAGGGCGCAAGAATTAACTACAATTGGTATTATATATAACGTGTAGCGTTCAGTGTAAAATACAGTGGACAGTAGACAGAGATTGGTTTGTTGAGATTCTTCACTCCGCTTACGCTCCGTTCAGAATGACCCGGCACGGGACGCAGGGGTAAAGAAACTGGATGGCGGATTCCTTCGGCTGCACTCAGGGCAGTCTTTGTAGATTTTAGGTTTGATATTTTAGATTGCTATGTAGAAAAGATTTAACCACAAGATTGAATTATGCCTTTTATTGATACGCCTGTGTTCCCTTGAGCCAGTTTTCAAGAAGGGCCGCAAGGTCTCGCTGATTCACAATATTATCGTTACCGACTATGTCAGCCGAGAGGCCTTCCCCTGCTTGCAACCACTGGCCTGCTATGACAATCAAATCATCGGTGTCAATCCTGCCGTCGGGCTGGAAATCGCACGACAGTGGAATGAACTCCAGCTCGCCCATTGATGCAGTAACCATTGCCAGAGGTACTATACCCTCGACCGAGGCGCCGCTTCCGTCAAGACCATGGTTGTGATACCATAAATCCCAAACGGTGTTACCCCATTCCTTCAAGGCGCTGAAGAATGGGTCCGTCTGAACGATATATGCGTTCGCTTCTCCGGATGGTGTGGGACTTGAAAGGCTTGTAGCATCTCCGTTAATCTCATCCCTCAAGAACTCCATGTATTCACGAGTCGTACCCTGAAAGTACAGAGTGACAGATACATAATTTGCATCCGGCGGCAGCCAGAGTTCAACGGCATCATATCCACCGGCATATTCATCAGCGGTGTAGTAATTTGGTTCACTGTGTCCGTGGAAGACAGGCTCAGACAGTCTTTCGGCAGCATTAGCGATATCAAAACCTTTAGGAGGTATCCGGTTGTCTTTTGCCCGGCTGGTTGCCAGTGCCGAGTGGAACGTCTCCTGTTCTCCAGTCAGGTCGCTTTGAAAATGTACCTCATAAACAAGTTCTTCCACATAGGACTCGTTGGGTCCAAGTGCAGGTGAGCTGTGTGAGTGAGGCAGGCCCTTTAATGTACCGACCGAATAATCGTAAGGATTGACTTGATAGATTAAGCTTCTGTCGTCCGAATATGCCTTGACATTGACGAAGGTCCTTCTTCCTTCGGGGAAACCTGTTATGAGTTTGTGTCCGGTATTGTTCTGCAATTTAAAGGACAGGCCTTCGTATGAGCTGTAGGCAAGGTCCTTGAGCGTAGCAGCCATTTGCAAGGAGTGCTTTGCGCGCTGGGAACCGGCCTTAATGGTCAGACCATAATCTTTGGGGCTGAGTCCTGCATCGAGGTCGAGTGTCAGGACAGCGGGTCCTTTGTCAAGTATCTGTATGTTATTAGGGTCATAATTCGGCCCGGAAGCATCGAGGCTTGCCAGTATCTCCAGAGTCCAGGGATTTCCCCCTGAAAAATCGTGTATCGGCATTCCTTCATTCGGGTGCTCGGTGCTGTCGTCTGGTCGTAACGGCGAGAAGGATCTGTTGCTGGCGTAGCCGGTTACTTCGGGCATGTGGCAGTCCTGACACTTACCGGCCCAGTCTATCCCGCCGCTGAGCGATTCGTATTCCGGATTAGTGGCCGAGCCCGGTGTTTGTGCGTAGGCGGAAAGCATAAATTCCGAAGAGGTTCTTTCGATATGAAAATATCTAAATGCGGGATATTGCTCGCTGATAAGATGTTGCCCCCCTGACTGGTCTTGCAGTCCTGCAAGACCCAGATTAGCGAGTGCAGGATTTGAAACGTCGTGGCACGCGCCACAGTAGTACTTGGATTTGTGAAAGCGGCTGTATAAAGTGGAATGATTTGCTACATCATCAGCCCACCCCCCGCGTTTTGCCCCATCGTCACTTACGAAATACTGTCCCCCGCCGGCCTCGATATAGGTAGGGTAAACCGGTAAGTGAGAAGAATTATAGAACAGTTCGCCAGAGAGAAACTTTATAACGGATTTTTCTGTTATATCGATGGTTTTTTCAACATCTATATTATATGTATCTTCTGCCCTGTTTTGAGAAAGAGTGCCACTTCCGGGACCTGTGTTGCCTGCTTCGCCCCAGTAGCCTTCCCAGTCGTCGCTTTCACGGGTTCCGTCAAAGGTTGTTTCAAAGAACGGGTCCCACATTCTGTGACAGAAATCACAATGCACGCCGTCATAGTCTGTGCCTGCCATATCGGAGGCGTTTGGAGGGTCAGATTCGCCGGTTAGCCAACCGTCAGGGAAATGACATCTCAAACATAAATCTCCGGCATCGGGTGAGCCCAGCCCCCAAATCGCATCCTGCATAGCTACGGTAAAGCAAGCCCAAAATACCGGGTCGCGGGCGGATTGTGCCATCATTGAACCTATCCAGTTGAAAGCCGGCTCTACAACCTGGTCATAATCTCCGTGGCAGTTGAGGCAATTTTCGGGACCGGTAAGTACAACCTGCCCGAGTATAGGCTGGGTGCCGGGCATTCTTGCATTCGGGTTGTTCCAGGAAAAACCGGGAGGGTCTTCCCACGCAAATACAGAACAAAAAAGAACAGCGGACAAAATGAAGCCAAAAAATATTCCTTTCTTCATTTCGGGCCTCCTCGATTTTGATATTGTATAGGCTACCCCAGTAATCAGACGCTGTAACACTATCAAAAAAACGGTCCCAAAGCAATAAAAAAATGATTTTTGTTACAACTTTTATCGCTTTTCAAACGGGTAAAACCATATTGCTCGATAGAGTTGGCGTGAAGACGTAAAATCGCGAAAAAAAGACGCAAAATCGAGACACCCAAGGTTGTCTTGTTGTTATAATTGTATTACTGAAGGTAGTTAGCTTAGAGGTGAATATTCCGATGTTCCTTGGAGGAGGAATGGTGAAGAGACTGGCAGCGTTGTTAATGTTGGTTGTAGCCTTTGTGATACCGGCCACGGCTGACGACCTCAATCCCGCTTCATGGCGAGGGGAGGCGGATACCGTATTTGCAGAATGGGACTTTCCCACCGAAGCGGATATCAATCCGGATTCCAGTTCTTATTTCGGCCCGAGCTGGCTTGACACTTACGTTTGGGACGAGACCGGCTGGACATGGCACGACAGTTTCGAAGGTCGGCAGGGAGTCTGGCAAATAGACGGCAACGGGGGTTGGGATGTAGCAAACTATGAGCCGACATTGGGCGGAAAGAATATCCAGATACAAATCACCTATTATGGTGATTTTGCAGGGATGTATTCCTATGCGGAGGATTTCATACCGGAATATGTGGAAGAGACGGTTGATTTTACCGTTGACTCCACCCAGGACCTCGGCAACGGTTGGACATACGCCCTGCTGACGGGCGAGTTCACAACATTCAACCCTGATATGGAAGCATACTATCCTTATGCATCGGGCCAGACCCCACCCACAGGCGGGTTATACGTTGATCAAATTGTGATCGAAACTTTGCACTATACACCTGAGCCGGCAACGATGATGCTGCTTGGTATCGGCGGTCTGATGGTGCTTAGGCGCAGAAGATAGTGCAGAAGATGAGAGTCGAAAACTTGAACCTTCCCGGTTTTTTAAGGCCGGGAAGGTTTTTTAAATGCTATAATGCCATAAACATTTCCGGCGAACACCAAACTCTCAGACCCCGGGAGTGCTTGTAACCTACTCAGATGGTGTTATTTACGGTTTTTTTGACGGTGAATAGACTGTTTTTGAACTACAAAATTTTCTGCTGAAAACATCAATTTTCGTTGAAAATGCAAATTTTAGATTGACAGCAATTAAAGCCCCTGTAAGAATACTGCCAACCAAGGAATTTCAGATAGGCAAGAAAGCCTATTCATAGCGTTTTCGGTTGCTTATTAAATTAAAAATTGATAAGGAAAGGAAAAAACGTATGGACATATCAATTCCTGTCGTCGATGTAGCCATTATATGTATGTATCTTGTTGGGATAATGGCCATTGGCATCTGGTTCGGTTACAAAAAGGGTGCCTCAACCACACAGTTCTTCCTGGCGGGCAGGGGACAGCGCTGGTCGATCATCGGCCCGGCACTGTTCTGTGCCAACATATCTACAATTCATCTTGTCGGCCTGGCTGCAGATGGATACAGAGTTGGGCTTGCAGTTGGGAACTTCGAATGGATGGCCTCATTCTGCTTGATTATATTAGGCCTGGGGTTTGCTCCATTTTATTTCAGGAGCAAGCTTAGCACTCTCCCGGAGTATCTCGAGCGAAGATATTGCCCCAGTGCGCGGACAATTCTGGCTTTTATTTTCCTTATGAGTGCTCTTTTAGTTCATATAGGCATAAGCCTTTATGCAGGGGCTAAGGTTTTAGAGGACTTCTTTGGCCTGAACTTGTTTGTTTCTTTAGTTGCCATAGCAGGTGTAACAGCGGTTTATACTATTGTCGGCGGACTTAAGGCGGTAATGGTCAGCGATGCGGTTCAAGCTGTAATACTTATAGCCGGAGCCGTTATTCTAACCGTGATGGGCATAAACGCTTTACCGGCAGCGGGAGTGGAAACATTAGCACAATTCAAGGAGGCGGTTAAACCTGAACAGGCGAATATGCTTCAATCTGTTCGTAACCCCCAGGGTATTATGAATGACTATTCATGGATATGTATGGTTTTCGGTTATCCGGTATTAGGCATCTGGTATTGGTGTACCGACCAGACAATCGTTCAGAAAGTCCTCTCGGCTAAGACTGAAAAGGACGGACAGGATGGAGCGATTTTCGCAGGTTACCTTAAGATATTGCCCGTTTTCATCATGGTCTTTCCCGGAGTGTTGGCTTATGTCCTTTTCAAGGACCAGATTGGTGGTGATAATAATTCAACATTGATGGTGATGATAAGGAATCTTCTTCCTAAAGGAATAAAGGGTCTTTTTGCAGCAGGTTTGTTAGCGGCACTTATGAGTACGGTGGCGGCGGCACTTAACAGTACGGCAACACTTATGGCCACTGATATTGTCCAGCGTCTCAGGCCGAAAACAAAGGATCGCAGCCTGGTCTGGATAGGTCGGATAACTGCAGCAGTAGTCATATTGTTAGCGATGGCCTGGTCAACTCAGGGCGACAAGTTTGAAAGTATATTTGTGGCTATTAACAAGATACCTATGGCATTTGCACCGGCGATAACGTGTATTTTCGTTTTAGGAGTTTTCTGGCGTCGGGGTACAAAGCAGGCGGCGATGACGGTTCTTATATTCAATATAGCGGTTGGGATTGTATATCTTTTGATAGACATCCCGTTGATAGGCAGCGAGCAGGTTATAACGAATTTGGGACTTCCTTTTATGTTGGTCGGCGCCATTCTTTGCGGGATTTGCTTTGTTATCTACGTGATTGTAAGCCTGATGACGCCGGCACCTGCGCCCGAGCAGCTTGAGAACCTTTGCTGGGAGCATCCGCTCCAGGCCCTACGTAAAGGAGCGATCAAGGGCGTAACCGACCCGCGGATTATGGCAGGAGCTTTGTTGGTTTTGATGATTATCCTGTATATCTTAATGGGTTAAATGCCGGTTGCGAGAAGGGCTTTTTTTAATGAGCAAATAACTTTTCCGGGAGATAATCAGGGTTATTTTGTTAAGTTTTACAGTTGCTTAAAAAAGTTTTGACAGTTGCTTATATATTCCGTAGAATCGAATTTACGGAGGTTATGTTGGTATGGAGGCCAGGCGGGTAGTTTTTAGTCATAAGTTCTTTTGTTGGCATGAGTTTACAAATTTTTAGGAGAGTTTGATATGAAACAAGCAGTAGTGACAGAACCGGGTAAGATTGAATTCAAAGAAGTGTCCGAACCAATATGCCACTGGGGTGAAGTGATGATGGAGGTAAAGGTTATCGGTGTCTGCGGCTCAGATATACACGTTTGGCACGGTAAACATCCGTTTGTTACTTATCCACTGGTCCAGGGACATGAGTTTTCCGGTAAGGTTTTGAAAGTTGGAGATGGTGTCAAAGGAATCAAGAAAGGTATGAAAGTAACAGCGCTTCCGCAGGTTGTCTGCGGTAATTGCGGACCTTGTCGCAGCGGACTGTTTAATGTATGTGAGAATCTGGCGGTTCGTGGCTTTCAGGCTGCCGGCTGCGCGTCCAATCTGTACGTTGTTCCGGCCGGTTCGGTTATCCCGATTCCGGATTCGATGACTTACGAGCAGGGTGCGCTTGTAGAGCCTCTGGCCTGTGGTGCTCATTCCACCTCACTTGCGGGCGATTTGACCGGTAAAAATGTCTTAGTGGTGGGTGCCGCTACCATCGGCAATCTGGTTGCCCAGGCAGCTCGTTGCCGCGGTGCCAAGAAGATTCTGATTGGGAACCGAAGCGGGGGGCGCAAGCTCGAGGTCGCCAAGGAGTGCGGACTTAACGAAACCTTTTACCAGAAGAACGAATCGATACCGGATGCCGTCAAGCGGGTGTTCGGTGACGAAGGTTATCAGGTGGCTTTCGAGTGCGCCGGTGCCAGAGAGATACCGAAGATAGCCTGTGAAACTATAAGCAAAGGCGGAGTCATCATAGTTCTCGGCGTAGCCGGCGGAGATACACCGATTCCGATGGCTATATTGAACGAGCACCAGCTTACTGTTCGCGGCTCAATGATGTATCAACACTGTGACTATAAGCAGGCGGTCGAATGGATTGCCAGCGGGGAGGTTATCACCGACCCTCTGCTCAGCAAGGAGTTCAAATTCGACAAGTATCCCGAGGCATACAAGTTTATTGATGAGCACAGTAAAGACATCATGAAGGTTATGGTTACTCTGGGCAAGTAAAACCGGTGTTATGATAACAAAGGAAGGGATTGCACTATGAGCAATGGAGACTCTTTTACGCTGGTCGGCTTAGGTGAGATACTCTGGGATATGCTGCCGACGGGCAAGCAGTTAGGCGGCGCGCCCGCCAATTTTGCGTATCACGCCCAGGCACTGGGTTCAAAAGGAGTGGTTGTCAGTTGTATCGGTGATGACGAATTAGGCAAAGAGATTTTAAGTCAACTCGGTTCTCTTGGCCTTGATTGTGGTTATATAGCAGTCGATAAGGTGCATCGCACCGGGACGGTTACAGTCAAGCTGGATGACAAAGGGGTGCCGGATTTTACCATCCATGAAAATGTTGCCTGGGACTTCATTCCTCTTAGCGAAGCGTTATTAAAGCTTGCGGCAAGAGCCGATGCGGTTTGCTTCGGCTCTTTGTGCCAGCGGTCGGATGTATCGCGTGATACGGTTCGGCGGTTTCTTAAAGAGACCAGGGCGGATTGTCTGCGCATATTTGACATAAACATCCGGCAGTCGTATTACAGCAAGGATATTACCGACACTATGCTCAAGACGAGCAATGTTTTGAAACTCAATGAGGATGAGTTGCCGTTGGTGGCCGGTTTGCTGGATATAAAAGGCGCCGAAACCGAGATTCTCGCTGAACTGGTGGCTCGTTATGACCTTCAGCTTGTTGTATTGACGATGGGGGCCGAGGGAAGTCGCCTCTACGGCGCCGACGGCGATTCGGTATTTGCGGGGATACCGCCTGCCAAAATTGCTGATACCGTAGGTGCGGGAGATGCATTCACCGCGGCGGTGGCTGTGGGTTTGCTTAGGGGCAAGAGCCTGGACGAGATTAACGCCCACGCCAATCGGGTGGCCAGCTTCGTCTGCTCACAGGCCGGCGCTACACCCAGTCTACCCGAAGAGCTGACCGGTATTTGACCTGCAGGTGTGGATTCCCAGCAACTTTTGTTTTTTTACATAATTATCCATTTTAACTTAGTATGGATAGTTGAAATTGGTATCACAATGACAAGGAGATAATACGATGGCGGAAAATAAACCAAAATTGGAACCGGTGCTTTTTGATAAGAGCGTAAAGGCTATTGACCCCGAGTCGGTAAGAAAGGTCAAGCTGCCCAGCGGCGTTATGATGCCGATAGCGGCGTTCGGCACCTTTCATTCGGACTGGGCGCAGGAATATATGAAAGATGCAACGCTTGAAGCCATAAGGCTCGGCTGGAGGCACATAGATACGGCCCGGGCGTACGAGAATGAAGATGTTGTCGGCGAGGCAATCAAGGAGGCTATCGGCGCCGGATATATCTCATCGGCGGACGATCTGTTCATAACGGGCAAACTGTGGAACGGCCACATGGCCAAAAAGGATGTTGTCCCCGCGCTCGATAATACCCTTAAGGCTCTGGGTGTTGATAAGATAGATATGTATCTTAATCACTGGCCCTGGCCCAATGTGCATGTGCCGGGTGCTTCAGGCGACTACCGCAATCCCAATGCCGTTCCGTACATTCACGAAGATTTTATGGAGACCTGGGGCGAGATTGTTAATCAGAAAAAAGCGGGCAAGATAGTCGATGTCGGTATTTCCAACCACACCAAGGTAACCCTCGATTTATTGTTAGCCGATGTCGATGACTTTTCACGTCCGGTCGTCAACCAGATGGAGATGCATCCGCTCTTCCAGCAGACCGAGCTTCGCAGATATATGTATGAGCGCGGTATTGTATGCACCGGATACATGTCCTTAGGCTCTCCACAAAGGCCTGGTCGCGATACATTTAAGGAACACAGGGCCGACATGTTCGACCCGAGAATTTTGGCTATTGCCAAAGAAGCCGGTGTAACACCTGCAAGGGTTTGTTTGAGCTGGGCGGCACAGAGAGAAAATAAAACAGGCGGCTATGTTGCAATGGCGACCCGGTCGGACTGGATACAGGAAAATCTGAAATCCGCGACAGAAGATATTTTAACGCCTGAACAAATGTTAAGGATATCCGGCGACGACACCGATGCAAATCCCGGCATTGACGCCAATAACAGGCTTATCTGGGGCCAGGTCTTCTTATGGCCGGAGGCTCTGGGCGACTGGAGAGTCCTGTGGAATGACAGTCAGGTCTTTAAGACACGAGACGGCTACATGAAATTTAAAGAGTCATTCCAAAGACATTATAAGGTCTGGCAGGAGACTGCTGTTAGCGTTCCTCGCTAACATCGTTTATCGCCCGGACTTAATCGATTGATGGCGGCAATTGCAGGAAAATGATGACTTCGAGTCATTGTGGGAAAAAGTTGTGTGTTTTAAGAAGACTCAAATTAACAGATTGAAAGGAGCGGTTTATTATGGCTAAGAAGAGATATCCGTGGAAGGATAAGATTTGTAACACGGCTCAGGTAGGCGGTATTGAGACTTCCGTACTGGATAACGGGCTTGGAAAAGGTGTTCGGGTCGCGTGGGTAAATACCGGAACGGGTTTGCGGTACAAGGTAGTGATTGACAGGGGAATGGATATTGCCGAGGCATTTTATAATGAGCACAGCCTTGCGTGGCTGAGCCATGCAGGTGTTACGGCTCCAAGACCGGATTCTGCGCATGACCTTGAATGGCTTTATTCATTCGGGGGCGGTTTTTTGGCTACCTGCGGACTGACTCACGCGGGCGGACCGGAAAAAGATAAGAACGAGGAGCGGGGTCTGCACGGCAGGATAAACAATATCCCCGCATCGATTGAGTCGATAGTTCAACCGGACCTTGCAGCCGGAAACCTTGAGATGAGCATAACCGGTGTGGTCAAGCAGACGCGTCTTTTCGGGGTGAATTACGAACTGAGAAGAACAATCTCCTCGAGACTCGGCGAGCCAGCGGTTCGCATCCACGACGTTGTTACAAATCTCGCCTCGCAGACTATGCCGCATATGATGTTGTATCACTGCAATTTCGGGTGGCCTCTCGTTGACGAGGGCGCCGACCTCATCTGGAAGGGCAAGTGCAAGTCACGCGGCCTGGAGCAGGATGACGAGCTTTTCGCAAGCAGGCATAACTACAAAAAGTGCCAGAAGCCCCTGACTATTCACAAAGGACGTGAGGCTTGCGGATTCGTAGATGTAAAGGGTGGCCGTAACGGCAACTGTACAATCGGCATCAACAACAAGAAGCTGAAAATGGCTCTTGTTATGAAGTACAACAAGAAGAATCTGCCGTGGATGTGCAACTGGCAGCACTGGGGCTTCGGCGATTATGTCTGTGCTCTTGAGCCGGGTACGAATCCGCCGATAGGCCAGATTGCAGCAGGCAAGCAAAGACAACTCGTCAAGCTCGGCCCCGGCAAAAGCAGAACCTACGAGCTGGAAATATCTATTTTGACCGACCGCAATGAAATCAGCAAATTCGTCAATTCAGCCGGCGGCTGACAGTTATTTGTGATTTGAAATGTGCAAAAAGGGCAGGACAGGCTACACCTTCCTGCCCTTAACACGCATTTCTCATAGTTCGTGATTTTGAGAGGTTTTAACAGTACCCACAGGATGATAGTGGGGCACTCAGAGCATATTCGTCGCCCGTCGCTCGTGTCTCGGTTCTCGTGTCTCGTATTACGTGATGCTTTATGTGTTATGTCTAATGCCGGATTCGGCCGCTTGCGCGGCATGGCTTCTGTTAATATTACTGCCCGGCTCAGTTTCTGTAAGTGTCAATCGTTTACTTTATTCAGCTTTTAACTGTCTTGTCATCAGGTCATGTATGGCGGTTTGGACGCTTTTATCTTCGACGATGACGGCATGAACGGCTTCGGTTATGGGCATCTCGATATTGTAGCGTTTTGCAAGTGCAAGAACCGATTCTGCGGTTGCAACACCTTCGACCACACTGTCGGTAGCTTTGAGTGCCTCAGCGGTTGAGAGTCCCCTTCCGATTCTCTCGCCGAATGAACGGTTTCTGCCCTTTGGCGAGATGCAGGTTGTGACCAGATCACCCAGGCCGCTGAGTCCGGCGAAGGTGCTCTCTTTAGCGCCCATGGCCAGGCCGAGCCTCTTGATTTCGGCAAGTCCTCTGCTGACAAGTGCGGCCTTGGCATTATCGCCCGCCCGGACTCCGTCTATGACACCGGCGGCGATTGCTATCACATTTTTGACCGCGCCGGCCAATTCCACTCCTAAAATGTCGTCGTTTGTATAAACCCTGAAGTAGGGTGTTGCAAAAGCGGTCTGGACTTTTTCAGCAAGTTCGTCATCGGTGCTTGCCACCGAAGCTGTAGCAGGCATCTTGTCGGCAACTTCATCGGCTATGGTAGGCCCGGACAGGACTGCTATGTCGTGAGCCGGCCCCAGTACATCGGTCAAAATCTCGCTTGGTCGAAGCAGGGTCGTGTTTTCGATTCCCTTTGTTACGCTTACAAACGGGATATCAGGGGGCGCGTACGATTTTAATCTCTTCCAAATGCCTCGCATAAACTGGCACGGAACAGCGGAAACAACAAGACCGGCGCCGGCGAAAGCTTTGTCGTCTCGTGATTCAAAAAGGAGTTTTTCCGGAAGTTTATGGCCGGGCAGGAAACGAACGTTTTGGCGAGCAGCTTCAATCTGAGCTAACTGCTCAGCGTCATAGCCCCACATTGTAACGCTCAGCCCCTTTTCGCACAGGAGCATCGCGCAGATGCTTCCCATAGCACCGTCGCCTATTATGGTTATCTTTTCGAACATACCGATATTAAAACCAAAATCAGCCCCGATTGCAATAATTCATTGAATCATGCGGGTTGAGCAATTATAATTGAGACGATACGAAAATCAGATTCAGGCGGGTTGTAATCGTGCATATACTACTTACAAATGATGACGGGATATTCGCTCCGGGGCTTGCGGCGATATATAAAAAACTCACCAGACTCGGCCGAGTAAGTGTCGTAGCGCCCGCCGAGAGCAAATCAGGTGCAAGCCACAGTATATCGTTCGAGCCTTTGATGTGCGACAAGGTGGATTTGACGGGAAAGTTCGCCGGGTACAGTGTGAACGGCTCGCCGGCGGATTGTGTAAAGCTGGGTATAATGGAACTGACGGACGAGAAGGTTGATTTAGTTGTTTCCGGGATGAATCACGGCGCAAATGTCGGGGTCAATGTTTATTATTCGGGAACGGTAGCGGCGGCGATGGAGGCGGCGTTTTTCTCGATACCTTCTGTGGCTTTGAGCGTTGCCTACGAAGAGGATACGGATTTTGACACGGCTGCAGAGTATGGACTCGGTGTCATCGAAAAGCTCCTGCCCTTAAGCCCAGGCAGTGTTATAAATATAAACGTTCCGATGTTGTCAAAGGGTGAGCCGAAAGGTGTCAAGGTGGTGAGTCAATCGACCAGCGGTTATCATGAACATTATACAACCCAAAGTGATGAGCACGGTCAAACATTATATCAACTCGGCGGGGGTAACCACCGTGACGAAAAGAGCGCCTGTACGGATACGGTCGCTTTGTTTGACGGCTTTATCACCGTTACGGCATTGCATTTTGACATGACCGACCACGAGGTTAATCAAACATTAGAACGTATAACGTGGCATATCGGGACGCGGGAAAAGACCAAAGACTGAACGTTTACGAAAGACGGGCTTTAACGTGAGTCAGATTTTTGAAACTCAATGGCCGGTACTGACGGTGGCTCTTATTGCCCTGGCGGTGGTTGTTATCATCCGGCAGACCTGGCCTGAAAATCGCCGATGGTGGCAACTGCTGATACCGGCGGTCCTTGCGGTCGGTGGTTTGTGCCTTGAGCATTTCATCGAGACGGACTACGAAAAAATC
Source organism: Planctomycetota bacterium (assembly GCA_013349435.1). Taxonomy (GTDB): domain Bacteria; phylum Planctomycetota; class Phycisphaerae; order Sedimentisphaerales; family Anaerohalosphaeraceae; genus QNBT01. Next base: position 30,308 of record DUZQ01000015.1, on the reverse strand, counting down.
GAATCGCTAATCGAAGCAGCAAGACAAGCCGTGATTGGCCAGGATGTCGGCGGTATCGCAAGTATCGTTTCGCCGGATTACTCGGATTCGCGGCATTACTCTAAAGACGCCCTTATGGGTTATTGTCGTGAGCTTCTGTCGGAGCCGTTTGCCGAGAGAATAAAGAAACAGCAGGAGCAGATAACAATATCAGGGCAAAAAGCCGAGGCCGAGATTTCAGTCCGTCTGCATCTTCATTCCCAGAACCCCTATTCGCTCGGAGGGACTCTTATGTACGTCAAGATGAAATTGCACCTGACCAAAACGGCATACGGAAACTGGCTAATTACCGGCAGCGAGATACTCTCAATCAACAATCAGCCGGTCGGCTGGGGGAGTGTCAAATATCAAAAAACAACCGCCTTAAGCAAGGCGGTTACGGTGTAAGATTGTGGAACGGGTCTGCGGACGGACCGATAAGGCGCGGTTCACAGTTCAGGGGGGAATCCGCCTTACTTGGCCATAGCCTTTCGGTTCTCCAGAACAGTCTCGATTTTTTCCAGCAGTTCGCTCAAATCAAAAGGTTTAACGATATAGTCATCGATGCCACAGGCGTTTGCACGTGCGATGTCCTGTGTCTGGCTGCGTGCCGTGAGCATAATGACCGAGATGCCATCACATTCGGGCTGTTTTCTGAGGACCTCGAGCATCTCGTGTCCGTCCATGACGGGCATAATGACGTCAAGCAGAATGACATCCGGCTTTTCCTGTTGAGCCTTTTTCAAACCCTCTTTTCCGTTACAGGCGGTAAAGACGGTATATTCATTCATCTCGAGCCTGTCCTGAAGAGTCTGTACGATGTTCGGCTCATCATCGACGACAAGTATCTTGACATCGTCGTTTTTCTTTTTTAGTCCCAAAAAATCAAACATATCAATCCTCCAACGTTATCGTTGAACATCTGTTCGTGTTCTGCAACATTTTCGAGGTCAGGCCATCTGTCTGATCTCGTGCCTTGCCATTTTCTCAAGTTCCACCATATCATGCGAATCGGTGGGATAGACGGCTACTCCCAACATCGGCAAAATAGGGGCGTTACCGTACTTTTTTCTCAGGTTATTCTGTGTAATTTTCTGGATTTTTTCTATAAGTGTCTTGATATACCCCTTTTGTTTTTCAGAAGCCACCAGAATGATTTCCGAATCTTCCGTTCGGATTGCGATATCCTCGGTTCCGTTAACAAATGGGTTAATTTCGGTAAGCATTTCGCCCACGAGTGAACCGACAGTCTTTTTTAACCGCTCTTTCAGTTCACCGGGCACGTCAAAATTTATGATGAACAACCCAAACCTGGATGCCTTTCGTCCACTCCTCTTTGCCAGAGCGCCCAGGTGCTTCCGCAGCACAATGAAGGGATTCGTCTTTGGGAGGGAGAAATAGAATTTACTGCCTTTTCCTTCGTTGCTTTGTACCCAGATAGAGCCGCCATGTACGGCGACAATTCCGTCACAAATCGCAAGGCCCAGACCGCTGCCGTTATAGCCGGGCCCGGCTTGTCTGCTTATCTGGTAAAATTTGCTGAATATCTGCTTTTGCAAATCGAGCGATATCCCGACACCTGTGTCTTCGACAACAGTAACAACGTCATCCCCGGCGTCATAAGACCTAATACACACGCGTCCGCCGGGGCTGGTAAATTTTACGGCGTTGCTGACAAGATTTGACAAGACCTGTCGGATACGCTTGGGGTCGGCATAAACGGGTGAGACATGCCTGTCAATCTCGCAAAGCAATTCCACCTGCCGTTTTTTTGCCTGGTCAGCGAAATCGTTTATGACATCGCCGACCATAGTAACGATGTTCATAACACATCGGTTTATCGGCAAAGAACCCGCTTCAAGTTTTGCCATATCAAGCAGGTCGTTTATAAGGTCGGCAAACCTTCGACAATCGCTCTTCATCGTATGCAGGTAGCAACGGGTTTTGCTGCTGACTTTTCCTGTAACACCGGCCAGTATGTTTGATACAGAGTTCTGCAGGCTCGTAAGGGGTGTTCTTAGTTCGTGTGATATTGCGGCAATAAACTCGGTTTTTGCCCTGTCAGCAGCCAATCGATCTGTTATGTCGTGCAGCGTCAGCACATTCCCAAGTAATTGCCGGTCGCCATCCACCATTTGTGTCCAGGTAATCTGCAATACCTTCTGGTGAGCAGCCCTAATCCTGAATTGGCCGGATTTACAGGTTCGCTCGGTCCGGTCGGATAAAATCAATTCTCTGATTCCAAGGTCATCCATCACCGTCGTTACAGTCCGACAATCGTCCTTTTCACTCAAACCGAGGAGTATCTTGGCCGGCGGATTCGCCTTTTGAACCGCCCCGGCACCATCAAGGATTATGACACCTTCGGTCATATTGGCAAAGGCAAGTTCGAGGGTCCGGTCGGAACGAGGTGCCGGCTCCTCGGGGCTGCTGCCGATAAGCTCGAGTTCTTCGTTTACGGAGCATTGAAGTTGCTCATCAATCCGCATAAGATTCTCCTGAGCGTTATCCAACTCGGCTAACAGTCTTTCGAGCAGTTCCTGCCTGGAAAGAACTATGAAATTTTCGCAGTCCTCGGTGTCGATGCCAATAGAATTACAACCCTCTTTGTCCATCCAGTCAAGGGCCTCCTGTACAGACAGGTCTGCATCAACAATCAGATTGCAGTCTGATTGTTGATGCGACTGAGCGTTACGAATCAGGTCCGTAATTTTTATCATTTTACCACCAATTCTTTTTAGTTCAGGACCCCGCCTTAACACAAACGGGTCAGAATAGGTATTTACTTTATCGGCCAACAGGGGCAGGTGTTTAATCAGTACCGAAATCTAAAGCCGTACTCTTGGTGTCCGTGGTTAATTAATTCGAGAACGTACTCAAAATATCACGTGCCTTTTGCAGAGCAACTGCTCAAAATATGGTATAAGCTGAATTTTCAGACGAATGGATATTTTTTTGAACAGATATCCTACCAGAATGGTATAATATAGCATTAGAAATATCGGCACGATAACAAGTGCCAATATTTGAATCGAAATTTCGAGATTGTATTAGTTAAAGGAGACAAGGTAATGATTAAAAAACTGAAAGGTGTAACAACGTTAGCAACTCTTTTGACCGTGCTTTTCATAGGGGCCATGCTTCTGACGTCCAGCACTGTCAAAGCAGAAGGTTGCTCGGCGAAAAAAGAGTCAAAGTCCTGCGATAAAAGCCAGGACAAAGAGCAGAAAAAGGACCAGGACCAAGATACGGACAAGGAACAAGATAAGGACCAACAACAGAAGCAGGACCAAGACAAGTCCGGCTGCTCAAAGGAGTAGAGTTTTCCAAAAGTGCCCGAGCAGAATAGCCGCCGAGGAAAAAGAGCAATGTATGCGGAGAGAAAGGTTTCTCTCCGCTTTTTTATTTCGGCGGCAAGCAGGGATTTGAGGCGGAATTGATGCGAATTATTGAACATCACCTTTATTTCTTTGCCAGAATTCCGCCATTATCGAGGCGGTGATGATGCAGACAAAGACGAACATTGCGGCGGGTATTGCGGACTTTTCGCCGAAGTGCTCAATCGCCAGGACCGTGCCGAGTCCTGCGTTTTGCATACCAATCTCGATGCTTAGTGTGCGTCTTCTTTGGGGGGAAAACCTGCAGGCGGTGCCAAGAGCAAAGCCGGCCGACATTCCATAAATATTTAATACAAATACCGGTACAAGGAGATAAAGCGTGGTTAGGCCGAGTCTTTGTCGATTGGCGGCGATTACGACCGAGCAGATGAAGATTATGAATGTTACGGAAACAGCGGGAAATACGTGTCTTAGTTTGTCGATTTTTTCTTTAAGAACGGCGCGGACCGAAAATCCGACAGCCAACGGCAGAACCACCATAAATACGACATCGGCAAACATCCGCCAGAAATCCACGGGTAGTATTGCACCAGCGAGCAGCTTTGTAAGGGCTGGAGTTATAATCGGGCACAGCAGCGTAGAGACGGCGGTGAGCGAGACCGAGTAGGCGGCATCTGCTCCGGCGATATAGCTCATTACGTTACTTGCCATTGCCCCGGGCATACAGCCGGCCAGGATAAGTCCAACGGCTAATTGCGGCTGGAGGTTGAAAATTTTTGCCACGGCGAAGGCACCAAGGGGCATAATAGTGAACTGGGCCGCAGAGCCGACAAGCACTATGCGGGGTTGCTTTGCAATTCGTTCGAAGTCATCGGGGCTGAGTACCGCGCCTATACCGAACATCGTCAGTGCAAAGAACCATTGGTTATATGCGCTGAGCGACTCGAAGGGAGCAGGCATTAAATAGGCAAAGACTGCAAACAAGAGCACCCAGAGGGCGAAGTACTTGGTGTAAAACTTTAATATCCTGTTAATCACGGCGTGCCTTTTTAGCGGTTTACTCCAGCCGAATCTGAAGCCATAGGCGTTTTTAAGCTTTCAGTTGCACAAAACCGCAGACCCTTGTCTCTGCTGCCTTGCCACAGTCAAACACTCGCCTTTCGGCGCTCACTCTGAGATTTGCTCCTGCGCGGGAATCCAAGAATTAATCGGGTCGAGGCGAAGCCTCAAACAAATCATTGTTTCGGAACCGATTTAAGGCGGTCTTAATATCGTTCGGTTCCGACTACTCGCCAGACGCCGTCCGACTCCTTCTTGAGGATTCGTGTCATTTCTATTTCGCCCCAGTCGCCGGTGTAAACTATCGGGCCGACCGTGGCCTTGTCGCCGTTGATTTTTATCTCGGCCTCGCTGACATCCATCTCAACATCTTCGAGAGCACCCTCGTCCATCATCCTTTCAAGAAATCGACGCACACCTTCCCTCCCTTCTCCACGCTCGCCCTCGTAATCTTCGGAGTATGGTTCCATCATTTTGTCAAGGTCCTGTTCTTCAAGAGCGGTTTTCCACTGACCGAGAGCAGCCGTCAGCTTTGCATTTTCGCTCATACCCCCCGCCATTTCACACCCTGCGACCAACAAACCAGCAGTGACTATCACTGAAATTAGCGATTTACCCATTTTTTTTCCTTTCGGTTTGATTAAGAGTTCTCATGCAAGAAACGAACAGGCCCATAGTATGCCCTACCTTTATATCGTTGTCAAGAAAAATAACAGTTGGATTATTTGTCGGGTATCATTTTTCGAATTTTTGTTTTGTGACAGCCAGTTTCAAGTCGGTTGCGGTGCTTTGGCTTACGCCTGCAAGGGCGTATTGGCTGTCGCGAAAAGATATGTGCTTATCGATTCGCAAACAGACGACTCTTTTTCTGCGTCTGAGGTGTTGCAGTTGTGTGTCAATCTGTGCGGCAATAGTGCAAGAGATGTCTTCGCGAGACTTGCCGGTGATGATTTCAGAACCGACTGCGTAGATGGATCGGCCGGTATCGTCGGGCATAACGGTAACGGTGGTTATCTGTTGGTCGGCGTCCGGGGCCGGTTGTCCCGAGCTGATATTGTCGGGGACGGTTACATCAAAATTTTCGGCGACGATGAACTGGCAGACGAGCAAAAAGAAGATTATCAGCAAGAAAACGATATCGATAATGGGTGTCATGTTGAAAGAGGAGATATTTGTTTGACGAGCTAATATTCGCAACATAACCTGTCCTTACTACCCCGGTTTTGCAGGAAACTGCCTTCGGCCGCCGCGGGCTTTATAAGGAGCGGGGCCGGGCTGATTTCTTTTTTTGTTGCCCGGCTTTGCAGATTGCGTCTGCACAGGTTTTGCCTGGAGACGGTTTGGCTGCATGGGTTGCTTTGTACTCTTGTCCGCAGCCGAGACCTCTGTTACGGGAAGCTTCTGTACGGACCGGGCTTTTGCGGCTTGCCGTGGTTCAAGCCGCCCGGGCGCGACTGGCCGCTGTTGCTCAGCAGGCGGAAGTTTTATCTTCGTCAGCAGTGCTTCAAGTTCAATCGCCGCCTCGCTGAAAATATTCTTTATTCTGGTGTTGAATATCCCTGCAATTGCAAGGGCGGGGATGGCTATGAGCAGCCCCCAGAAGGTGGTGATAAGAGCAATAGAGATGGCTGCTGCCAACTGGTCGGGTCTGGGCTGTCCGCCTGAAACACCCAAGAGGTTGAAAGCCTTTATCATTCCAAATACGGTCCCGAAAAGCCCCACCATCGGAGCGACATTGCCGATGATATTGCACCATTCGACCTTGCGGAGGAGGCTCATAGCGCGGGCCTGCAGGGCATCAGCGGCGAAGCGGGAAAGATGCTGCTGATTGTCATTTAGCTGCATTGACCTTTTGATTGCGTCCGACACCGCCCGGCTCAGCAGGTCGGCGGAGCCTTTTAATTTTTCGGGCAGGTCGGCCGGGCCGGGATTTTTCGCGGCTTTTGCGATTCCGGCTGCTGCACTGACAGGAAGCAGTTTTTTTCGGCGGATGGAAAAGGCAAGGTCAACAGCAAGACAGCCTGTGATAACAGACATAGGCAGCAGGATAACCCAGACAATCGGCCCTCCTGCAACAACGAAGTGAAAGAAAAATGTCTTCGTATCCGGATTAAGATTGAATAATCCTGCAATGCCGGCGGCGTATGCCGGGTCGGCCGAAGTCAAAACGGCGGCAGTTACAAGTGTCGCAAGAGCGATTTTATCTCCGCACGTTCCGGCTCGGCATCGGCGATGTTTATCCTTATTCACGCGGCGCGACTCCATCCCTATTTATCATAAACGCATACCTGCGCTTTCCGTCAGTCAATATTTGTAAATTGGCCGTTACTGATTCGAGCGACTGCCTGCAAAACCCGGCAATCATCAGGCTGCGCCCAGAAACCTATGGTATTAATTTTTGTTTCAGGTGCAAGTTTTTTCCGCAGATATTCAACGTGCAAGGCAAAATCCGCGTTATCGAGGCGATCAAGGTCCAGGCCGTCGGTAAGCAAATATATCAGTTGGGGGCCTTTTCCGGCCGGGTCGCTCAATCGCATAGCTCGCTCTACGGCGGCGAGTACATTTGTGCCTCCTGTGGGACCGACAGTGTCTATGAAAGCTGACGCAGCCGATTTTTCGTCCGGAGTAGCCCGTCGTAATTTTCCCCGGCCCGATTCAAGCAACCGCTCGCCGCCGAAGAATATGATGCAGAAATAATGGTCGGGCAGGAGCTTTGCGATTGAGTTTTTTAGCTGTTTTCGTACTCGGCTGAACATACCCTGCATGCTGCCGGAGCAATCGACAACGTAACAAATCCTGCGAAGGCTGGTAGATTGACCGAAGAACTCGGTGCGGTCGTGTGAAAAGTGAACGGAAGATAACATTTCAATACCGCCTGTGGCGAGTGCTTCGGGCAGACTTTTTTGCTTGTAGAATTCATCTGTTCGTACTTCAGCAGGGAAGTTAATCTCGTTTTCTCTTTTGACGGTACGATTGGACAGAAACCTTTTGACCTTTGGCTTTGGGAGGATGGCGGCCTGTTTTATTATTTGTTCTATTTGCTCGACGGCAACTACAGGTATTGTCGCAGGCGAGGGAGCATCCGGTACAAGTGAGAACCTGACCCGTGCAAAAACCGCGAGTAATACGAGATGGGCGGCGACCGAAAATATCCAGGCCCACATTGTAATACCGCCTGGGCGGTTTGTGCAAGTCATTCTCAGAAACCTCCACACACAGGTCGGGAAATTCTCAATCGACCACACGTACCTCGGAAAGCTCCGGCACAAGCATATTATACAACTCAATGACTTCACCGTTTAAGAGCCTTATACAACCACGTGAGGAGCGTGTTCCGATTGTTTCGGGTTCTTTTGTACCGTGGACGGCGAAGCCGGCTCTGCCCTTTGCGTTTCCTTCAAGTCCCTCCAGCGCGATCCATCTTGAGCCTAACGGATAATCAGGGTCGTCTGCAACGTAAGTTCTGCCGGTTACCGGGTCGGTCCATGTGGGCTTAATGAGTTTTCCGCCGGTCCTTACCCGCCATTTTCCGGTGGGAGTCTCCATATCCTTCTCGCCAAGTCCGACCCTGTAACTTTTGACATAAGTTTTATTTCCGAGATACAAATCAAGTGTAAAGGTTGAACGATAGACAATAGCGTGGAACGGCCCGTTTATTACCTTGATAGTGTCACCGGCGCGGAGGTCCCGCGGCCGCCTGATGTTATTTATGGTCATCAGGATTTCGTACGGGACTTTATAGTTCTTTGCAATCTGGCTCAACAGGTCTCCCGGCTGGACTTTGTAAGTTCCGGTAAGGGTGTCGCCGGCGTAGGGGTTTCTGCTGAAAAGCCATTTTTCCGAGAGATCGGCGAGGTTGGCTTTGACAGCCTGTCTCTGTTGGTAACTCAAAGGTGCCGCAAGCAGCACCTGGTTGAGTTTATCCCGAGCGGCGATAATTTTTCCGTTTTTTATGTCCTGCTTTGCCTCGGTAATAAGCTGTGCGGTCCGGTCGTCCTGGTCATCGGTTTCGATGGCGGTTTTTTCAGGTTCCGCCTGTGGCTTCGGTTCAGGCGGAGGTATAATCTCCGGTTCCGGCAGCGATTCGGGCAGGTGAATATCGGTCGGTTGGGGGGCAACATCGGTTTCGGCCGGTGTCAAGTCGATAACTTCGGCATCAGGTTCGGTGATTCGGCCTATAGCCTGATTGGGCCGGCGCATCTTTTTGAGAAATATCACGCCGGCAATAATCACAACGACAGCGAGGGCGAAATATGCGATATTGCGGTTTCTTGTCCTTCGGACCCGATAGGGTTGATAACGGTACTTTGCCATGATACTTTCCTCCTTGAATATTATTCACATTTTATTACGCCGGTCTCGGTAACGATAAAGTCCATAGGTTTATCGTGACTGTCGGTCGGCACATTTTCTACTATCTGCTGGCTGAACGCGAATCCAAACTTGCATGCTTTGAGCTTGTTCGAGTTGAAAAATCTGTCATAATACGCCCCTCCTCTGCCAAGCCGATGTCCCTTTTTATCGAAAGCCAGGCCCGGTGTAATAACAAGGTCAATATCTTCGGGGGGCATTGGTGTGCCGGGTACTGGATTTTGCAAAGCGGTCGCCTCGGTATCGGCGCCGGTTTCGAGTGAAGTTATCTCGACCGGTATCATGTGCCTCTGCTGCCAGGAAACTTTTGGTACAGCAACAGTTTTTCCCTTCTGCCAGGCATGGAGAATGGCCGGCGTTATATCGATTTCGTGTGGCAGTGCCAGATAAAACATCACGACTGAAGCGCGTTTGAACTGATCGGTATCGACAAGAAACTCACAAGCCTTTCTGCTGGAGGTGGTTCTCTGGTACTCGGTAAGCTCCATCAGACGAGTTTTAAGCTCCCGCCTCATCTGCGCTTTATCCATACAGATATCCTCATAAAATAAAGTCAGAAACACCGTGCCGGCATTTGACACAGCTATTCTATATTATTTCGCAATTTTTGCAAATATTCGCCAATAATTTTTTCCCGACCCCGATTCTTCGGCTCATAATACTTTTTTTTCAAATCCCGACCGATATAATCCTGAAGGACGAATCCTGTCGGGCTGTTGTGGGGGTATTTGTAGCCCTGACCGTGGCCCAACTTAATCGCACCGCTGTAGTGACTGTCGCGCAGGTGTGCGGGAACGGGTATTGTCCTTCCGTTCTTGACATCGTCAAGTGCATCCCAGATTGCCTTTGCGGAGGCGTTGGACTTCGGCGCACAGGCAACGTATATAGCGGCCTGGGCGAGAGCAAGCTGGGCCTCGGGCAGGCCAACGAATTCGGCAATTTGTACGGCTGCAGATGCAAGGACGGTAGCCATCGGGTCTGCGTTGCCGACGTCTTCTGCGGCGCAGACGGCGATTCGGCGGGCTATAAAGCGCTGGTCCTGGCCGCCTGCAATCATCCTTGCGAGCCAATATACGGTTGCATCAGGGTCGGAGCCCCGCATGCTCTTTTGAAACGCACTGGCGAGGTCGTAGTGGGTATCGCCGGTGGGGTCGTAGTGAATTGCTTTTTGCTGCACGGATTCCTTTGCCGCCTCAAGAGTAAGCCGGATTTTCTTCTTACCAGCGGTTTTTAACTGGGAAAGGCACCCTATTTCCAGACCGGCCAGCGCCCGGCGGGCGTCGCCGTCAGATATAACGGCAAGGAACTTGAGGGCATCATCATCAGCCTCTATATCAAGAGCGCCAAGGCCCCGCTCTGTGTCCGACAAGGCCCTTTTTAATATCGACAGCACATCTTCTGTCTGGAGCGGTTCGAACTTAAAGACGGTGCTCCTGCTGATAAGGGGAGAATTAACGGAGAAGAAAGGGTTTTCGGTGGTGGCACCGATGAGTATCACAACTCCGTTTTCGACATCATCCAAAAGCACGTCCTGCTGGGCACGGTTGAAACGGTGAATCTCATCGATAAACAATACGGTCTTTTCCGCTGTGGTTACAAGGCGGTCGCGGGCAAGAGCGATGATTTGGCGCAGGTCTTTGACCGAGGCAGCCGGTGCAGAAAGATAATGGAATTTGGACTTTGTATGTTTTGCGATAACGTTTGCGAGGGATGTTTTGCCGGTGCCGGGGGGTCCGTAGAAGATGACGCTTGTAAGCCGGTCGGCATCGAGCAGCCTCCGCAGCAGCTTGCCGGGGCCTGCGAAGTGGTCCTGGCCGACAAATTCGTCGAGACAACTGGGCCGCATACGTACGGCTAAAGGTGCACCAGCCTCGATTTTTGCCCACTCACTTTCGGCGAATAACGGATTGTTACTGTCGCGAGCCATATTTTGTATTATACGCCGATGACAGGCCAATTGGCAACGGCAATAACAGATAGGATCCGCTTTGGACGGTCTTGTCCAAAAATTACTATTTTTTCTGTTGACTGGGTGAGTGGTGAGGTATAGTATAGATTTTATACCACAGAGAGAGTATAAGCCCGCAAATTATAAGCAGTGAATTGTTTTTGGGTTTGACAAGTTTTCAAGATTTGGCTATAATGTAAGGTCAGGAAATAGAGGAAAAAGGTTTCGTTTGACAGACTCAAGTTTTATATCAGAATAAGCTGCATTTGTTGTATGGGACAGTATATCGGCCATCGGGATCAAGTTTCAAAAACATAATAAAGGGCGCTGAATGATCCCAAAAGATAATTCATGGACAATAGTAATTGCAGGTCATTGGAACCAAATGATTTTCTCGCCGGATTGGGTTGGGAAGAAAATTCTCAAAGTAAGGAATGTGGAGATTCTTGTCCCAGTTGCACCCAATGCGCCAAGGATATACCGTAATGAGAACGTTGCGATCAGCATAAGCGATAGCCGAGTTGTATTCGATATGAGAAAGTTTAGCGATGAGTGTGTGAAAAGAACAGAGGACATGGCTTGCAGCGTTCTGAACGAGCTATTCCATACACCAATCTCTGCTGTGGGCGTCAACTTTGGTTTCAAGGAGGATGAGCCGGGGGAAAATGTGTTGAAGTTGTTTGAATCCCCGGATGATACAAGCATAAGTTCGAGTAAGTGGCAAGTAGAGCATAAAAAGTTGAGCAGAAGGCTCAAGCAAGATAACACCATTCTGAATTTGACTTTTTTAAAGAGTGATGGTGTTCTCGATATTGATGCAAATTTCCACGCCGATGTGAAGTCGGCTACAGAAGCTACCAGCGTGATTGAAAGTAAGGCCCTTGAAATGAAGGCTAACCTCTTAGATTTGCTGAAGTCCGTATATAGTCTGAAATTGAAGGATAAATGTGATGGCGATTGAAACAGGGATGACCGAAGATTTTGTAACAGGATGCCGGGATTTTGACGTTTCTTACGACGAACCGTTTGAGCAGTTCCGCCAATACACAGGTGGGGCGCACCAGCAACTTGTCATACCATGTGGGCGAGATACTTTTAGATATAAGTCTATCAACAAGCTAAAAAGTCTGGACTTTTGGAAGGGGCAAGCCAGATTCTCCCGCCAAGGGGAGTCGTGGGAAGCATACCAGGATGTTGATTTAGACAAGCTTAAGGCACGGATAATTCTTGAGGGAAAGCCGTGGTTAGATCAAGGGCAAGTCGTCCTGATCAACGTCGAGAGGTCTGAGGAAGGTGCTATTAGCGAAACAGAAAGCAGAAAAATCGAAAAAACTCCCTGCGTGATGAGGAAGGAAGTTATTGTTAGCGAAGGTGAGGTGGGTGAGTTGAAGGAAAGAGTAGGACGCGTTTTTGGGATGGGGGCTGAGGAGAGTTTTGAGGATGGGATGATCAGCAAGTTCTCGTCTGAAATATGTTCCTTGGTCATAAATAAAGGGGACTTCGCCATCTTGGAGATAAGCCATTTGATTCTTAAAGAGAAAGTGGCGCCTGAGTTAGCCTCAGAAGCCCTGAGGTGGTTGGGTCGAGTTGATGACGACAATACCTATTCGTCCCGTTCTTGGTTGCTTCAAAGAAGTTTAGGCTGTTCATCAGCTTACGTACGCGACGGCGCAGCACTTGGGATAGCATCAATGAACGATACAAGGGCTATACAATCTTTGGAAAAGGCAATAGAATGTGAAAAATACGCGGAGCTTAAGAAGGACCTTGAAGAAGTGTTGGCACAGTTGAAAGGTAACATCTGTGGGGCTGCTTCTTAGAAAGATCCGCAAGGGTCGATGGTATAAGGAACCACAGCCGAGTTGGTTATGCGCCGATGACATCCCTTCCGACCCGCTCGGCGATTTGGTAACGAGTGAAAATAGCCTCTCTGTGTGGTATATCGATGATGAGCGGGCGAATTTGCGGGACGTTATAACCGCTATGGCCGCAAATCGTGACCACGTCTCAAACTTCGACTACGTATTGGTTGGTTTGGAAGACGTGTTGAGCCTTAATCTTAAATTGGAATCAACAGAAGGCGGTTCACCTAACAAGGAGGCGAATAGAAGATGGCACCGTGATGTTATCGAGCTATCAAGCGCCAAGTTAGGACAACTTGCAAAGTTATTTTACCAAAAAGGCCAAAGAGATCGAGTCCAAGAGAAAATCGTACGAAGTATGATTTTAACTGTTTTAGGTGAGGGAGACAAAATCGACAAATCAAAATTAAGTTCATCTATGCAGGATTCATTAGGATTGGAGAAGAACTGAGAAATGTTAGATTTTCGACGGTGATTTTTGGTCAGATGGCAGTTGCGACAAAGAGGAGCAGGGCGGCGATGACAGCGGTGACAAACGTAATTTGCGACCACTTTTCATATCTCGCAAAGTCAGGGTGGCGTCCTTCAAATTCGTGGTAATAGTCGTCGAAATCGGAGCCTTGCCTGGGTCGGAGTCGGAGCTTTACATACAGGTGCGCAACCAGCGATATCAAAAACAACGGCCCTGCGATAAGGTATATAACAGCATCCATAAAAATTACTCGACCTTTTTGCCGGTAGCTTAACCAGCAAGCAGCCCGATGTCAACAGGAAAACAGAGGACCCTGATAAATCCGGAGCACAGCAATAACCGAAGATACGAATATGCCCGGTCTATTCTCGGATCATCCTTTCGTCGTAATAGTCCAGCTCATCGAGTGGTAAAATGACGGAGGTGGCGATATTTACCAGATGGGCTGCTATTCGTTTGAAATGCCTTGCGATTAGAGTCAGGCAAATCCCTTCGTTGAGTGTAATATCTCTGCTTTTTGCAAGTTCACCGATAACGGCATCACAACGTTTTGCAATCCTTGTTTCATAATCCCAGGATGACTCGGCTTTAGTGTTGTCCGATTCTATGAATGCTTCTTTGGTATGGTCAAACAGCTTTATAATTTCGGCATCAAGCTCATCGAAGAAGCGCGAGAACAGAGTTCTGTCGAGAGGCTTATCCAGGAGTTTGGTCACTTCATAGAGGTTTTTGGCGTAATCGCCGAGTCGCTCGGCGTCCTTTACAACACTCATAAGCAACAGGCAGGCGGACACGTCCACGGACGGCTGGAGCGAAAGATGCGCTACTATCCTTTTGCGTATGTCTTTTTGGAGATTGTTGACCTTCTTGTCAATTGTGTACACTTTCTTTTCCAGGTCGGCATCTTCAACATTGTCCAGGAGGGTTTTACAGACCGATTTGAACATATTCTCAGTCTCGTCAAGCATATCCTTAAACTCTCCGAGGACCTGAGCCAAAAAGTCTTTTCCTCTCCAGAAACTCAACAGATTCGCAAACATTTTGTTTCTCCTATCGGAAATACTTCGAAATAAATATCAACAGGGCCGGCACAAAGAAAAACACACCCAACATATAGAGGACCGCAACTCTTCTTTTTTTGAATGCCAAGTCTCCCAGGGCCTTGGCAAGGTTTATCGGGACGGCCCTGAAAGCTCTTATGGGAAAGATAATCACAACACCTATAGTATTAAACAAAAAGTGCTCGAAAGCTACAACAATCGCCGAAAGATCCCCTGTGGCAAATGAGGCCAGTATAGCAGTGGTAGTGGTACCGATGTTGGCTCCCATAGTTACCGAAAAAGCCGCCTCGATAGTGAGGATACCCGCCGCCACGAGAGGGACCAGCAAAGAGGTGGTAACGGAACTACTCTGGACAACGACAGTGAAGGTAAGTCCCGCAAGAAGTCCCAACAATTTGCTTCTGGTGATGGCATTGTCGATAACCGCCTCAGCCTTTTTGACGACAAGGGATTTTGTAATTCGTATGAGAAAATAAAGTGACAGAAACAGCAGCAGCGCCGAGAAAGCCAGCATAAGTATATACATAGAAACGGGGCGGTCAAAGACCAATTCGCTTATCCGTGCGGTAATTTCCCAGATGAAGTGTACCGCAGGCTCCGTAGCGGCTTTAAGAGGGCTGGTGAATTTGATGCCGCCGATGTTCTTAAAGAGTGTGCCCATAAAGACGGCACATTTTTCAACAGCCCCGGTGGCCAACTCTATCGGCAGCAACACACAGACGCAGATAAAATTAAAGAAGTCGTGCATGGTTGCGGCGGCGATGGCCCTTCTGAATTCCTCCCTGCGGGTGATATGCCCCAAAGAGACCAGCGTATTTGTAACCGTTGTGCCGATGTTCGCACCCATGACTATATATACGGCATTGCCGACGGTAATAACACCGGAGCTTACCATACCAACAACGATAGATGTAGTAGTCGAGGAGCTCTGTACGAGGCTTGTTGCCAGGATTCCGATGAAAAGGCCGACAAAAGGATTTGAAGTGGTTCTGATAAGCTGCTCGGCGAAGCCGGAACCGAAACCTTTGAAAGACGCACCCATCAAACAGATGCTCGACAGGAATAAATAGAGAAATACCCCCACCCCGGCCAGCTTCACAATAATTTTTAGTTTATCTTTCATATACCCCTCTGGAACGCGAGAAAATCTATAGGGCGGGTATGAAGTAATTATGAAAAGAATGTGAAAAAACGGTGAAAATCGAAATTATTACTTTTTTGGCAGCGTTACAAAGACTTTTGTGCCTTTATCAGGCTCACTTTCAATCCAGATTCTTCCTTTGTGGGCCAACACTATGTGCTTGGCTATGCCCAGTCCCAGTCCGGTGCCGCCGAGCCTGCGCGAGCGGGCCTTATCAACCCGGTAGAACCTTTCAAAAACCCTGTCGATGTGTTCAGGACCGATACCTATCCCGAAGTCTTGGACGAAAACAGTAACTTCATGCCCACCGTCTTCGAGCCAAATGCTAACAGTTTGTCCTTCCTTATTGTATTTTATTGCGTTGTCTATGAGATTCACAAAGACTTCCTCAATCTTGTCCCTGTCCGCTTCCACATTGTAATCTCCGTCTTCGGAATCGATTTTCAGGGTTTGGTTTGTTTTTGAAAGCGCGTGTCCGAAACCAAGAGCCACATCATCTATCAAAAGTTTGAGGTCGAAGGTGCTTTTTTCAATGGGATTTCTGGAAAGCTCCAGCTCGCTTAGGGTTAACAGGTCGTTTACAATGTTTTCAAGCCTTTGTGTGTGCGTGCTTATGATTTTGATAAATCTGCCGGCGCTTTCGCTGTCGGTGATATGACCATCGGCTAAAGTTTCAACATATCCTTTCATCAATGTCAAGGGCGTCTTAAGTTCATGTGAAACATTTGCGATAAAGTCCGTCCGCACCGTATCAAGATGCCTGAGGTTATCAATCTTTTGCTGCAATTCATGGGCCATTGTGTTCAAAGATGCCGCTAACTGACCCAGTTCATCGGTGCTTCTTATTTTGATTTTTTTACTGAAGTCCCCCGCCGATATCCGCTCGGCAATATCCTTCATCTTTCGAATGGGTCGGGTAATATGCCTGGAAGCGAAATACGCGATGATAAGCGCGGTAAGAATTGCGACAATACCCCCGACCAGAACCGCCCTGTGGACGACACGTATCTGTAGCTGAACTTCACTCAAAGGCAGGGCAAAGCGAACCACACCCAGGTTTTTATCACCATCGTCAACACGAACCGCAACGTACTTCATATTATAGCCGAGCGTATTACTGAAACGAATGCTGCTTCCGAAACCGTTATCTACCGCTTCAATGACTTCGGGCCTGTCGGAATGTTCTTCCATTATGTCGGGCTGCTTTTCGGAATCGGCAGTGACCCGGCCTGCGGAGTCTATAACAGTGATTCTCAGTTCAAGGCGCGCAGCCAGTTCCTCAACTTTGTTGTTGATATCGTCTGCGGCGCCTGCGAGCAGGTCTTTTTTCAGTACTTCGCCGAGAAGTATTGCATTGCTTTTGAGCTTGCCGGAGATTTTCTGCTCAACTGCATCTCTGAGTTTGAGGCTCACAAAAAAGTTCAACACAAAGACCGCTGTGAAGGTGGAAATGACACACGCAGCCAGAAACTTGCCGATGATGCTGCTTTTCATTCAGATTTCCTTGAATCGGTAACCCACACCTCTGACAGTCTGGACATAATCCTTTGCGGCACCGAGCTTTCTCCTGAGCGACTTTATGTGTGCATCGACCGTTCTGTCGTAAACCATCGAGTCATCGCCGAAGACGCCGTCTAATATCTGATTTCTTGAGAATACTATGCCCGGCCGTCTTGCCAGAAATTCGAGAAGCTTAAACTCCGTGGATGTAAGGTCGGCTGCTTCGCCGAACACGGTAACCTTGAATCTGTCGTGGTCGATAGCTACGCCTCCCCTTTCGAGTCTGCCGCTTATCCGGCGCTCTTTACCTCTTCTGAGCACCGCTTTGATACGCGCGATAAGTTCTCTGGGGCTGAAGGGTTTGGTTATATAATCGTCGGCACCCAGTTCAAGCCCTACTATTTTATCGGTCTCCTGCGATTTTGCGCTGAGGATAATAATTGGAATGTGGGCGGTATTTTTATCGCTTTTGAGGCTTCGGCATACATCGAAACCGTCAACAGCCGGTAACATAAGGTCAAGAATTATCAGGTCGGGCCGCTGTTTTCGGGCGGAAGAAATCCCATCGGCGCCGTTAAGGATCGCTTCAGACCGGTAACCGGCCTGGGTGAGATGATACTCGACCATCTCAACGATGTCGGGGTCGTCTTCTATTACAAGTATTCTGCCTTTGCTCATATTGAGATATTATAATATTAAACCAATTCATAGAAAAGAAGTAAGAATGACATCTGTGGTATTTCAACAGGAGAATGGAAGGGTTCGCTTACTTTTTGACCTTCTCTTTCAGCATTTCTTTAATCTCGGCGTTTATTCTGACACTGCACCACTGCCTGCCGCACATTGTGCAGTAATCAGACGAAGGCGACCGGTGCATTTGACTTTTTTCGCAAGCCTCGGCATACATCCTGCGTGCGGTTGCCGGGTCAATTGCCTCGGCGAGGTGCTTTTGCCAGTCTAAATTTGCCCGCGCCTGGCTTAATCGCCTGTCAGGCTCTGCAGCACCTTTTATGCCCCGTGCCACATCGGCGGCGTGTGCTGCAATTTTCGAAGCGATGACACCTCTTCGGACATCGTCGGCATCAGGCAGGCCTAAGTGCTCGCGCGGCGTTACATAGCACAAAAACGCGGCACCGTAAAACGCCGCCGCAGTGCCACCGATGGCGCTGGTAATATGGTCGTAACCCGGCGCGACATCCGTAACAAGAGGACCGAGTACGTAGAATGGAGCGCCTTTGCAGATTTGCTGCTGAAGTTCCATATTGTGTTGTATCGCATCGAACGGAACATGGCCGGGGCCTTCGACCATTACCTGACAACCCTGTTCCTGTGCGCGTTGGGTAAGTTCGCCTAATGTTCGCAATTCCGCGATTTGTGCCTCGTCGGTGGCGTCCGCAATACAGCCCGGCCGAAGGCCGTCGCCTAAGGAAAAGCATACATCATATTCGCGCATTATATCGCAAAGCTCGTCAAACATCTCGTACATCGGATTCTGGCGGTTATGATAAACCATCCACTTGGAAAGAAGTGCTCCGCCCCTGCTGACAATCCCACACACCCGGCTTTTGAGCAGGGCCAGATGTTCTTTCAATACACCTGCGTGAATCGTGAAAAAGTCAACGCCCTGTTTGGCCTGTTTTCTTATCACCTTAAGAATCGTATCGTGGTCGATGTCTTCGACATTTCTGTCTATGATAACCTCGTAAATCGGCACCGTCCCGAAGGGTGCCGGACAACGAGCCAACAGTTCTTCACGGATATGGTCGAGGTCGCCGCCGGTGCTAAGGTCCATTACCGCATCTGCGCCGGCATCAAGCGCCGTTTGTAATTTCTCAATTTCACCTTCTAAAGACGAGCGGACATTGCTTGCACCGATGTTGGCGTTGATTTTGGTCGCTACCGCTCTGCCGATGGCTACGGGCTTGAGGTTAGATGCCAGATGCACCCTGTTGGCCGGTATCACAAGCCGACCGGCGGCAAGTTCATCTTTTATAAAGCCCGGCTCCAGATTTTCCCGGTTTGCTACATATTCGACCTCGGCGGTTATTTTACCCTCAAGAGCGCTTTGCAATTGTGTTGGCATAATGTAAATATCCAAAAATACTTAAATCTTTTGTTGCTTTTTTCGGAAGCGTGGATTCCCGCTTCCGCGGGAATGACAGGTTGAATTGCCTATCGGTCGCTTCCCTACGCAGGTTTTTTAGCCTGTTCAGGTTCGAAGGGTTTTATCTCATGCCCCCTTTCAGAGGCCACCCCCAGCGAACCGGAATAATTATAACTATATACCCCGGCCATGTCAAACCATAACAAAATAGACAGGATTCACCGTTTTACTTTTGGCTCGCCGGTGTCATAATTTAGCAAGAACAAACGTTTGGACACAAAAGTATCATTAACTGAAGGTTATTTTCAGTTGTTGCGGAGAAAAAGGATATGGATAGAAATAAAGGCTTGCTCAGAACGGGATTTTGGGCGGTGTTGCTCGTCCCCGTCCTCGCTGCAGGTGGTGCACAATTAGTCTCTTCAGCAAGGCAGGAACCATTGCCGATTCGGACACAAACGCTCGTTATCGATGACTTTTCGACAAAGCCGGCCAATCTTCCGTTCAGGCCTAACTGGACATTTATCACCGACCGGGTGATGGGTGGAGTTTCATCCGGAAATATGGAAAAAGTAAAACACGCCGCTGGGACCGCTTTGCATATCACCGGCAACGTATCTTTGGAAAATAACGGCGGATTTATCCAGGCCCGCACAAATCTGGCCCGGCGAGGCGAGACCTTTAACGCAAGCAGCTTCGACGGCATATTTTTAGCAACAAAGGGTAATGGCGAACAGTATGCCATCCATCTAAAAACCTCCGATACCCGCCGGCCCTGGCAGTATTACCAGGCCTTGTTTAAATCAGATAATACATGGCAGGAGATTAAGATTCCCTTCACCAGCTTCAAGGGCTATTCCCTTAACGCAGCTCTGGACATTACGGCCTTGAAAACTATCTCGATTGTAGCTATCAAAAAAGAATTCCAGGCCGACATATATGTTGACAAGATCGGTTTCTATAAGGACAAAAAAATGTACAAAGAACTCACCCCCGAAGAAAAACGGGTAATAATCCATAAAGGTACCGAAAGGCCGTTCAGCGGCAAATACAACAACCACTATGAAGAAGGCACCTACACCTGTAAGCAGTGCGGAAGCGAATTGTTCGACTCGACATCGAAGTTCAAGTCCGGCTGCGGTTGGCCCAGTTTCGATGACCAGATAGCCGGGGCCGTGAAACTTCAGCCGGATGCGGACGGTTTTCGCACCGAGATAGTATGTGCCAAATGCGGCGGACACCTCGGCCATGTGTTTACCGGTGAAGGCTACACACCTAAAAATACCCGCTATTGTGTCAATTCGATATCACTCGATTTTGACCCGGCGGCGGTATCAAAAACCGAAAGTGCTGTTTTCGCTTCAGGTTGTTTCTGGGGAACCCAGTACTACCTCCAAAAAGCCCCCGGCGTCATATCGACACAGGTCGGTTACATCGGCGGCCATATCGATAATCCCACATACAAGCAGGTCTGCACGGATAAGACCGGCCACGCAGAGGCGGTCCAGGTGGTTTACGACCCGAGCAAAACCGATTATGAACAACTGGCCAAGCTGTATTTCGAGACTCACGACTTCACCCAGCTAAACCGCCAGGGCCCCGACATCGGCACTCAATACCGCTCGGCCGTCTTTCCACTCAATGAAAAGCAAAAGGAAATTGTAGCCGATGTCATAAGTCGGTTAAAAACCAAGGGTTACGACGTTAAAACAAAGATTGCCCCTGCCGCAAAATTCTGGCCCGCTGAGGATTATCATCAGGACTACTACGAAAAGACCGGCAAAACACCATACTGCCATATCTACAGAAAAATCTTCTGACCTCACCAAACTTATTTCTTGCATGGGAATCCAACAAACAATATACTTGTTGCGCGAGAATATTTTAAGCAAAGAGAATCAGCTAAACCTTTAAATAGGAAGCTGCGATTCCAGGGAAGGAAAAATAATGAAGGCCAAATCAATTTGGGTATCAGCAACAATCATATTATTTTCAGTTTTACCCGCGCATGGTGCAATCTTTGAGGGATTAGGGTACGTAGGCGATAGCTCATGGAGCACAGCATTCGGTGTATCAGCAGATGGTTCGGTGGTAGTCGGAACCAGCGGTCCAGGGGCATTTCGTTGGGAAGCCGGCCAAATGACCGGCCTCGGCGATTTGTATGGAGGTACTACATCCAGCACCGGCTACGCCGCATCAGGTGACGGCTCCGTCGTTGTGGGATTCAGCTTAACGCCGTATCCATGGTTGGAGGCATTTAACTGGACTTCACAGGGTGGTATGGTCGGTCTTGGCTCTCTTCCTGATACCGACGGTAGCGTAGCATACGGCGTATCTTCCGATGGCTCAGTTGTCGTAGGTGCAAGTGGGGCGCAGGCCTTTCGATGGACGTCAGAGTCGGGCATGGTTAGTCTCGGCAGTGGCGACGCGATTGACGTATCATCCGATGGTTCCGTTGTAGTCGGACAAAGCGGATTCGCTTCCGGACCGGAAGCATTTCGCTGGACTTCGGATGGGGGAATGGTTGGTCTCGGTGATCTTATGGGCGGTAATTCCTGGAGCCTCGCTTCAGAGGTATCTTACACCGGTTCAATTGTAGTCGGATATAGTGAATCTGAATTCGGCACAGAAGCATTTAGATGGGAAGACGGGAGCAATATGACTGGTCTTGGCGACCTTGCAGGCGGCAGCTTTTACAGCGAGGCATGTGGTGTGTCGGAAGATGGCTCGGTCGTGATTGGATTCAGTGATACCGGCAACGATATCCTTGCCCCAACTAATTCGAATATAGAATTAGGCGTTGAGGCGTTCATCTGGGATGCAGACAACGGTATGCGGAAATTACAGGATGTGTTTGTAAATGACTACGGTTTGGACCTTACCGGCTGGACCTTGTCACATGCGACGGATATTTCCGCAGACGGGCTGACTATTGTGGGGGACGGGAAAAATCCTACCGGTAATACTGAGGCATGGATATTCACTGTTCCCGAACCAGCAACTATCTTGTTATTTGGTTTAGGCGCATTACTGCTCCGCAAAAGGAATTAAAATCGGCGTTGTAACCTGCAAGATTTCACTTACATTTTATGACACATAGGTGGGGAGATATTTTAGTACGGGTGAGGATTTTGAAGCCGGTTTTTGTTACGAGGACGTCGTCCTCGATGCGGATGCCGAATTTTCCGGGGATGTAGATGCCCGGCTCGACGGTAACGACCTGGCCTGCCTTGAGTATGTCTTTCGATTTTAGAGACAGCACGGGCAGCTCGTGAACCTCTAAGCCGAGACCGTGGCCTAAACCGTGGCCGAAAACGGCAAAGCCGGCATTTTTGATGACCTCTCTGGCAGCGGCGTCAATATCTTTGGCCTTTACACCTTCGGTGATAAGGTCAATAGCCGTCTTCTGGGCAAGGGCGACAGCGTCGTATGCCTTTTGGAACCCGCGATTAACTTTACCAACCACAAAGCAACGGGTCTTGTCGCTGTTGTAGCCTTTATACTTTGCACCAAAATCGATGAGAATCGTGTCGTTTTTACGAAGCCGTCTATTGCCGGGGATGTGGTGGGGCCGGGAGGCGTTAGCCCCGAAACACACAATCGTCTCAAAGGCAACGAGCGCCCCCGATTTGCGTATCTCAAATTCTAATCTCCCGGCCAGTTCCGACTCTGTCATGCCGACTTTCAGGCGTTTCAGGGCACGGTCGAGGGCCTTATCCGCGATTCGGGAGGCCCTTCTAATAGCAGCAACCTCGCTCGCTTCCTTTATCGCACGGAGCTGCTTGGTGAGATTGGGGATTTTCTTGAACCTTGCAGCGGTCTTTTTTCTGATTTTATCAAACAGGGCTACGGGAGTAGTGTTTTCGATACCGATAATCCCGGCTGATTTGAATCGATTGGTGATTTTGGCGACCTCGGCGAAAAGTGACTCTTTGCATTGTATTATCTTACACCCTACACACTCGCCACGGGCCTGTTCGATGTATCTGCTGTCGGTCAGGAGCCACACTCTTGGCCCGATAATAAGCGCCCAGCTATCATCACCGCCGAAACCGGTCAGATAAGTAACATTCGCACGGTCTGTAATAACAGCTCCGCCGAGGGACCTTTTTTTAAGGACTGCTGTAAGGGCTGCTACCCGTTTTTTTATAGTATCGGCATCCATATCAACCGTCCAGAATAGCGGTATCTGACAGAAAAATAAAGATTTTTTCAATTTGGCTGTGTGCTTTTTACTTCGTATTCTTTACATAGAGCCGGACAAGTCCTGAAAACATGTAAACCTTTTTCATACGAACATGTTCCGCTCCTGTCTCTGCCGTTCAGGGATGTGTAAACGGGGTAAAAGCTTGCAGGGCAAGCGGATACCCCGTTTTTTATTACTTGTGGCGGAGGGGTTTCGGCATTACAATACCCGCTGGTTTAAAATTTTGAGTTAAGACGGCAATCAGATTTCGCCAATGATACTACCTATTCGCACAAGCATACTGCCCCGCCGAACACCATATTGTAACTACATCCTGATTGCAGTGAACGTGTTAATATTCATTCTTACGTACTCGCCTCGAATTGTTATGATGGGTAACCAGCCTGTCCAGGAACCGCTCAGGGCCTGGGCACAACTGTTTATGCTGACACCGACTCGTCCACACCTGTGGCAGTTTGTAAGCTATTCCTTCCTTCACGGAGGCTGGCTGCATATTATCGGAAATATGTACTTTCTTTACCTTTTCGGCAACAATGTCAACGACAAATTAGGCAGCGTAGGCTATCTTTGTTTTTACTTAGCCGGTGCGGTTTTCAGCGGGATAGGTCATACTCTGTTGAACAACAACCCCGCTTTGGGGGCGAGCGGTGCGGTGGCGGCGGTAACCGGGGCTTATCTCGTTCTGTTCCCGAAAACGCTCATCACTATAGTGTACTTGTTCTTTTTTATCGGTACAATGGAACTACCGGCGTTTTATTTTATCGGTCTGAAACTGATTCTCATCGATAATGTAATAGTCCGTACCACGCCTTACGTCGCGTATGATGCGCATCTTTCAGGTTATGCATTTGGAATCTCAGCTTCGCTTCTCCTGTTGGCGACAAGACTGATAGCACACGAACAGACGGATCTGTGGTTTATGCTCAGGCAGTGGAACCGTCGACGTGTGTACCGCGGTTCTGTTTCGGAAGGATACGATCCGTTCAAAGGCCCGCCGGGCAAAAAGCCGGTTACTTATCAGGAGGCCAAAAAGGGTCCGGTAGAGAAAAAAGTCGATGAACAAGAGACGCAACTTCGCAGCAAAATTGCACAACTAATCAACCAGAAGAATCTTCCAGCCGCGGCAAATCTGTATCTGGAATTGACCGAGATGGATTCAGAAGCTTTATTGTCCAAGCGGCATCAATTGGATATGGCCAATCAGCTTATGTCGATGGGAAAATGGAAAGAATCGGCGTCGGCTTATGAGAAGTTCCTGAGCCATTACAAATCATACGAGTACGCCGAGCAGGTGCAATTGATGTTGGGAATACTTTACTCGCGTTATCTCGATTCCCCCGACAAGGCGGTCGAATATCTAAAGGCCGCCAAAGAGAGATTGACCGACCCGGGACAAATCAAGATGTGCCAGGCAGAACTGGATAAACTTCAAATTTAACCTCCATTCCTCACCTTATACCAATTGGATTTAAAATATGCGATTGTTGCGGTGCAGTTTACTGCCTATCAGCGATTTATCTATCGCTCACACTCCGGGACAAGATAGAAAATGGATTCCCGCCCCTGCCTCCGCAGGGGTGACATTCCTTCGCGGGAATGACAGCGGGGCGTAATAATTAATCGCAATTGGTATTATTCAACGTTGAACATTAAACGTTTTTATGTCATTCTGAGCGAAGCCCTGGACCGTCTGGTCCAGGGCGAAGCGAAGAATTTCCACCTCCGAGACATCCCTACCCCGTTTCTTCAACACAGTATATATATAACTTATCATAAGTATTATATAGATTTTTTGCAAAAGATTGTAAAATAGACTTGACATATTGTAATGTTTGCTTTACATTAGGGATAGTTGAGTTTATACAAAAAAATCATCATGGCTAATGAAGGAGAAAAGTTATGAACAGATGGCAGAAAATAGCTTGGTACAATGTTTTTGTAATAATATTCACCTTTATTCTTACCGGCCTCTGTGTTGGTGTTTTAACAATAAAACACGGTATGCCAAAGGCCTTAAGTGGATTGGGTATGCTTGGCATGCTGGGACTATTAGGCTTGTCAGGTTTCATCTTTAAGAAAAAGAAACATAATGTGGAATTTGATGAACGCGACAGACTTATCTTTTACAGGTCAATCCAAATAACCTTTGCGATATTCTGGCCTCTATTTACCGCCGCCTGTATGATCCCGTGGTTCATCATCGGTCCAAACAATCTTATTCCAATCAACGTGCTCCCTTTAATGTTGGTAGCAATTGCAATTTCACTTATTGCTGCTCAATCCATTGCGGTCCTTGTCCAGTACGGCCGGGGGGAAAAAGATGGCCAGTAACCAGCTTAGCAATAAGATTCGTCGGCTGCGTTTTGACAACGGGCGGATGACTCAGCAGCAGTTAGCTGACAAGGCCGATGTGACGCGACAGACTATTATCGCCATCGAATCGGGGAAATATACACCCTCACTGCTTCTGGCATTTCGGATATCGCGGGCATTTGGATTGTCAGTAGAAGATGTCTTTCAGTATGAAAGTGATGATTCAGAGTCCGGCACGGTGTGAATGGAAAACTTTACATCAAGAACGAGGTTTTTGTCGGGAGAGTTGAGGCGTGGACAGTTAAGGCTTTAAGACGGGCGAAAAAGGTTTCCTCAGTTATTTACCGGTGGGCCCCGGCCGGCCTCTACAGCCTCGAAAAACCTGGATTTGTTCTTTTTGGAATTCATATCTTTAACCCCCATTGTTCAATTATCATTATATCAGAAAGACAAAAATATATCAAGGGAATATTAGCCATATATTAAGATTTCGGCAAAAAACCTTTTCGTATAGCTTTTCTTTGCAAGGAGTTGGCAATTATAGGACTCAGGCGACATTTTTCCATAAAGAACCACATTTTTTTTGGTTTCATATCATAGTCAGATTCCGCACGGGCACAGAATTTGGCGATTCTGCCGTTACCGCTTTTTGGTGATGGATAATTTTTTTGACGGATGGCAAGTCGGTGATTATATTGCATGGTTTATCACGGTTGGGCAATTGAAATAGGGAGGTAAAGCTATGGATAGTGGCAAAATTAATGCCGAAGGGATAACTTTTGATGATGTCCTTCTCTTGCCGGGCAAGAGCAATTTTGTGCCCGCCCAGGCCGACACATCAACCCGGCTGACAAACAATATCGGGATAAATATCCCGATAGTATCAGCGGCGATGGATACGGTAACGGAATCCGCTCTTGCGATAGCATTGGCACAGGAGGGCGGAATCGGGATTATCCATAAAAACCTCTCTATCGAGGCGCAGACCAGAGAGGTGGCCAAGGTAAAACGGTCGGAAAACGGAGTTATCCAGGATCCGGTCGTCCTCAGCCCTGATGTGTCGGTACTTATAGCGCGCGAACTGATGTCCGAGCAAAACGTATCGGGGATACCGATTGTGGAGTCGGGCAAATTAGTGGGGATACTGACGCGTCGGGACCTGAAATTTCTCAGGGATGATTCTGTCAACGTCGGCAAGGTTATGACGCGGGCGAACCTTGTAACCGGCCCGGCGGATACGACTTTGGAACAGGCAAAGGATATTCTTCAGGAGCATAAGGTTGAAAAGCTTCTCCTGGTGGATGACAAAGGAGGGCTTGCCGGGCTGATAACGATGAGGGATATCGACCGTTTTCAGCACAATCCACTTGCGGCAAGAGACAGTCGCGGCAGACTGCTCGTGGGGGCCGCAGTTGGCGCGAATGATTACGAGCGGGCAGAGGCGATGATAGAGGCCGAGGCCGATGTTATTGTTGTAGATACCGCGCACGGACACTCGCATAATGTGATTGAGACGGTGAAAAGTATTAAGAAACAACATAATATCGATGTTGTCGCCGGCAACATCGCAACCGCCGAGGCGGCAAAGGATTTAATAGAAGCCGGGGCAAACGCCGTAAAGGTCGGCATCGGGCCGGGGGCGATATGTACAACGCGGGTGATATCCGGTGTGGGTGTTCCGCAAATTACCGCGATAATGGACTGCGCATCGGTTGCGAAAAAACACAATATCCCGGTCATTGCCGACGGCGGCATACGTCATTCAGGTGAGATAAGCAAAGCGATTGCTGCGGGAGCTTCGTCTGTGATGCTTGGGTCGCTTTTTGCCGGCCTGGATGAGAGTCCGGGCCAGTTGGTGATTTACAAGGGCAGGCAGTTCAAGGAATACAGGGGGATGGGATCGTTGGGAGCGATGGTGCAGGGTTCTGCGGACAGATACGGCCAGGAAAGTGAAACCAGACGGGACAAATTAGTACCCGAGGGCGTTGAAGGCAGGGTGCCCTACCGTGGCAGCCTGGGCGATTTTGTGTATCAATTAGTAGGCGGTCTTCGGGCGGGGATGGGCTACTGCGGCACCCGGACGATTGACGAGCTTCGCGAAAAGGGGCGGTTCGTGCGGGTCAGCGCCGCCGGTGTAGCAGAATCCCACCCTCACGATATAATGATAACTCAGGAATCGCCGAATTACTCGGTCTCGGAGCCTTTTGAAATCCAGTAAATATGTCGCACCAGACGATAGCGATAATAGATTTGGGCAGTCAATACGGCCAGTTAATAGCCCGCAGAGTCCGCGAACACAACGTCTTTTCCCGGATATATCAGCCTAACATAACCGCAGAAGAATTATCGGCATGCGGTATTGCAGGTATCATCCTTTCGGGTGGGCCTGCGAGCGTGTATTCTGAGAATGCCCCCGGCTGTGATGAGAAGATATTCGAGCTTGGTGTGCCGATTCTGGGTATATGCTATGGTATGCAGTTAGGCTGTAAGATACTGGGTGCGGATATTGCACCGGCTGCCAGCAGGGAATACGGCAGGACGAAGATGGAGATTGTCGAGCGAAGCGATTTGTTTGCCCGGCTGCCGGAGACGGTTACGGTTTGGATGAGTCACGGCGATGAGGTAAATGAGCTTGGCGCAGAGTTTACATCGTTGGGGGCCACGGCGAATTGCCCTTATGCAGCAGTCAGGCACACCGGCGGCAAATTCTTCGGCGTTCAATTTCATCCGGAAGTTACGCATACGCCATGCGGCAACGAAATCCTGAAGAATTTTCTCTATGATATATGCGGATGCAGGGGTGACTGGCAGATGAGTGATTTTGTTGCCGATACGGTGTTGTCGGTCCGCAGGCAGGTCGGCAAGGCCAAGGTGATATGCGGACTGAGCGGCGGGGTGGATTCTTCGGTAACGGCGGCACTATTACACAAGGCGATAGCCGAGCAACTTGTATGTATATTTGTTGACAACGGGTTGCTTCGCAAGAACGAGCGGGCGTCGGTTACCTCGATGTTTCGGGACCACTTCGGTATGGACCTTCATGTCGTGGACTGGAGCAAACAGTTCTTAGAGGCCCTTGCCGGTGTTACAGACCCGCAGGAGAAGCGAAGAATCATCGGCGCAGAGTTCATCGGGGCTTTTAAGTCGGAGGCTGACAGGATTGCCGGTGCCCGTTTCTTAGCCCAGGGGACACTTTATCCGGACGTTATCGAATCTGGCCATAAAGACGGCAATTTAGCCGCCAATATAAAACTGCACCACAATGTAGGGGGCCTGCCGGCTGAATTGGGTTTTGAGCTTGTCGAACCCCTGCGGAACCTTTTCAAAGACGAGGTAAGGCGGGTCGGGGAGTATCTCGGCCTGCCTGAAGATATGGTATGGCGTCATCCCTTCCCCGGGCCCGGCCTTGCGGTCAGGATAATCGGCGAAATTACAGAGAAAAGACTGAAAGTCCTGCGGCAGGCGGACGATATACTCATTGAAGAAATTAAGGCAGCGGGGCTTTACAGACAGATCTCCCAGGCGCTGGCCGTTCTTGTTCCGGTCGGCACGGTGGGAGTGATGGGCGACGAACGCAGCTACGAAAACGTAATTGTAATTCGGGCGGTAGAGACACAGGATTTTATGACCGCTGATTTTTCACGAATACCATACGAAGTTTTAGGCTCGACAGCGAACCGGATAATAAATGAAGTCCGCGGAGTCAATCGAGTGGTTTACGATATCTCCAGCAAGCCCCCGGCCACTATTGAGTGGGAATGATACATGCAGAAACTCCGTCGCAACCGATGCCGGTTTTACATCCTTTTTGTAATTCTGGTTTTCCTGCCCGCTTGCACCACAGGCCGGAAGGATAGTCACCTTACAGAAAAGCAAACAATCTGCCAAAACAGCTCCCCCGCCAAAACTGTTCCAAGCACCACAAACACCGACCCAAACAAGGCCGATGTCCTCGATTCACTTTGGAAAGATGTCTGGACGCTGCCGGACACTATTATTGAAGAATCCAAAGAGATAATCGCCGCCGGCAACAATTTGACGTACCTTTTAATGGCCGGCGGCGCCAGTATCGCTATGCACAATACAAAAGCGGACCATGAAATAGCGGATAATTTCGACCTCAATCGGGCACTGGGTAAAGAGGTCGATGAGATAGTGTCGAATGTGGGCGGGCCGGGCGTTCACTTTGCGGCGACCGGGCTTTGGTACGCGATTAGCGTTGACAGGGGTGATGAGCTGAATAAGCAGCGCTCGTGGACGATGATGAAGGCCCTGTCTGTAACGGGGGCGGCGACGATGGCTCTGAAGCTGATTGTAAACAATCATACCCCTAACGACAAATGGTTGGCCTGGCCGAGCGGGCATACGGCCAGCTCCTTTACAGTGGCCTCGGTTTTAGATGAGCTTTACGGCCCGGAGGTGGGTTTTCCGGCGTACTTAGCGGCGGGCTTTGTGGGCTACCGGATGATGGATTCAGGCGACCACTGGGCGAGCGACGTTGTTTTCGGTGCTGTTTTGGGCTGGATTGTCGGCCATCACATAGGCGCCGAGCAAAAGGCCCTTGAGCTTGCAGGCTTCGAGGTGAACCCTTACACCACCTTCACCCCCACAGGCCCTGCCATGGGCCTGTCACTCGTAAAAAGATTTTGACTCCGGCATACCGTAGCCATTCTTGTCATACCGGCCTTGAGCCGGTATCCAGAATAAGGTTCCATCCCGGCGCGCCGGGATGGAACCTCAACTCAATATAGATTATCAAATACTTGTGCCTGCGAAAGAGGTGATACAATCTAAACTTTGGTAGCGTCAAGAAAGTTTCGCACATTTTTTTATCGCTTATCAATCCAGTCATTTTCCTGTCCCAACCCACCCCATGGGGTGGGCAAGTTATCGGACTATCCGGCTGTCCTCATTTGT